>CABVBV010000082.1 GCA_902496595.1 uncultured Eubacteriales bacterium | reverse complement strand
GTCCCCGGCCTTGAGGCCTGGATCATGCGCTACCCGAAGGAGGAGGACGGCACCACCTCCATGAGCTCCGATTACGTTGCCAAGTTCGGTGAAGCCGGCAAGGACGACAACCACTACACCTTCAAAAACGGTATGGCTCTGCTCTGCACCAACGCCACCTACAACGACAACTGGATGCGCAACGAGTGCCAGGTGAACTGGGACTACTGGCCGTATCCGCGGGTAGACGCCGACACCCCGACCTACACCCCCATCCACGTTGACTGCGCCTACCTCACCAGCACCTGCGCCGACCCGCAGGCCGCTTTCCAGCTGCTCAAGTGGCTGACCTACGGCGTTGAAGGCAATCTCCAGAGGCTCGATATCTTCGCTGCCCGCAATGACGGCGAGTTCGCCGGGGAGACCACGACCCTGCTCAAGACCTGGTTCATGCCCTGCACGCAGCACCCGGACGTCGTTGCCAAGTTCAGCGAGAACCCGAACGTGACCGAGGGCCTGGCCGCCCTGTATGAGAGCCTTGAGTACTCCATCCGCGGCGACATCAACAAGGTCATCCCGGGCTACAACAACATCTTCAACGACGAGGTCAACGCTCTGCTGAGCTCCGTCCGCGAGGGTAAGGCCAGCGCTGCCGAGGTCGCGCCGCAGATCGATACTCTGGTCAACGCCGCCCTTCAGGAGCAGCTCGCGGCATTCAACGAAAAAGTCGGCGGCTGATATACGTACAGCATCTGAATAATAGCACGGTATCTCCAAAGCCTGCCGTCACAGCCATATCGGCTGTGACGGCAGGTGGACGGAAAGTTTCGGGGAGGGTGTGAGCATGAAGAAACTAGCAAAGGCGGCGGCTGTCGCTCTGGCGGCTGCGATCGTCGTCTGGGTAGCGGCCACCGCCGATGTCATGAGCGCGGAGGCCGGCGACCTTGACGAACTTGCGGCCCGGACACAAAGAGAGTACATCCTCTCCGACGATGAGCTTGCCGACTCCAAGCTCGGGTTCCTGGACAGAGTCGCGGGTTCGCTGAATTACGACGAGGGCATGGAGCTCGTGGCCGAGACGGAATACGAGTTCAGCCTTGAGGTGGATGCGGCAGACACATACTGGATAGCCGCGGTCTATGCCGCATACGAGGACAACGCTTTTGAAAACCAGGTGAAGGTCGGCGTGAACGGCGAGACTTGCACCGTCGTACTGCCCTTCCTGTGGGCGGACACCTGCGAGACAGGTGTGGACAGGTATGGAAACGAGATACAGCCGGAACAGTACCAACTGCCGTTTTCGGTTTCATATTTTGAAGATTATGAGGACTTTGCCCGCCTCCCGGTCGAGTATAAGCTCGAGGCGGGAGCCAACAGCCTTACGATCTTCCCGATGAATCAGAATATTAAACTCTATGCCCTGTACGCTGTGGAGCCGGAGGTAATGCCGAGTTATGACGAATACGTCGCAGACCTCCGGAACGCCGCAGAGTATACAGGGCCGGTTATTACTATACAGGGTGAGGACTTCAGGGCGAAGAGCGACAGCGCCATACGCGGCTCGAGCGTGCAGAACGTCTCGCTCACACCGTACAGTCCCTACGGCAAACTGATAAACGCCACCGAGGACAAGTCCAACAAGCTGATCGGGCAAAAACTGTACTACGAGGTGGAGGTGCCGGAGGACGCCTTCTACTGTCTGAGCTTCAAATACAGCCAGCCGCTGAAAACAGGAGGACTCTCATATCGTTCTGTGGAAGTGGACGGTCAGACCCCGTATACGGAGCTGAGAGATATCGGCTTTGCCAATACGGGCATTAACAAGTATGCCAACCTCACAGCTGGAGGAGAGGAGCCGCTCAGGCTCTATCTCACGAAGGGCGTACACATCCTCACGCTCAAGGTCACAGCCGGGCCGCTGGACGGGCCGTATCACAGGCTCCTGGAAGTGATCGGCGACATCAACGAGACAGGACTGCTGCTCAGCAGGATACGGGGCAACAGCTCGGGCTCGAGTGCGAGCGTGGATGCGAACAGGACTTGGGACGTGTTCCAGTATATGCCCGACATACTTGAGAGGGCGGAGCGCTGGATAAATGAGCTCACTGCTATTTACGACGAACTGGGCGAGCTTTCGGGCGGCAGCCCCTCCTTTGCTGCGGACATAAAACTGGCAGTACAGAACCTGGAGAGGTTCGCCTCCAAGCCGCGGGAGATACCGAACCGCCTGAACCTGCTCAACGACGGCTCCAACTCTGCTGCACAGCTGGCCGCAAAGGCGCTCTCCAGCCTCTATGACCAGAACCTCAGCCTGGACTGCATCTATCTGCACGCCGAAGACGCGGAATTGCCCTCGCCCTCGGCCAACCTCTTCAAGAGCATGGACGCCTCGCTCAAGCAGTTTTTGTACTCGTTTTCTCCCATCATGAACGAGGTCGAGAGCTCGACGAGCGGCAGCGGCGCTCTGACGGTGTGGGTGAACAAGTCCACGCAGTACGTCGAGACGCTGCGCCAGCTGACTGCGGAGGACTTTACACAGAAGACGGGCATAAACGTCTCCTTCTCCATCATGCCGGACGAAAAGCGTATCACGATGGCGAACTCCACGGGCGATACGCCGGATATGGCACTGGGACTCAGCTACTACCGCCCGGCAGAGTTTGCCATGCGAGGCATGGCGCTCAACCTGCTGGAATTTGACGACTTTATTGATTGGTACAGCAAGGAGTTCAACCTCGAATCCCTTGCGCCCATGGCCTATGAGGACGGCATCTACGCTGCGGCGGAGACCCAGGACTACTACGTCCTGTTCTATCGCAAGGACATCCTGGACTCGCTGGGCCTGAGCGTGCCGGAGACCTGGGAGGACGTCAAGGCCATGATGCCGACGCTGCTGAGCAACGCCATGAATTTCTATCTTCCCCTTGCCAAAGACCCGGGCTACAAGGGTTTTGAGTCCATGGGCTGCTTCATCTTCCAGAACGGCGGCAGCCTGTACTCTGAAGACGGCTGCTACTCCAACTTCAGCGACCCGGACACGCTCAAGGGCCTGCGGGAGATGACCGAGCTATACAGCGTCTACGGCATGGCCCAGAACGTGCCGGATTTCTTCAACGCCTTCCGCTCGGGCTACATCCCCATCGGCGTTTCCAACTCCGCGACCTATGTGAAGCTGCAGATGGGTGCGCCGGAACTCAACGGGCTCTGGGATATCGCCCTCTCGCCGGGTACGGAGAGGGATGGGGTGATACACCGCGAGCAGTCGGCGGACGTGACGACGGCCATGATATTTGCCAACACCAAGATGAAGGACGAGGCATATGAGTTCCTGAAATGGTGGCTCTCGTCCGAGACGCAGCTCAGGTATGCAAACGACCTGCAGGCAAAATACGGTTCGGACTACATCTGGAACTCAGCAAACCACGCGGCCTTTGCGCAGATGTCATATCCGCTCTCACACAAGCAGGTCATACTCGAGCAGTGGCAGTGGCAGAAGGAGGTACTCAGACACCCGGCCAGCTACATACTCGAGCGCTCGCTCAGCAACGCCTGGATACAGATAGTCACGGAGGGCGAACAGTTCAGACCGATGATAGACGAGGCCACACTCATCTCAAACCGCGAAATGCTCAGAAAACTGGCCGAGTTCGGCTACTTCGACGACGAGGGCAACAAGCTCAAAGACTACAATATCCACGTCGTGGACGACATCATAGCCGGGCTTGGAGCAGAAAGGGGGAAGTAGGATGGCTGCGATACGGGCAGTAAAAAACGGTGTGTACGCCGTAGTAAAGCGAATGGATAAACACGCGGTCTTCTGGCTGCAGCTTCCGTTCGTTCTGCTGTTTGTGGTGTTTATAATCATCCCCATACTTGTGGCCTTCGGCCTGTCGTTCACGGACTTCAACTCTATTCAGAGCCCGCACTGGGTCGGGGCGGAGAACTACATCAACATCCTGACGAACGACGACGTTTTCTCCGGCTACGCCCTGCCGAACACTATCAAGTACGCAGTTATTGTCGGCGTCTTCGGCTATATCCTGGCCTTCATCCTGGCTTGGATGCTTGCGCAGATCCCGCGCATACCGAGGACGATAATGGCCGCGATACTCTATCTGCCGTCCATGACCGGGCCCACGATGATACAGAACGTATGGCAGGTCATCTTCGCCGGCGACAAGGTCGGATATCTGAACTCGTTTCTGCTCAAGTGGGACATCATCCGCGAGCCGATAGTCTGGCTGTCGGACGCCAAGTACATCATGACCATCATGATAATCGTCTCACTCTGGAGCTGTATGGGCATAGGCTTTTTGTCGATGCTGGCGGGAATTTTGAATGTGAACCGCGAGTTGTATGAGGCAGCGCACATTGACGGAGTGTCGAACCGGCTCCAGGAGGTCATCTATGTGACCATACCGGCCATCAAGCCGCACATGATGTTCGGAGCGATCATGGCCATCGTCAACGCCTTCCAGAACGCGAATATCGGCGTCCAACTCTCGGGCGCGAATCCGACTCCAGGTTACGCCGGTCAGCTGCTGATAACACACGCCGACGAGCACGCCTTCGTCCGCTATGAGATGGGTTACAGCGCGGCTATATCCGTCATCGTGCTCATAATCATCTGGGTCATATCACAGCTGTCCAAAAAGGTGTTCAGGGATAAGGAGGCGGCGTGATGAAAACTAAAAAGAAAAACCGCATCCGGCTCACGGGCATAAATCCAACACGCTTTGACAGAAGCCAGATCAAGTTCTACATAATCCTTCTTCCGATCATGGTGTTCATGTCATTCCCGATGATATTCATCATTTTCAACGCCTTCAAGCCTCTGGATGAGCTGCTGAACTACCCCCCGAACCTCATCACGCTCAGGCCGACGCTGCAAAACTTCCAGAGCCTCATCGCGACCTCGGACAACAAGGCCATACCGGTCTCGAGGTATCTTTTCAACAGCGTGCTCTCGACGTTGGTGGTCGTGCTGCTGTCCGTGCTGATAACCTCCATGGCGGCCTACTGTATGTCGAAAAAGAGGTACAGGCTCAAGAACATCCTATTCGGCATCAACGAGGCGGCGCTGATGTTCGTGT
The DNA here is from genome assembly GCA_902496595.1 of uncultured Eubacteriales bacterium. GTDB lineage: Bacteria > Bacillota > Clostridia > Oscillospirales > Oscillospiraceae > Scatomorpha. The sequence goes on along the minus strand of CABVBV010000082.1, from coordinate 4,110 downwards.
CGGCGGCCGTGGCGATACCCAGGTACATCATCATGAGCAAGCTCGGCTTCACGGACACCTTCTGGGCGCAGGTGATACCGCTGCTTGCCATACCTGTGGGCCTTTACCTTGTGAAGCAGTTCATAGACGAACTGCCGGACGAGATGATCGAGGCTGCAAGGATAGACGGCGCGGGGGATTTCCAGATCCTCAGACGGATAGTCATACCGAATATCTCGCCCGCGCTGGCCACGGTGGCGATACTGGCATTCCAGTCGGCCTGGGGCAGCGTGGAGGCCTCTAACTATTTCATAAACAACGAGGCGCTCAAGACCTTTGCCTTCTACATGACCACGCTGTCGAACCAGGCCGGCGCCAGCAACCTGGCAAACGCCAACAACATGGCCGGGGCTAGCGGCATACTCGGCAACAGCGCGGTGGCGGGCCTGGGCCTTCAGGCGGCGGCGACGCTGATTATGTTCATCCCGAACCTCGTGCTGTTCATCATCCTCCAGTCCCGGGTCATGAACACCATGTCCCACTCCGGCATGAAGTGAGGTGCGCTGCATGAGAGGGAAACTGAAAAGGGCCCTGGCAATTCTGATATGCTGCCTGACGGCTGCGGCGCTGCTGGGCGGCGCAACGGGCGCCCTTGCCATGGACAGCACCACCTACACTGTGACATTCGGGGCGGAGTACAATTCCCTGAGTATGTTTGTCAGGATACAGGATGCGTTCGTGCCCGTCGGAACCTACCTGACGAACATAGGCTTGAGCGCTCCGGAAGATATGTTCCTGCACAACGGAGCCCTTTACATCGCGGATTCCGGAAACGGACGCATAATAGTGTACGAGCTTGCGACGGGCGAAGTCGAGAGCTTTGGAGAGGGCATCCTCAGCGGGCCCACGGGAATATGGCTCGACGACGACGGGACTATATATGTGGCGGATTACAGGGCGGAGGAGGTCGTAATATTCAGCCCGGAGCGCACCGAGAAGGGCCGCATAGGCAAGCCGCAGGAGAGTTACTACGGCTCCAGCCCCTATAAGCCCAAAAAAGTGGCGGTCAACGACTTCGGCACCATTTTCGTCGTCAGCGAGGGCACGAGCGAAGGCATTCTGCAATTCAATGCCGACGGCAGCTTCAACGGTTTCTTCGGCGCTAACACCACCGGACAGCTCTCACTGATCGAGTGGTTCCAAAAGATATTTTACACTGACGAGCAGAAGGACAGGATGCTGCTCCGCACCCCGCCGCCGATCGTGGCGCTCGACATTGCGGACGACAACATGGTGTTTTCCGTTTCACAGACAGCAGAGTCCTTTGACTCCATCAAGCGTCTGAATCTGGCCGGCACGAATACCTTTGCAGAGAGCAACTACACAAGGCCGGACTACGTAGACGTGTCCGTGACGTCAAGCGGCAGCTACTACGCCGTGACGAGCAACGGCTACATAGACGAATACTCGAGTGAAGGCGTGTTCCTCTATCAGTTCGGCGGCCGTGCATCGAACTCGGACAGGAACGGCGTCATGACTGTTGTCAGTGCTGTGGAATCGGACGACGACGGGAACATCTACCTGCTGGACAAGGAACGCGGGCTCATACAGGTCTGGAGCCCGACCGACTTTGCAGACCTCGTGAACCGGGCGAACTCCGCCTACAACACCGGAAACTACGACGAGAGTCTCGCCGCTTGGAGCGAAGTCCAGAAGATGAACCCGAACACCTATATGGCAAACGTGGGCTACGCCGACTCGCTCTTCCAACTCATGCGCTACGACGAGGCCGCCGAGTATTACAAGCTCTGCGGCGAGCGCGAGCGCTACTCGGACTGCTTCTGGGAGATGCGCAGCGAGTGGATGCGGCAGAATATCGAATGGGTGCTGCTGGCCGTGCTGATACTCTTCGCAATAGGTCTGGCAGACCACTTCGCCAGGAAACGCTATGCTTACCATGAATACATTTCCGACGCAGTGGACGGCTTCAGAGCCAAGCATCCGCTGGTGAAGCAGCTCACGACGGACGCCTGGTATATGGTGATGCACCCCATAGACGGGGCGTACTACATAAAGCAAAAAGACAGGGGCAGCTTTGCGGCCGCCACGATACTCTATATCACAGCCTTTGCGGTCAGCATGATCTGCCGCGGGCTCACCTCATTCGTGTTCGGCGGCGGTTACTGGATAGGCAGCAGCCCCTTGGCCATAGCTCTCATGCAGGTGGGGCCCGCCGCGCTGTTTCTGGTAGGCACCTACCTCATAAGCGCCATCAACGAGGGCAAGGCGACCTTCAAGCAGATGTACATTATATTGGGCTATTCACTCACAGCGTTCATCGTGCTCTGGCCGGTCATGGTAGTGCTCTCCTATGTGTTTACCTGGACTGAGATATTCATGTATGACCTGCTCTGCGGGCTGATATTGGGATACACCTGCGTGCTCGTCTTCATATCCATACGCGAGACGAATATGTATACGATTCCGAAGACAATATCCAACATTTTGCTGACCCTGTTTTTCATGGCTATGGCCATTATTGCTGCGGCCGTGCTGTTCATCCTCTGGCGCGAGCTGCTGTCGTTCGTGTTTGAGGTGTTCGAGGAGGTGAGATATCGTGCGTTCCAATAAGTGCATGATACGGGTCGCTGCGGTTTTTCTGGCGGTCACGCTTCTGATGACAACAACTGCCATTGCGGCCGTCAGCGGGGCTGACGGCCCGATAGGGGATTTGCTAGCAAATCCCCTATCGGGAAACCCATTACAATCGGGAATGCTCGAGGCCAACTCGAACCGGCAGGTACATCCTTACAGCGACGAACCGGTAGAGAGCCGCTTTGACCTGGCGGGTTTCGAGAAGGCCGCGGAGTCAGACGAGCTGGAGCTTTGGCTCAACAGGCAGTACGGCGCCCTGCGCGTCGTGAACAAGGCCAGCGGCTATGTCTGGGGCAGCCTGCCGCTTGAGGAGGCCGAGGGCCTGAACAGCACCTGGAACTGTTACGGCAATTCCCTGGCCGCCATAGAGTGCTTTGACAAGTCCGGCGGCGAGAGCCGCCTGAGCATAGGCAAGGACGGCAAAGCGAGCTATAAGATCACGGAAAACGGGCTCATTTGCAGCCTGGCCTTCGAGAGCGTGGGCATAGAGATGGACGTGGCGGTAGAGCTCGAGGGCAGGCGCCTGAGCTTTGATGTCGTGGAGGGCAGCCTGCGCGAGGGTCTGCTCGAAAACAACGACAAGGGCTACATGCTCAAGTCAGTGACCTTCATGCCCTTCCTCGGCGCCTCCTACGGCGCGGATATCGACGGCTACATGCTCATACCCGACGGCACGGGCGCGCTCATCCGGTTCCTGGAGCCGGCCAACTACGTTTCGACCTACGCCGCGCGCATCTACGGCCCGGACGCCGGTGTCGAAAACTACAGCTACGGCGGCTATGCGTACATAAAAGAGGAAAACCAGGCCTACATGCCCATCTACGGCATAGTGCACGGCGAGGGTCAGAACGGCTTTCTCGCGGTGGTGGAGAGCGGTGCGGAGTATGCCAGCATCGTTGCCACTCCGGCCCTGACGAACAATCCCTACAACTGGGCGGCGGCCCGCTTTGAGTACCGGCAGAAGTACATGATGAACATAAACCGCAAGGAGGGCTCGGGCGCGCTGATGCCGCAGCCGGACATAAACAGCCTCGAGCCCAGGCTGAGTCTGTACTTCACCGAGGGCGAGTCTGCCGGCTACGACGGCATGGCGGTCATGTACCGCAAGCTGCTGCTGGACAGCGGCGAGCTCTCTCTGCTGGGCGGCGCGGCCTCCGGGGCCGTGCCCATGCAGCTCGAGGTGCTGGGCGCGGACAAGAAAAAAGGCTTTCTGATCAATACCACCAGCACCTTCACGACCTTTGCCCAGGCGGGAGAGATGGCCGAGGCCCTGGCCGAAGACGGGGTCGAAAACCTGCTGATGGTCTATCGCTGCTACACGAAGAACAACGAGGCCGGGACAAAGCTCCTGGGCCAGCTTGGCAGCGCGCAGGAGCTGGAGGAGCTGCGCGCGCAGCTCGAGAGCCGGGGCGGGGAACTCAAGCTCTACCTCGACCCGCTGACGGCAAACGAGGACCAGATAACCCAGCGCACGGA
>CABVBV010000081.1 GCA_902496595.1 uncultured Eubacteriales bacterium | reverse complement strand
CCAACGGCATCATGGAGGGCGTCGAGGCGGACAAGTTCGCGCCGAACAGCCCGCTGACGAGAGCCATGGTCTGGGCGGTTCTGGCGAGGATCGACGGTGTTGAGGTCAGCGGAGACAGCTGGATGACCGTGGCTCAGAAGTGGGCGGTCGAGAGCGGTGTCTCGGACGGCACGAATCCGACGGGCTGCATCACGAGGGAGCAGCTGGTAACGATGCTCTGGCGCTACAAGGGCAGCCCTGTTGTCGAGTACGCCATTACCGCGCCCGACGCAGCGAGCATAAGCGACTGGGCCCTCGACGCGATGAAGTGGGCGGCCAGCACGGGCCTCATCGAAGGAGACGACCTTGGGAATCTCAATCCCACGTCGAACTCGACCAGGGCCCACGCGGCGACCTTCTTCATGCGCTTCTGCAAGTGAATAACAATGACCCCGACGTTCAAACGGAGCGTCGGGGTCATGTTATGTGGAGGCTTTGGAATGTGCTTATTCTCAGGGCAAATTCAGCTGCCAGAAGCATGATGCGGGCAAGCTCGGGAGAAACAATTTCCGCTTCCTCCTCCGTTTGCACATCCGTCTCGAACTCGGCAAGGATGTCGCATATCTCTCCCATCAGCTCTCCGGCGCCTCCGACGCCGCGGGTATATATCACCACGAAAACGGCTCGTCGGCGTACACTATCCCGGCGACGCAGAAGTTCATCAGCCCGTTGTAGACCTGCGCCCCGTACTTCTGCGCAATCTCCAGCCCGCAGCTGCCGCTGCGCAGGTATTCGCCCTCCTGCGCCGTTTTCATCAGCTCCAGCTGCCCGGCAAAAACGTCCCCGCCGTTATACAGGTACTCGAGTATGCCCAGCATCATCCGCGCCGTGAAGCCCGTGGTGTCAAAAAAGCCCGCGCCCACGTCCGACTCAGACATACCGCAGTATTCGAGCGCCTTGAGCTTCAGAGCCCGGAAGCCTCCTATCCGCTGCACCATCTTTTCAGACAGCTCGTTGTCCGACTTCACGAGGCTCAGCCTGTGGCAGTCGGCCAGCGACACGCCGCCGACCTTGTCCGTGGCCGCGAGCGCACCGGAGGCCTCCAGCTCGTAATAGTACATATTCAGCGGTATCTTGTAGAGGCTGGCCGTGTCAAAGAGCTTGTCGGCATTGTACAGGTATTCATCCCCGCCGACGGAGCGAAAGCCCAGGGCAAAGTTGCCCTCGTTGATACCGTGCTCGGAGATGAAGGAGTCCAGAACCGAGCCGAGCTCCTCATGCTGCGCCCCGGCGGCGAACGGCAGGCAGAGAGTTATTGTGAGAAAAGACGCGAGCAGCGACCGCCGCCCGCGTCTTGTTAATGAACGCCTCACTTGTCTATGTAGACCTTCTCGGCCGTGATCTCGTCGAGCGTGTGTGCGCCGCACATGGTCATGGTGTCGACCAGCTCGGCCTTGAGCTTTGCGAACAGGAGCTTTGCGCCCTCGGCCTCGCCGCCGTACACGGCCGGGACGAAGGGACGCCCGATAAGCACAGCGTCCGCGCCCAGGGCCAGGGCCTTGAACACGTCCACGCCCGTCCTGATGCCGCCGTCCACGAAGATGACGCACTTGCCGCCGACGGCCTTTGCAATGTCCGGCAGCACATCCGCCGTCGCCCGCGTCTGGCCCAGCACGCGCCCGCCGTGGTTCGAGACCACGATGCCCGCAGCGCCCGCCTCGACGGCCTTCTCCGCGCCCGCGACGGTCATGATGCCCTTTACGATGAACGGCATCTTGGCGTAGTCGATGACCGCCTTCAGGTCGGCCACGGGCTTTGAGCCCGCGTTCGGGTTCATGGCCTTGAGGAAGGGCAGGCCCGCGCCGTCGATATCCATCGCCGCGGCAAAGATGCCTAGGTCGTTGAGCACGTCCAGCTTTTCAAACACGGCCTCGTTGTTCCAGGGTTTGATGGTGGGCACGCCGATGCCGCCGACCTTGGCCATGGCCGCGGCCGAGCGCTTCATGATCTCGGGATCCACACCGTCTCCGGTGAAGGAGGCGGAGCCGCACTCGACGGCCGTGGGGATGAGGATGTCGTTATACGCGAAATCGTCGTAGGCGTCGCTGTAATGCATCGGCAGGGCGCCGATGGGCGCGGTGAAGACCGGCAGGGCGAACTCGCGTCCAAACAGTTTGAAGCTGGTATCCGGAGCGGCATTCGAGCAGATGGTGTCCATGTTCACGAAGACGCGCTGCCATGCGTCGTAATTCCTCGCAGCGCCGTTGCCGGGGCCCTTCGAGCCGGGGCCGGGCATGGAATTGCCGCAGGCCTTGCCGTTGCAGACGGGACAGGCCTTGCAATAGGGCCCGATGTTGCCGCGCGCTTTTTCGAGAACTTCCTTGTAATCCATGACATTTCCTCCAATTATATATAATTGTGCCGTTTGTGAACATTAAAAACCCGAAAGCGGTTTTTGTCAATCCAAACCCGTGCCGTCGAAGGCGGGGATCATGTCCTCGCCGGAGGAGTCCGGCTCCTGCCAGTAGCCGTCCTCGATGCCGCGATCCAGCAGGTACTCGTAGAGCAAATTTGATTCCGCCTCGGTCACGGCCCGGCCCAGCTCCGGGAAGCGCTCCGCAACGCCGGGCATCGGAGTGTACTGGCCCATGAGCGAGAACAGCACTCCTCCCATCGGGAAGTGCTCCGCCACCCAGTCGATGACGCCGCGTGAGTTCTCGAGCTGCCCCGGCAGGATGAGATGCCGTATGAGCACGCCGGACTGCAATATCTCGTCCTCGTCCATGCGGTAGACCCCGACCTGGCGGAACATCTCCAGTATCGCCGACGAGGCGACCTCTGGGTAGTCCTCAGCGTCTGAATATTTCTTTGCGGCCCAGGGCAAAGAATACTTGAAGTCCGGCATATATATCTGCACCAGCCCTTCAAGCATTTTGAGCGTCCCGACGCTCTCATAACCCGAGCTGTTCCACACGACGGGCACGCCGAGCTCGAGGCCCGAGAGCGCCTCGGCTATGGGCCGGACAAAGTGCGAGCCTGTGACGAGGCTGATGTTGTGTACGCCCGTGTCGCACAGGCGGAGCATGATGTCGCGCAGCTTCGGCACGGTGAGCTCCACGCCGCCGCCGGAGGCTATATCGTGGTTCTGGCAGTAGACGCAGCCCAGGGCGCAGCCGGTGAAGAAAATGGTGCCGCTGCCATCGGTGCCGCTTATGCAGGGCTCCTCCCCGAAGTGCGCCGCAGCCCTCGCGGCTCGCGGCAGGCACCCGGAGCGGCAGCGGCCGAAAACGCCGCTTTCCCTGTCGGCCCCGCAGTTTCTCGGACAGTCACGGCAGACGCTCAAAAGGGGAGCACCTCCCTCGTATGGCCGTAGGGCTCCCTGGGTACGCTGAGGGGCTTCATCTTTCCGCTCTCCATGCCCTTGAGCGCGAGCTTGAGCATCTTCTTGAGCGTGTACTTGCTCTCGCCCGCAAAGCGCTCTGCCCTGTCGTAGCTTACCGTTTCGCAGGCGAAGCCCAGGCGTGTGACGAGCCCGCGCAGGAAGAGATCGTCGCCATGGTAGAGCGCAAGCTGATCCAGCGCCTCCGGGCCCATGAGCCTGAAGTCGGCATGGTCGTAGATCAGGTCTGAGCCGAAAAAGCGCATGATTTTGTAGTAGGCTCTGGCGGTGAAGCGTTTCATGAAGGTGTCGGTCTGACGGCTGGCACGGACTCCGCAGACTATGTGCGCTCCATCGCGCCGCTTTTCAGCCATATCGTCAATGGCGTCGACATCGTCCTGCAGGTCGGCGTCGATCGAGACGGCTACCGCCCGTTCCGCCCTCGCCGCCATGAGACCCTCGGTCAGCGCGGTCTGATGACCGCGGTTTCGGTCTAGTGACAGACCGGTGAAGATGGGGTAGACCTCATGAGCCTGCTTTATCATCTCCCAGGTGCGGTCGGCAGAGCCGTCGTCCACAAAGAGGATGCGGCTGTCCTCCGAAGCAAGCCCCCGCTCCTCGAGCGAGACTAGTTTTTCCCCGAGCCTCTTCATCGTCTCGGGCAGAACTTCCTCCTCGTTGTAGCAGGGTACTACAATAAAGTATTTCTCCATGTTGTCCTCCAAAAGCGGCCGCTCAGCTTACAAAACGGCCTTTTTTGCTCCCTCATTATAAGCCATTTCCCTCCCGGATTCAATATAGTACACTTTATATGACGGATTTTACAAAAAATTAATCAAAAAATATGATTTTACGGCATTATTGGTATTGTAAAATCCCATATAAGGTAGTAAAATGTGCGTGGTCAAAAATTATGAGTAATGTCACAAACGTATGTAACAAGCTGGAGGGGCGGCCTGATGGTCGATATAGTTCTCGTGGAACCCGAGATACCGAACAACACCGGGGCGATAGCCAGGACTTGCGCCTGTACCGGAGCGAGGCTGCATCTTGTGAAGCCGTTGGGCTTCGACATTTCTGACAGCGCGGTGAAGAGGGCGGGGCTGGACTACTGGTACCTGGTGGACATCAGGGTGTACGACAATATCGAGCAGTATTTCAGGATGAACGGTGACGGGAACCTCTGGCTTACTACGACGAAGGCGCCGAAAAGCTACGTCGACTGCGACTGGAGCGGGGACGTGACGCTGATGTTCGGGAAGGAGACCGCGGGCCTGCCCGAATGGCTGAGGGAAAAATACCGCGATAGATGTGTGCGCATTCCCATGATCTCCGAGGCGAGGAGCCTCAACCTGTCGAACGCAGCCGCCATACTGACGTATGAGGCGCTGAGACAGCAGGGATTCAAGGGCTTAAAAGACTACGGAATTATGAAACAGGAGGAATCGGTATGAACTACAACAAGAAAACAGTCAGGGATTTCGACCCCCACGGTAAGAAGGTGCTCCTGCGCTGCGATTTTAACGTTCCCCAGAACAAGGAGACCGGCGAGATCACGAGCGACAAACGTATAGTCGCGGCTCTGCCGACCATCAAGTACCTGCTCGACAACGGCGCGGCCGTCATCGCCTGCTCTCACCTGGGCAAGCCCAAGGGAGAGTGGAAGGAGAGCCTGACTCTGGCTCCTGTTGCGAAGAGGCTCTCCGAGCTGCTGGATATGGACGTCATCTTCGCCAAGGACATCATCGGCGAGGACGCCAAGGCCAAGGCCGCCGCACTGCAGCCGGGCCAGCTGCTGCTGCTCGAGAACCTGCGCTTCGACAAGCGTGAGGAGAAGAACGGCGCCGACTTCGCCGAGGAGCTGGCGAAGATGGCCGACGTGTACGTGTCCGACGCTTTCGGCACCGTGCACAGGGCCCACGCCTCCACCGCCGGCGTCGCGGCCTTCCTGCCGGCGTACGCGGGCTTCCTGGTGGAGAAGGAGATCTCCGTCATGGGCAAGGCGCTTTCCGACCCCGCGAGGCCCTTCGTGGCCATCCTGGGCGGCGCGAAGGTGTCCGACAAGATAGGCGTCATCAACAACCTGCTTGAGAAGGCCGACACCATCATCGTCGGCGGCGGCATGGCCTACACCTTCAAGATGGCGCAGGGCCACACCATCGGCAAGAGTCTGCTCGAGGCCGACAGGGTCGAGTATGCGAAGGAAATGATGGACAAGGCCGCGGCCAAGGGCGTGAAGCTGCTCCTGCCTGTGGACAGCATCTGCGCCGCCGAGTTCTCGAAGGACGCCGCCCCTGTCGAGGCGGGCGAGGACATCCCGGACGACCTCATGGGCATGGATATCGGCCCCAAGACCGTGGAGCTGTACTGCGAGGCCGTGAAGGGCGCGGGCACCATCGTGTGGAACGGGCCCATGGGCGTGTTTGAGTTCCCGGCGTTTGCGAACGGCACCTGGAAGATGGCCGAGGCCGTCGCCAACTCCGGCGCAGTCACGATAATCGGCGGCGGCGACTCCGCCTCCGCGGTGGAGAAGAGCGGCCAGGCCTCCAAGATCACCCACATCAGCACCGGCGGCGGCGCTTCGCTCGAGTTCCTCGAGGGCCTGGAGCTGCCCGGAGTCGCCTGCCTGCTGGACAAATAAGGAGCGTTTGAGATGAACAGAAAGTACCGCAAGACCGTAATAGCCGGTAACTGGAAGATGAACAAGCTCGCCTCCGAGGCCAAGCCCTTCGTGGAGGAGCTGAGGTCGGCTATGCCGAAGACGAAGAGCTGCGAGAGCGTGCTCTGCGTTCCGTTTCCGCTGATACCGGCCGTGTCCAAGGCCATCAGGGACAGCCGCCTCGCCTTCGGAGCGCAGGATGTCTCCACCCACGACTCGGGCGCCTATACCGGAGAGGTTTCGGCGGCAATGCTGGCCGACCTGGGCGTGAAGTACTGCATCGTCGGCCACAGCGAGAGGCGCGAGTATCACGCCGAGACCGACTCCATGGTGAATACCAAAGCAAAGAACCTTCTGGCTGCGGGCGTGACCCCGATCATTTGCGTGGGCGAGAGCCTGGAGCAGCGCGAGAACGGTCTGACGATGGAGTACGTCGATTACCAGGTCAAGGCCGCTCTGGCCGGACTTGAGGCCAAGGACGTGAAGCGCTGCGTCATCGCCTACGAGCCCATCTGGGCCATCGGCACCGGCCGTACCGCCACCTCAGAGCAGGCGGAGGAAGTCTGCCGCGAGATCCGCACCGTTATCAGGGGAATGTTCGATGCCCGCACCGCGAGGGCGGTCAGCATCCTCTACGGCGGCAGCATGAATGCCAAGAATTGCGACGAGCTGCTGGCTCAGCCGGATATTGACGGCGGCCTCATCGGCGGAGCCTCCCTGAAGCCCCAGGATTTTGCCAGGATCATCTCCGCAACAGCGCTGGAGGAGCCATGGATAAGATAAGACCTACCGCACTGGTCATACTCGACGGCTACGGCATCGGCATCCCCGGCGAGGGCAACGCCATCTGGGAGGCGAAGACGCCGGTCATGGACAAGCTCCTGAGCTGCTGCCCCAATACCCAGCTTTCGGCCTCCGGGCTGGACGTGGGCCTGCCCGAGGGACAGATGGGCAACTCCGAGGTCGGCCACACCAATATCGGCGCGGGCCGCGTGGTGTATCAGGATCTGCCCAAGATAACGAACGCCGTGAACGACGGCAGCTTCTTCGAGAACAAGGCCTATATCAAGGCCATGGACGACGCGCTTGCGAATAACGGTGCGCTCCATGTGCTGGGCCTGCTCTCGGACGGCGGCGTCCACAGCCATATAAAGCACATTTTCGCCATACTCGAGATGGCAAAGCGCCGCGGCCTTCCGCACGTGTACGTCCACTGCTTCCTCGACGGGCGCGACGTCGGGCCCAAGACCGGCGCGGGCTACGTGAAGATGCTCCAGGACGAGTGCGAGAAGCTCGGCAACTGCAAGATAGCCACCATCCAGGGCCGCTTCTGGGGCATGGATCGCGACAAGCGCTGGGAAAGGCTCCAGAAGGGCTATGACGCCATAGTGCGCGGCATAGGCGTGCCCGCAAAGGGCCCGGTCGAGGCCGTCGAGGCGAGCTACGCCAACGACGTGACGGACGAGTTCGTCGAGCCGGCCGTCATCGACAAGGCCGGGACGATACACACGGGCGACAGCGTCATCTTCATGAACTTCCGTCCCGACCGGGCGAGGGAGATGACCTGGGCGCTCACCGGGAACCTGCCCGAGGGCGCACAGATGAGCTGCGAGAAGCTCGAGCTCAGCTACGTCTGCACGGCGCAGTACGATGCGGCGCTGACGCTGCCCATCGCCTTCCCGCCCGAGCACCTCGAGGGCACGATAGGCGAGTACGTGAGCAGCCTCGGCATAAAGCAGTACCGGGTCGCCGAGACCGAGAAATACGCGCACGTCACCTTCTTCCTCAACGGCGGAGTCGAGAAGCAGTACGAGGGCGAGGAGCGCACGCTCGTGCCGTCGCCGAAGGAGTTTCCGACCTACGACCTCATCCCGCAGATGAGCGCCGTGGAGGTCAAGGACAAGCTCGTGGCGAGGATGGACGAGGGCGGCTGCGGCCTGTACGTCTGCAACTTCGCCAACTGCGACATGGTAGGCCACACCGGCGTGACCGAGGCCGCGATAAAGGCGGTCGAGACGGTCGACAAGTGCCTGGGCGAAGTCGTTGAGTGCGCCAAGCGCAACGGCATCGCGCTCGCTGTGACCGCCGACCACGGCAACGCGGACAGGATGGTCGAGCCCGACGGCAGCCCCAATACCGCGCATACGACGAATCCCGTGCCCTTCATCATCGTGGGCACCGAGGACATGAAGCTCAGGGAAGGCGGACGCCTGGCGGACATCGCGCCGACGCTGCTGGAGCTCATGGGCCTGCCCGCACCGAAGGAAATGACCGGCGTATCCCTCATTGAAAAGTGAGTTCAATAAAACTGATTGAAGGAGAATTACAATGAAAGAGTACTTCGAGATCGTTGACGTGACTGCGAGAGAGATACTTGACTCCCGCGGCAACCCGACCGTTGAGGTCGAGGTAACACTGGACGACGGCACTGTGGGCCGCGCTGCTGTCCCCTCCGGCGCTTCCACCGGCGTGTACGAGGCCTGCGAGCTGCGTGACGGCGACAAGAGCCGTTACCTTGGCAAGGGTGTGAGCAAGGCCGTTGAGAACGTCAACACCGAGATCGCCGAGGCCATGCTGGGCCTGAACGCCCTCGACCAGACCTCGATAGACAAGCTGCTCATAGAGCTGGACGGCACCCCGAACAAGACCCGCCTGGGCGCGAACGCCATGCTCGGCGTGTCCCTGGCCTGCGCCCGTGCCGCTGCCAACGCGCTGAACCTGCCCCTGTACAACTACATCGGCGGCGTCAACGCGAAGACCCTGCCCGTGCCGATGATGAACATCCTCAACGGCGGCGCTCACGCGACCAACAACGTCGATATCCAGGAGTTCATGATCATGCCTGTCGGCGCTCCGAGCTGGAAGGAAGCTCTGCGTATGTGCGCCGAGGTGTTCCACACCCTCAAGAGCGTGCTCAAGGAGAACGGCACCCCCGCCGCCGGCGTGGGCGACGAGGGCGGCTATGCCCCGAACCTCAAGCGCGATGAAGACGCCTTCAAGTGCATCGTCGCCGCCATCGAGAAGGCCGGCTACAAGCCGGGCGAGGACTTCATGCTCGCCATCGACGCCGCCGTTTCGGATTGGTACAACCACGAGGACGGCACCTACACTCTGCCGAAGGCCAAGAAGACCATGACCCGCAGCCAGATGGTCAATATGTGGAAGAAGTTCGCCGACAACTACCCCATCATCTCCATGGAGGACTGCATGGGCGAGGACGACTGGGAAGGCTGGGGCATGCTGACGAAGGCCCTGG
>CABVBV010000080.1 GCA_902496595.1 uncultured Eubacteriales bacterium | reverse complement strand
TCCTGGTCGTTGCCGCCCCAGATGCCGACGGTCAGGGTGCGGCCGGCAAAGCTGGCCTCGTCGCCGCTGTTGTCGCCGTCGCCGGCGGGCGGGTTCGTGGTGGTGGTTCCCTCGGAGCCACAGCCGGAGAGCATTAGGCCCACGGCCATGACCAGCGCAAGGACAAGCGCAAGCAGTCTGGTGGTTTTTTCATTGTTATCCTCCTCTTTTTTCTTGTAACTAAAACGTTTTTGACCTCACTAATTGTATCCAAAAACGTTTTCGTCTTCAATGCACTTTTTTGGCAAACTTTTGTGAGTTTTTTGGCTAGTTTGATGGTTTAATCAATTTAGCACAAAACCTGGTTCACAGCTTCACGCTCAATTTGTCCGAGACCGTGCAGGCGCGGCCGTTTATCGTGAGCTCCACTTCCCTCGTACCGGTCAGGTTTACCAGCTCGGCGCTCTCATGCGTGAGGGAGACGTGCAGCTTCTGTCCCTGCCAGTGGATGTAAAACTCGAGCCTATTCCAGTTGTCGGGCAGCGCGGGATTCAGCCTGAGTCTGCCGTCGAGCATACGCACTCCGCCGAAGCCGAACACCACGGACTGCCACACTCCCGCGAGCGAGGCGGCGTGTATGCCCGCGTCGCTGGTCTTCATGTTCGGGCCTACGTCTATGGCCGCAGCCTTCTCGAACAGCTCGTAGGCCATGTCCCCGTTGCCCATATCGTTGGCCAGGATGCAGTGGGTCGAGAGCGAGAGCGAGGAGTCGTGCAGCGTCCTGGGCTCGTAGTAGTTCCAGTTGGCCTTCTTTACCTCGGAGCTGAACTGGTTCTCCAGCAGCAGGAACATTATGAGTATGTCGGCCTGTTTGGAGACCTGCATATGAGTTATCTGCTCCTGGTTGTAGTCCCGGTAGATGCTGCCGACGTTCTCCTGTTTCTTATACTTCGTAAGGTCTATGTCCTTGAGCGTGAGGTAAGTCCTGTCCTGCGGGATGACGAGGTCTTCCCTCGGCTGCGGCAGATATATGCGAGCGAGCTTGTCCTTCCAGACGGGCTCGAGGGCCGCGAGGCCCAGCTTTTCGTCAAGGGCCTTGTAGAGCTCGGGCTTTTCGGCCTTCAGCTCGGCGCAGTATTCGAGGGCCTTGCGGATGTTCCAGGCGGCCATGTGGTTCGTGAAGGCGTTGTCGTCCACGTGCTCCTTGTACTCGTCGGGGCCGACGACGTCGTTTATGTGGAGCCTGCCGTCCTCGCCCTCCTCGAGCCTGGAGGCCCAGAACTTAGCGGTGTCGAGGATGAGCTCGTAGCCGCAGCGATCCATGAAATCCTGGTCGCCGGTCACTTTATAGTATTCCCATACGCCGTAGGCGACGTCGGCGGTGATGTGCTGCTCGATAAAACCAGACCAGATCTTGGTGGGCAGGCCGGTGACGATATCGGCGGCGCCCCAGACGGGCGTGACCTCGCCGTCGTCTATCCAGGCGGACTCCCAGGGGAACTGGGCGCCCTCGTAGCCGTTGGAGCCGGCCTTCTTGTGCGCGCCTGGCAGGCTGAGGAAGCGGTACTCCTCCAGGCTCTTGGCTATCTCGGGAGCGCTGAAAATGAAGTAGGGAAGGATGAACATCTCCGTATCCCAGAAGGTATGGCCCTTGTAGCCCTCGCCGGAGAGGCCCTTGGCGCCGATGTTCATGCGGTTGTCGTGCGCCGGGGTCATGATATGCAGGTGATACTGGGCGAAGCGCATGGCGAGCTGGTCGAAGTCGTTATCGGCCTCGATGGTCACGGGGATGTTGTCCCAGACCTTGCGGGCCCAGGCCGCGGCGCTCTCGGAGAGCAGCGCGTCGTAACCGAGCTCGCAGGCGGCCTCGTGCCCGGCGAGCGCCTTGTCGTGCAGCTGCTCGGGGCTCAGTCCCTCGCTGTCCCTGTCCCTGGAGGTATATACGCTTGAGAGCTTCTCCACCGTCAGCGTGCTGCCCATGGGGATATCTATCTTGTACTCCTGGGCTATCATTCTGCGGTCAATGACGATAAAGCCCGGCTCCTCCCTCTTCTCTCCGTCCATGGCAAAGGAAAAGGTGGTATTGAAGACGAAGTCTATCTTCGACTGTCCTGTGGTCTGGTTGTACTGCATATGCCTGCCCTCGAAGAGCCTCTTGTCGCCCTCGGAGAAGTGCTGGCTGCCGGAGTTCGTCATGCGCCCGTCTATGCCGCCGGAGATGTCCAGCTGCATATCCGCGTCGAGCGGCCTGACGGTGAGCTTCTGACCGATGACGTGCAGCCGCTCCATGGAGACGAAACGGCTGAACACGAGCTCGTAGCGCCTGCCGTTCGGGGCCTTCCAGAGCACGCGGCGCACGGTCTCGCCGGTCTTGAGGTCGAGGCTCCGGTCGTAGTCCTCCACGACGCCGGTGAGCAGGCTGAAGCGGACGCCGTCCAGCTTTATCTCCAGCCGGGTCACGTCCGCCGCGTTCGGCAGCTCAGTGACCTCATTGTCGTCGAACTTGTTGAAGGTGCCCGCCACGAACAGGTCGCGCTGTTCGCGGGGGTTGAACTCGTCCGTCGCGTTGCGGACGCAGAGATAGCCGTTGCCCTGGCACATGATGGATTCGCACTTGCCGAGATACTCGGGGTCAAAGCCGCGCTCAGCGACTATCCAGTCCCCGGCCCGAGAGTAGTCCATGCCCATATTGATGTCCTCCTGTTATGCTGCAATATATTATATTAATGTATTTCGAAAACGTTTTTATTCTTCCGCATAAATTACTCCAGCACTTGGCCGGAGCAATTGCGTTCAATGATAGAAGTAGTAATTGGATATCCACGCCATAACGGCAAAACCGCAGAGCTGGCCGCCCAGAGAGAAGAGCCAGGGTACGCCCAGCAGCAGGAACACGACAAAATTCACGGCGGCGAGAGGTATATAGAGTTTCACCGACTTCAGAAAATCGCTGGTGTTCTCATATTTCTTCGCGCATATCCAGCCGATGACGATGGCGACGATGACGCAGCCGGCCAGCAGCAGCGGATTTGTCGCAACGAGGATGTCGCTCTCCTCGAGCCCGAATATCTGGTCAAGGTTGCTCACGCGCCGCCTCCTTCGCTTTTTCCGCTTCCTCAAGATCCTCCTCTTCCCAGCGGAAGATGACCTTGGTGCCGCCCGCCATGTCGTGCAGCGTCGTGCCCTTTACAAACAGCATGACGACGCTCACGAGCCCCGCCGCCCAGCCGGCGATGGGAATGAGATACATACACTTAACAAGCTCGCGCAGCCCGACATACAGCACCTTCGGCTTGACCCCGGTCTTGTCCCTGACCTTCAGCCTGCCCAGCATCTTGCCCAGGGTCGCGCCGTTGTTATACTCGACCATCAGCACCCCATAAACGGCAAAAAGCAGCCGGAAGAGAAAATCCACCGACCTGAGTTCTATCTCCATCACGTACAGCATGACGAACTGCACCGGGAACATCAGAAGCACATAGTCAATAAAGGCACAGAGCAGCCGCATGACCCCGCGAATGAGCCTCTTTTTATCCATGAGCCTATCTACCCTCTCCCGTATTCCCGAAAACGTTTTTGTCATGCATAGGATAGCATATCCGAAACTGTTTGTATAGTCACATTCTCCACAAATTCACACCCGTTTTTTTGATGAATCGGCTCAGAAGACAAAAAAGGGCGGGAACATCCCGCACCCTTTTCAGTCTGTCTCCATGCCTCGCAGAGTTTGAGGCCGCAGCCGCAAAAAAATGCAATAAGTTTTTCCCGGGGGCGTGTACCTCGGGAAAAACACTTCTCGCGGAGCGAAGTGTCGCAGCGAAGCGAGGCGCGTAGCGAAGCGCAAGCTCTTTTGTTGAAGAAGGCCCAGCCTTCTTCAACAAGCTGAAAAAAGGGCGGGAACATCCCGCACCCTTTTGTATTCAGCCGGATCACAGGCTTTTTCTGGCGCTCCCGCGCACGACCAGTTCATACATGACATCATCCGTGTGGGCTTTGTCCGTGCCCTCGATCTTGTCATAGATGGCCTGGCCCGCGATATAGCCCATCCTGTAAAAGTCCTGTCTCACGGTGGTCAGTCCGCCGTAGAGGTACTTGGCGATCGGGATGTCGTCGAAACCCACTACGTAAATATCTTTGCCGACGGTCTTGCCCAGGTCTTCTATGGCCCTGCAGGCGCCGATGGCCATGAGGTCGGATGCGCAGAAAAGGGCGTCGATCTCAGGGTCGTCCTGAAGCAGCCTCCAGACCTTGTTATAGGCTACGAGATCGTCGAAATTCGCGTATATCATTCGGCCCGGCAAGACCTTGAGTCCGGCCTTCTCCAGAGCGAGGCAGTAACCGCTGCCGCGCAGCAGCGAGACGTCGGCCACGGTGCTGCCGTTTATCATAGCGATGTTTTTCCTTCCGCAGCGCAGGAGGAAACTGACGGCGTCGAAGGCCGCCCTCTGGTTGTCTATGGTGATGTCCAGGACTCGGCTGTCCGGGGTGCGCATATCTATGAACGCGCAGGGGATGTCTATATCGGAGAGCTGCTGCAGGTATCTGTCGCTGGTGCGAAAGCCGGAGCAGATGAGCCCGGTGAGCTGTTTTTTTAGGCAGAGCACCTTCAGGGAGAGTTGCTGCTGCTGAAGGTTGTCGGAAGTCATCAGGATAAATTCTATTCCGTTATCCTGGCAGGCGTGGCAGACTCCGCTCAGGATACCGTAGACCGCCCCGGAAGGGTCTGTGGGTTTGAGGTCGTTGATGAGAA
The DNA here is from genome assembly GCA_902496595.1 of uncultured Eubacteriales bacterium. Lineage (GTDB taxonomy): Bacteria > Bacillota > Clostridia > Oscillospirales > Oscillospiraceae > Scatomorpha. The sequence goes on along the minus strand of CABVBV010000080.1, from coordinate 4,624 downwards.
GGCCGATGACCTTGTCCGCCTTGCCGCCCATGGTTCTTCCGGCGGCGTTCGGGACATAGTTCATCTGCTCCGCGATCTCCTGAATGCGCTTCCTGGTCTCAGGATTTACGTCTGAATAGTCGTTCAGCGCTTTAGACACCGTCGTGATGGACACTCCGGCCTGTTTGGCCACATCCCGGATCGTAGTTCTGACCATGTTTCTCACCTCTGATATTAGGATACCACAATCGAAAGCGTTTTCCAAGACGGATTTGCTTAAAAAAGCTGAAGAATTTTGTCCAAAAATCAAGCTGTCCCATCCGGCGGCGCCGGATGGGACAGCTCGGTTCGTATCACGGAGCGTCAGGTGAGCTCTATGCCGTAGATGCTGCCGTTTCTGTGGCCAACAACGAGCCAATTGTCGAACACTGCGGGAGTCGCCTCTATGAGCCCGCCCAGGTTTTTCGAGTCGAGCATTTCCCCGGTTCTCGCGTCGATCAAATACAGGTAGTAGCCGGTAGTGCAGTACAGTATATATCCGTCTCCGTTCTGGTCATAGAATATCGTCGGGGTAGACCAGCTGTACACCTGAGTTTTGAACTCCCATACCTGCTCACCAGTTTTCTTGTCCAGCGCCACGAGCGTGCCGCCGCCCGCCGTCGGGTATCTCGAAACAGGCACGAAAATGAGGTCGGACACGTTGTTCTTCCCGCAGGTGATGCTCCCCTGCACTCCTCCCGAGAGATCCTGCACGCTGGAGCAGCTGTAATTCACCTGCCACAGTATCTCACCGGTCTCGGCATCTATCTTCCAGACGGGCACGTCCGCCTTTACCCAGCTGCGCCAGCCCAGGTGGAAGCTCGTGCTCACATACAGGTACGGATGCCCGTCCTCGATCTCCAGCACCGGCGTGCTGTTCGAGTCGTCCAGGGTGTCCTGCACCCATTTGAGCTCCAGCGTGTTCAGGTCTAGGCAAATCAGGTTTCCGCTGTTGTCCGTACACATAAGGTGCCCCTGATAGATAACCGGAGAAGCCTCAAATCCCAGATAGTAGCCGCTCTGGATGTTGTTGTAACTCGCGTATCTCCACTTCACGACCCGTGTCGGGTTTACGCTTATCGTCCCCGCAGCCTCGTCGTACTCCGTGCCCAGCGTTATTATATATATGACGCCGTTCTCGCCGCAGTAGATGAGCTTATCCGTGTCCGCGTCGATGAGCGGAGCAGAGTCGTACATCGGCCACGCACGCAGCGCAAAGCTGTCGTTTGCGCCGAACTCGTAGAGGACGCTGAAATCTATGAGACTGACGACAAAGACGTGAGAGGTTCCGTTATAGCTGTTGAGGCCGCTGCCGATATACAGCAGAGGATAGCCTCTGGGGTCGACAGTGCCGGTGCCCTTGTATACATAGCCCATGTTCAGCGCGTCGCGGGTCTTTTGCCCGGTCTGCAGCTCGTAGAAGTACACATATCCGTCCATCGACGGATAGATGACTTCAACGAGGCTCTCCGCCTCCTTGGCCCAGTCGTACATATTCATGATCTGCCTCGTCTCCTTCGGCCACTCGACCAGGAGCGGCTGGCCCGTCCAGCCGTTGCCCGACCAGTAGCTCGACGCGCCCGCCGTCGTCGGCGTGGTCAGCGAACCTGTCGGCGCCGTCCACTGGGAGCCGAACTTCTTGTTCGTCAGCTCAGCTGTGCCGTAGGAGTTCGTGTTCCTGTAATTGTTTCCGCCAAAGGTGATCACGCCGGGGAGCGCCGAATATTCAGAGGCATCGCCCAGGTATATCTCGGTATCCGTCTCATACGGCTCCTCGAGCATCTCCCCGTCCACCATCACGTTCGTATAGGAAATATAGTTCGCTGGGTTTGTCGAATCCACATAGTGTGGCTCAAAAGGCTTCGGGGTCGGGGTGGGCGCCGGAGTCTCGTCCGGCCCCGGGGTCTCGGAACCCTGTGGGGCATCATCCCCGTCGCTGTCGCCGCCCGGGTTCTCGCTCGTGACGGCCGGAGGGGTGACGTCCGTCCCCGGCTCCCGGTCTGCGCGATTCAGCTTCACGTTTTTACCGACTATGAGGCAGAGCACGACCACCAGGAGCACCATCATCGCGGCCTGCACTACCGTGCGGACGTGCGACGGGTTATATCTCCTGCGGCTTCTCGAATTTCTTCTTCCCATTTTCCCACCGCCAAAAGTGATTTTGTATATTCGTATTAGGGCAAGTCCCGGTTTATTACTCGGTGAAGTGTATATGGTTGTTTATATGATCCTGGCAGAAGCAGTGGTAGCCCGCGCAGCGGGAACAGTAGCGGAACTCCAGCTCCGGATAGTCCGCGTCCGTCCTTCCGCAGACAGCGCACTTGTGCATATAGTTCTTCTGCTTTGACTCGTACTTTATCCTGTGCACCTCTCTCTTGAAATCCACGGTGTTCCTGCGCTGCTCACGCTTCCTCGGCATGACCGAATGAAACAGCTCGCCTCCGCAAAACAGAAAGTAGTTGAGAATCGCCACGAGCGGCAGAAAACTCATGAGCCCCATACCCGCCGCAAAATTAGACGCTATCTCGTAAGCAAAGTACAGCGCATCAATGATGGCTAGCCACTTCATCTTGATGGGTATAATGAAGAAAAGCAGCACCATGTTGTCCGGGAACAGCGTTGCAAAGGCAAAGAACATGGAAAGGTTTATATAGTTGCCCGTCATCAGGTATGAGCGCCCGGTGATGAAGTAGACTACAAAGCCGTATATGATGCTCATGAGCATACCGGTCAGGTAATAGATGGTGAACCGGCCTGCTCCCCACTCCCTCTCCAGTGTGCTGCCAATGAAGTAGTAGAAGTACAGGAACAAAAACAGCCAGAGCCCGCTCGACTGTGGAATGAACACGAAAGTCACCAGTCTCCACACCTGGCCCCGCAGCACCTCCGCCGCGTTGAACATGAGCGCGCTCGTGAGCGTATAGGTGGTATCCATCGCGCCCAGCAGCCATACCGCCAGGGTGCCGATGACTATATAGATCATCAGATTGTTTATGCCGAACTTCGGGTGCTTATAGCAGAACAGGTCTACCCTTTTCATGAAACCGCGCATATGTTTACCTCCGTGGGGAAAGTGTTCCTTGGCATACCATCACATCTTACCACACTTTATCCCACAAATAAAGGGCGAATAATGTCACATAAGAGCAGACGCACCGGGTATTCAAAAAGTTTCGTCACTGTGTTATAATCCCGCTGAGAGGAGGCGTGTATTTTGCCTTTTACAAACGAGACCCTGGAATTTATGGTCAGGAACAAGATAACGGACTCGAGGGAATGGTTCCACGAGCACCGCGAGGAATATGAGAAGCTGGTGGTGGAGCCGCTCGCGGAACTGGTGACGGAGCTCGCGCCGGTCATGGCTGAGATAGACCCGGCGATAATGTGCATACCGAAGGTTGGAAAGAGCATCTCGCGCATTTGGCGCGACACAAGGCGAGGCCCGGAGCTGCCCATCTTCAGAGACGTGATGTGGCTGACGTTTCTGCGCTCCAAGCAGCAGAACCTGCCGGGCTTCTGGTTCGAGTTCTCGCCCCGGGCTCTGCGCTGGGGCTGCGGCTGGTATCAGACAGACCCCAGAATAATGGCGGAGCTGCGCTCGCTCATACTGTCCGACGACAAGCTGTGGAAAGGCGCGCTCCGGTCGTACAGGAAGCAAAAGGTCTTTGAACTCGAAAACGAGCGCTACAAGCGCAGCAAGTATCCGGATGAAAAGCCGGAAAAACGGGAGTGGCTGGATCTGAAGAGCGCCTGCCTCACGCACAACGAGTCAGACCTGGAACTGCTCTTCTCCGAGAACCTGGCCTGCAGGCTTGCTGAGGATTTCAAGAGCATCGCGCCGGTTTATGAGCTGTTTATCGAGTCCACGTTAAGGGCCGGGCTGCCGGAGCGGGAGCGGTAATTTTCCCAGGCGCCGCTGCATATGCTTCACCTGAGGGGGTGAGGCGGCGTGGCCTGTCTGTTTTCCGATCTGAGATGTAAGGAGGTCATAGACCTGCACAGCGGTCAGAGGCTCGGTTACGTCTGCGATGCGGAATATGACCCCTGCGACGGGAAAATAATCGCAATAATTGTCCCCGGCCAGGGCCGCGCCGGGGGACTGCTCGGCCGCGAGGACGACTATGTAATACCCTGGAGCAGCATCTCCAGACTTGGAGACGATATTATCCTGGTCGACCTTCAGCAATCCCCATCCCGACGCCGCCGTGAAAAGCGCCCGTTCTTATATTGACGCCGAAGACACACATCTAAAGGCCGCCGCATTTTGCGGCGGCCTTTAGTCTGCTTCCAAGCCTCGCAGGGTTTCGCGGCCGCGGCAGGTGAACCGAAGTTTGTCTCTGCGTTGGACATTTCATAATAAAACGGTCTAAAACTGCAAAAAATCTCTTGCAAAGCGCGGGGGCTTTTGCTATAATGTATCGGCATTACGCACGGATGGGAGTATCTCCGGCCCTGTGACCGTCAGGTTGGGCCGTGGAGAGTTGAGCCCCGCCGGAGGTAATAACAAAATAAAGGGAGGAAACAAAAACAATGGCAGTAGTATCCATGAAGCAGCTGCTGGAGGCCGGCGTACACTTCGGCCACCAGACCCGCAGGTGGAACCCCA
>CABVBV010000079.1 GCA_902496595.1 uncultured Eubacteriales bacterium | reverse complement strand
CCTTCTCCTACTTCAAGCGCCTGCACCGCTGGGTGCGCGGCGACTGGCAGAACCTCGGCTTCATCTTCGGCGGCGGGCGCAATTTCGCCTTTGCCGACAGGTGGAAGCTGCTCGACAGCCTGCGTCGGAGCCTCGTGCCCGTACTCAGCCTCGCGGCCATCCTCTGGCCCCTGTTCCGGTACTCGGGAGCCTCGCTCATTGCGGGGCTGCTGGGGCTTTTCACGCTTTGCACGGGGCTTTTGCCGATGATCGGCTCCTCGCTCATGCGCCGCGACAGGGAGAAGCTCAGCTCCTCCGTGCCCCACGGCCCCGGCGGGCGGCTTTTGCAGATCCTGCTCCGGCTCGCGCTGCTGCCCATGGAGGCCGCGGCCTGCCTTTCGGCCATACTCACCGCGCTTTGGCGGATGCTCATATCGAAGCGCAACCTGCTCTCCTGGCAGACCGCCGCGCAGTCCGAGGGCCGGGCGAGGCGCATATTGGGGCTCTGGCCCCCGGTCGTGCTGGGGGCGCTGCTCGTCGCGCTCTCGCCCGTGCCTCTTGGCAGGGCCGCGGGCATCTTCTGGCTGGTGTCCGCGCTGCTCACTCCGGGGCTGGGCAGGGAAACGCGGCTCTCGCGGCCTCTGCCCGAAGCGGACAGGGACTTCCTGCTCGGCGAGGCGGCGAAGATCTGGCAGTATTTTTCCGACTTCTGCACCAAGGACGACAACTTCCTGCCCCCCGACAACTGGCAGGAGCAGCCTCCCACCGGCCTCGCGCACCGCACCTCGCCGACAAATATCGGCCTTGCGCTGGTATCCGCGCTCGCGGCCGCCGATCTCGGCCTCTGCTCCGTGCCTGAGATGACCGGCCTTGTAGAAAACATCCTGTCGAGCTGCGAAAAAATGTCAAAATGGCACGGGCATCTCTACAACTGGTACGACACGCGCACGCTCCGGTCTCTGCACCCCCGCTATGTCTCCACTGTGGACAGCGGCAACTTCGCCGCCTGCCTCGGCGTCATGCGCCGGGGGCTTTCAGACTACGCGAGGCCCGATCTCGCTGCGCGTGCGGCGGCGCTCTATGAGGCCGTCGATTTCAAACCGCTCTATGACTGCGGACGCCGCCTCTTCCATATCGGCTGGGACGCGGACATGGGCGCGCTCTCCGAGGGCCTGTACGACCTGCTCTCGAGCGAGGCGAGGTTGACCGGTTATCTCGCGATAGCCCGCGGCGAGGTGCCGAGGAAGCACTGGCGCAAGCTCTCGCGGGCTCTCGTGTCGAAGGACGGCTTCCGAGGCATGGCGAGCTGGACGGGAACCATGTTTGAGTACCTCATGCCCGAACTGTTCCTGCCCCTGTGCCGCGACAGCCTGCTCTGGGAGAGCGCGAGGTTCTGCCTCTATGTCCAGAGAAAGGACTCAGCGGAGGGGGAGCCCTGGGGCCAGTCCGAGAGCGCGTTCTACTCGCTCGACCCTCAGCTCAATTACCGCTACAAGGCCCACGGCTGCGCGGCCCTGGCCCTGAAGCGCGGCATGGAGGCCGACAAGGTAATCTCTCCCTACTCGAGCTTCCTCGCGCTCGCTGTTGAGCCTCGCGCCGCCGTGCGGAACCTGCGGCGGCTCTGTTCGCTCGGCTTCACGGGCCGCTACGGGCTCTGGGAAGCCGTGGACTACACACGGAGCCGCACCTCCGGTCGGGGCGGCGAGAGCGTGCGCTGCGTCATGGCGCATCACCTCGGCATGAGCCTCGCCGCCATAGCGAACTGCCTGGAAGACAATGTGATGTGCCGCCGCTTCATGTCCGACCCCGCCATGAGCGCCCACCGCTGCCTGCTGGAAGAGCGCCTGCCGATAGGCGCGGTCACTATACGCAGGAGAGGCGCGGATATACCCGAAAAACCGAACAGGCTCGCGGCCGAGGGCTGGGAGCTGGGCGGAGCCTGCCCCGACGCCGCCGGGCCCGTATGCTGCCCGATCTCGAACGGTGTTTACCATCTGATGCTCACGTCTAGCGGCCTGTCAGGGGCCTGTGCAGGGGGCGTCTCCGTCTACCGCGGGCCCGACAGCCCGCTTGGCGGCCCCGCCGGGCTGAGGCTCAGCCTCGAGACCGCCTCTGGCCGTGTCGACCTGCTGCCCTTGCCCGGGGCCCGTGGAGGGCTCGACTTCAGCTATGCGCTCAGAGGTGGAGCCATGAGTTTCGATGGCGAGTCCAAAGGCCTGCGCACCCTGTGTTCAGCCGCAGTCTCGGCCAGGGATATGTGCGAGGTGAGGTTCGTCGAGTTGAGCGCCAAGGGCGCTCTCGAGGGACGGCTCTGCCTGGAATTTGAGCCCATGCTGGCGAAGCGCCGCGATTGGGAGGGGCACCCGGCTTACTGGCGGCTGGGCCTTGAGGCGAGTGTGCGCGAGGGTGCGCTGCTGATACGCCGGCTGCCGAGGGGAGACGTCGCCGAGTGCTGGCTCTGCCTAAGCTCCAACAGGCCGCTCGAATACCGGGCCGACCTGCTCGGGGGACCCCTCGGCTGGCTGTCTCATCCATATGTCAGAGCCTGTACCCGGGTCTCCGCACCCATGTCCGGCAGCTTTACGGCCCGCTTTGCCCTCTCCTTCGGCCCCACTGCGGAGGACGCCTTCAGGGCGGCGTCACGGGGCCTTGCTTCCGCCGGCCAGGATTTTGCCGACCTGCTCTCAGCCAGGGCGGCGCTCATGGGCATGGGCGCCCGCGACCTCGAAGCCGCCGTGGCCATGGCCGCTCCGCTGGTGTTCCCGACCTACCCAAAATACGCCCTCCGCCGCGAACAGCTCTGGAGCCTGGGCATTTCAGGCGACCTGCCCCTCATCTGCGCCGGGCTCAACTCCGAAAGTCAGCTGAAAGCGGCCGGAGAGCTCATAAGGAGGCACGACTTGCTCCGAGTCTCCGGTATCAAAAGCGACCTCGTATTCGTCACGAGTGACGGCGGAGACTATCTGCACAGGCTGGGCCGCTCGGTCATGGAGCTGCTCCAAAAGGACGGGTTGGAGTCCGTCTTCGGTGCAAGAGGCGGAGTCCATACGGCGGAGCGCTCCCTGCTCGGCAGCCTGATGGACAGTGCCGCTCTGAACATCGACCTGGACGAGCCGGAGCTGCGGTTCCCGAAACCTGCATCCTCCGCACATCCCCCTCTGCCCGAGCCCAGGCTCACAGGCACGGTTCCCTTCAGCTGGCTCGAAGACGGGGCCTTCGAGTTCGATACCGCCGAAGGCCTCCCGGCCCGCGCCTGGACGCTTCCGCTCACGAACGGCTCCTTCGGTGCGCTCGCCGCCGACTGCGGCATGGCCGGGATGTGGCTTGGAAATGCAAGGGAGTGCCGCGTTGACCGGGGCCTCGACGGCGACCTCGCCGCCTCCGGCTCGGAGACGCTCACTCTGGACGGCGAGAACGCCTTCCTGCGCTCGAAGGTGCGCTTCGGCTTCGGCTTCGCCGAGTGGAGGCGCGGAGATATGCGCATCTGCGCCTTTGTGCCCGCCGAGACGGACGCCAGGGTCATGATAATTGAAAACGCCGCATCTGAGCTCTGCTGGACGCTCAGGCCCGGCCTCGCCTACGAGGTCTCAGACGCGGCCTTTGTCCAGACCCGGCTCGAGGACGGGGCGCTCAGGGCAAGAAACCCAAGGGGCGGCAGCCCCGACCTGGATTTCGGGGCCGCTTTCTCCGGAGCCTCCCGGCTGGCCGCGGAGGAAGATGGCAGGCCCGTATTCAAAGCCCGGCTCGGCCCGGGCATATCCGTCATAGCCTGCGGTTTTCTGTCGTCCGGCGAACTTCGCAGCCTCTGTGACCCTGAGGCGGCGCGGCAGCTGCTGGACGAGACCCGGAGGCGCTGGATGGGGATCGTCGGACGTGTGAAAACGAATACCGGGCTGCCTGAAATCGACCGCTATATGAACGGCTGGGCAGTGTATCAGGCGCTTGCCTGCCGGCTCATGGCGCGCACTTCGATCTACCAGTCCGGCGGAGCCTACGGCTTCAGAGACCAGCTCCAGGACTCTGTGAACCTCATACCGGTCGGGCCCGAATATGCGCACGAGCGCATACTCTCAGCCTGTGCGCACCAGTACCTCGAGGGCGACGTCATGCACTGGTGGCACGAGGGCTCGCCCGACCGTGGCGTGCGCACCCGCTGCTCGGACGACCTTGTCTGGCTGCCCTGGGCGGTCTGCGAATATGTCGATAAAGTCGGCGACAAGTCTATCCTTGGCGAGACCGCCCCATATCTGGTCTCGGAAAAGCTCGCGGACAGTGAGAGCTCGCGCTATGAGGCGGCGGTGCCCGAAGGCTCCGGCACGGTGCTGGAGCACGCGGCGCTGGCGCTGCGTCTGGTCATACGGCGCGGCGTCGGCAGGCACGGCCTGCCGCTCATGCTCGCCGGGGACTGGAACGACGGCATGGATACCGTAGGGATCGAAGGCAGGGGCGAGAGCGTGTGGCTCGCCTGGTTCTTTGCGCACACGGCGCGGCGCTTTGCGCACTTATTGGAAGCAGGCGGAGACAAGCACGGTGCGGCGGCGCTCCTCTCTGCGGCGTCAAGGCTCGGCAGGGCGGCGGACAGGGCCTGGGACGGGCAGTGGTATCTGCGCGGTTATTTTGACGACGGCTCTCCGCTGGGCTCCGGCAGAGGCCACGGCTGCCGTATAGATTCAGTTGCTCAGAGCTGGGCTGCCATGTGCGCCGAGGCGAGCCCGGAGAAGGTCAACGCTGCGTTGGACTCGGCGCTCGGGAGGCTCTTCGACCGCGAAAACGGGCTCGTGCGGCTCTTCGACCCGCCCTTCGGCGAGGGCGCCGAGCGAGCCGGATATATAGCGAGCTACGGCCCCGGCTTCCGCGAGAACGGGGGCCAGTACACTCACGGAGCGATCTGGCTGGCGATGGCCTGCCTGAAGTGCGGCCGCCGCGACGAGGGCCTGGAGATCCTGAAGGCCCTGCTGCCGAAAGGCACGGAGCGCTATGGGACCGAGCCCTATGTCCTCGCTGCCGACGTCTACTCAAACCCCGACCGCAAAGGTCAGGCGGGCTGGAGTTGGTATACCGGTTCTGCCGGCTGGTTCTTCCGCGTGGTGACGGAATACCTCTCGGGAGACGGCTAAGCCAAAGCGGGCGTCCCGCGCAAGCCGGCGCCGCCCTCGCCTCCAGCAGAGGATATATTCACAAATTATTTACCTTGTTCGGTAGAAATTGTATGGCGTCGCGGGTAAACTGTGCTATAATAGCTGGAGACTGTGAGGACTGGAGGGCCTTATATGGATTTTCGCCGTGAGGAGATCCTGCCGGGAGTGTTTTTGACTGCGCTCACCACACAGAAATTCAAAACCGCGGCCTTGAGCCTCAGCCTGCTCGCGCAGCTGGACGGAGAGACCGCCTCAATGAACGCGCTCATACCTCAGGTGCTCAGGCGCGGCACCGTCCGCTGCCCGGATATGGACAGCCTGGCCTCTTATATGGACGGGCTGTATGGGCTCAGGGTGGAACCTGTTGTGCGCTGTGTCGGCGAGATACAGGCTCCGGGTTTCTATGCGAATTTCCCGGAGGACAGGTTCCTCCCGGGGAAAGACAGGCTGCTCGACAGGGCCTCCGGCCTGCTCGGGGAGCTGCTGCTCGCCCCCAACACCAGGGGCGGCCTTTTCCTGCCCGAATATGTCGAGAGGGAGCGCACCAGGCTTGCCGAGCGTATACGCGCCAGGAAAAACAACAAGGACGGCTATGCCGTTCAGCGCCTCATAGAACTCATGTGCTGCTATGAACCCATTTCCGTCGGCTCGCTGGGCTCCGAGGAGGACGCCGGGAATGTGGGCTATGTCGCGCTCTCGAAGCACTACCGGAAGCTCATATCCTCGGCCCCGGTAGAGGTCTTCTACTGCGGAGGCGCGGGGTTCGACGAGGTCTCGGCAGCCGTTTCCGAGTCGCTGTCGCTGCTGCCCCGAGGGGAGCTCGACTGGGACATGGGCACCGAGATACGCATGAACTCCGTCGAGGCTGAACCCAGGGTGTTCAAAGAACACATGGACGTGAGCCAGGGCAAACTCGCTTTGGGCTGGAGGCTCGGAGACTGCATGGAGGAGCCCGACCAGGCCGCTATCCGGGTCTTCAACGCCGTGTTCGGCGGCTCGCCCGGCTCGAAGCTCTTTATGAACGTCCGAGAGCGGCTCTCGCTCTGCTACTACGCCTCTTCGGGCGTAGATCTGCAGAAGGGCCTGATGTTCGTCGCCAGCGCCGTGAATTTTGAAAACTTTGAAAAGGCCAGAGACGAGATACTCCGACAGTTGGAGCTCATCAAAAGCGGCGAAATATCGGACGAGGAGCTGGAAACGGCCAAAAAGAGCGTCTCCTCGGCTTACAGGGCCGCTGAAGACGACCCCGCGATGCTCGAGGGCTACTGGCTGCCCATGAACGTCTCCGGAGATGAGATGAGCCCTTCGGAGCTGGCTGCCGCCTGCGAGCTCGTCACGAAGGACGAGGTCGCCGCCATCGCCCGCAGCTGCGAGCTCGACGCGGAATACTACCTCTGCGGAAAGGAGGACGGCGAGGATGAGCCTGACGAGGACTGAGTTTCCCAATATCGGAGAGACGCTGTTTTCTGGAACTCTCGGCAACGGGCTGCGAGTCGCCGTGCTGCCGAGGCCCGGGTTTTTGAAAAAATACGCATTCTTTGCCGCCTGCTACGGCGGCGTTATGAGGGATTTTTTCATAGAGAACCGGCTCGTCAAGTCTCCGGAAGGCGTTGCGCACTTTCTCGAGCACAAGATGTTCGATATGCCCTGGGGCAATGCGCTGAGCCTGCTCAGCTCCAGGGGCGCTCAGCCGAACGCCTACACCTCCGACTTTATCACGGCCTACCACTTTGAGTGTACCGAGGGCTTTTACGAGAACCTCGACACCCTGCTGGAGTTCGTCTCCACCCCGTATTTCACCGAAGAGAGCGTGCGGAAAGAGCAGGGCATCATCGGCGAAGAGATCGGCATGACCGAGAATGACCCGGGCCACGCGCTCTACTACGGCCTCATGCGCTGCCTCTATGAGCGCTGCCGGGTAAGGGACAGCATTGTGGGTACGGTGGAGAGCATTTCGGAGATAAGCCCGGAGATACTTCTCAACTGCCACAGGGCCTTCTACGCTCCGTCCAATATGCTGCTGTGCGTCGTGGGAGACGTGGATCCGGAGAAAGTCGTCCAGGCTGCGGAGAGGATACTCCCGAAGGAGCTTTCGCCGGTACCCGTGCCCGACTACGGCGAACCGGAGGGCCTGGAGCCCAATGAGCTGCGCTCGGTTGTGGAGATGGACGTCTCCGCTCCGCAGTTCATGTTCGGAGTGAAGCTGCCGCCGGAGGGTTCGGGAGACGAGCTGCTCAGGCGAAAGCTCACTGCGGCGCTGGCGCTCAGGGCGCTCGCAGGCACATCTTCTAAACTGTATACGTCAATGTACTCCGAGGGGCTCATCCGCAGCTTCTGGAACGAGGCCGACTGGGGCCCCTGCGCCGCCTACGCCGTCTTCGGCGGCGAGAGCCAGGAGCCGGAGGAGGTGCTTGGGCGTTTCGCCGAGGCCGTAAACTCCGTATGTGAGCGGGGTTTCGACGCGGAGAGCTTTGAAAACTGCCGCAGGGCCGAATACGGTATGCGCATTCGCTCGCTCGAGCGGGCCTCGGACATTGCGGACTCCATCGCAAGAAACAGCTTCGCCGGCTGCGAGGCGCTCAGGAGCTTTGAGCTGCTTCCGGCCATAAGCAGGGACGAGTGCGAGAGCTTCGTCAGGGACTACCTCAGGCCGGAGCGCACAGCGCTCTCGGTCGTTCAGCCGAAAACTCGAAAGGACTAGACCACAATGCCTACTATGATGAGAGACGCCGCCATCAGCTTTCCCATGCTGGGCGGGCTCACACTGGATTTCCCCGCGAGCTTCGAGCTCTTCGGGCACACATTTTACCTCTACGGCGTCGTCATGGCCATCGCCTTCATCGCCGCGGTGTTCTACGCCTCAAAAAAGGCGCCCAGGGTCGGGATAAAAGGCGACGACATCTTCGGCCTCGTGCTCTGGGTGCTGCCCATCGCCATCGTCGGCTGCCGCGTCTACTACGTCATCGCCGAGTGGGACAGGTACAAGGACAACTTCTGGGACGTCTTCAAGATCTGGGAGGGCGGCATCGCCATGTACGGCGGCACCATCGCCGGCGTCATCACCGTCATCGTCTGGAGCCATGTGAAGAAGATCCGCTTCGCCGCGACGCTGGACGCGGCCTCGTCGGGCCTCATCCTGGGCCAGGTCATAGGCCGCTGGGCCAACTTCGTGAACAGGGAGGCCTTCGGCCGGGAGACGGATATCTTCTGCCGCATGGGCCTCACGACCCCCGACGGCACGACCTACTACGTCCACCCGACCTTCCTCTACGAGAGCCTGTGGAACCTGGTGGGCTTCATCATCATAGACAGGTACTGGTACCGGAAGGATCACCGGAAGTACGACGGGCAGATCTTCATCTTCTACGTGTTCTGGTACGGAGCGGGCCGGGCCTGGGTCGAGGGGCTCCGGACGGACAGCCTGTACATACCGGGCACTAATATCCGCACCTCGCAGCTCGTGGCGGCGGTCTCGGCCGTTGTGGCGCTGGTCGTGCTGCTCGTCAATATCAAAAGGCCGCACAAACCGACCTACGCGAGCGTAAAGGCGGCCGAGGCCGAGGCCGAAGTTGCGCCCGAGGCCGAAGTTGCGCAGACCGATGTAATCGAAGCCGCCGATGGCGGCGCTGCCGATAACACTGAAACTACTGAGAAAACGGAGGAAAACGACAATGTCTGACTACAACGAACTGATAAGGTCTCTGAAAGCAGCTGCCAGCGGTTTTGCCGACATAGCGAAGGATCTGGCCGGGGCCGCCGGGGACAAGGCGAAGGATCTGGCCGGAGGCGCCGGTGAAAAGGCGAAGGCCCTGGCGAAACTCGCAAAGCTGACGCTCGAGCTAAGCAACGAGCGCGACAGCCTGAACGACGCCTACGCCGAGGTGGGAAAGCTGTACTTCGAGACCGCAGACAAGTCGGATCCCGGAGAGATGTACGTCCGTGCTTTTGACCGGGTGATGCTCTCCCTGGCCGCGATAAACAGGATGGAGACGGAGCTGACGGAGCTCCGCGCCGGTCTCACCGACGGAGACCCCGAGGACGCCGACTTTGAAGACATAGTCTCCAGCTCCGAGGCCGAGGCCGAAGAGGGCATCGAGGTCGAGATAACCGAGGACAAGCCCGAAGAATGAGCTTTCCGCTCCGGAAAAAGCTGACCGGCGCCGCAGAAAACGCGGCGCCGGTCAGTTTTGTTATTCATCTTCGGGTACGAGGATCTCTTTGATATTGAACCCCTCTCCGCAGAGGACGTCCTTTTTGTCGGAGCCGCATTTCGGGCAGCGGCCCTTGTTTGCCACGATGTTGTACACCTGTCCGCAGTCGAGGCAGATGCCGTTGCCCGGCACCATGTCGATCTTCAGCTTCGAGCGCTCCAGCATCGTGTGCGGCACGGCGGCGTACCAGGCTT
>CABVBV010000078.1 GCA_902496595.1 uncultured Eubacteriales bacterium | reverse complement strand
GTGAGAACTTGTAGGTGTCGGTGCCGTTCATGAGACCGTTCTCCCAGACGTAGTATACCGCGTCGTAGTACCACGCGGTCGCTGGCACGTCGGTGAACGGGAACTCGTCCGGCTCGTCGGGCGTGATGTCCGGCATATTGGCCCAAACTGCTGTGAAGGTCAAGTCCTTCTCAACTGTGATGACCTCATCAGCCTGATACACATTTCCATCGGAGCATTTCCAACCCATAAAGATGTAACCGCTCCGGCTGGGTGCGGGAAGTGTAAACTCGGTGTCCTCTTCAATGCTATAAACCGCATCAGCCGCGCCGTTGCCGAAGACCAGGGTCACGTCGTAAAACTTCGGCCCGAGAGCTATCTGGCCGTTATCATCGAGGTGATAGTCCCCTCCCCCGGCGTTTACCTCGTCGATGAAAGCCTCGGTTTTCATATATGCCGCATCAACGCCCTTGCTGCCGCCATTGACCTCTGCTGCGGTGTCATCGTCAACGGTATTGGGCAGGCTGTTGTCGTAGTAGTTGTTGACATATGTGAAATCATCGCTGTATGCCGCTATCGGGTGCGCCTTTGAGCTGCTTGCAGCGCTAACGGCGCCGACGGATATGCAGTTGGTGATATATGCCGTGGTAGGTGTTTTGGAATCATTCTGAGCCTTGCCTGCGATCCCGCCTGTATAAACGTTGTTCGTCGCGCTCTGAATAGTCCCCGCATTGAGGCAGTTGTCGAGAGCATAATGAGGGTCGGCGTAAAACGCTTCGTTACCTGTGCCTACGCATAAAAGCGCTCCAACTATGCCGCCGGTGCAGGATTTGCCTCCATAAACATCGCCGTAGTTCACACAGTAGCTCAGTTTTGCAAAGGACTGCATCCGGCCCGCAATTCCTCCTGTCGCAGAATTCAAACTGTTATATTGTGAAGCGTCCACCTTTCCATAGTTCAGACAGTTTGATATCATGCAGCCCTGTTGGGCGTTTCCGACTATGCCTCCGGCGTCTATATAATAATCAGTTGTGTTGTCGCCGGTAACTGCCACAATACTGCCATTGTTTGTGCAGCTGACGATCAGCGTCGGGTCTCCGCCGTCACTTACGGAGGTTGACCCGGCTATGCCGCCGGCATATATTTCTTTTGAGCAATCATTAAACTCAATGGAACCATTAAATATGCAGTTTCCCATGACCGTAGTCCTGGCCTGACCTGCAACGCCGCCTATGGTCATTGCGGCCGTTTTGGTTATCTCGGCGTTTGAAACGCAGTCGATGATATCCGCTTCATAGGCAAAACCTACAATGCCGCCGATGCCGCCATCTTTGTTGTTGTTGTATACGTTATTGAAGTCTATGGTGAAATCCAGGGCGGAGCAGTTGATGATTTCTCCGCCTTCAAGCAACCCGACCACTGCCCCGACGCAGAGGCACCTGCTGCCTCCATTACTTTGAACGCTGCCGGAAATATTCAGGTTCCGTATCGCAGCATTGTAAGTGTAGCCAAAGAAGCCATAATAGCTGCCGTAGGAGTCTGAAGTCCCTTCGGTTATACTCAGGTTGCTGACTGTGTGTCCGTTTCCTTCAAAAGTACCGGAAAAATAATTGCCGATCATTTGGCCCATCGGCGTCCAACCATAGCCGCTCATGTCTATGTCGTCGGTGAGTTCGACAACGGCGTCTGTCACGTCGTTGTATTTACCGGCACTGACATCCGCTGCAAACGCCAACAGCTCTTCGGCTGTTCCGATTTGAAGCGTTGCTGTTTCATCATCCGCAAATGCTCCCACGACAAAAAGCGAGATGGCAAGCACCGCGCATATGACTGGGGCAAATATTCTTTTCTTCATTGCGTCTCCTCCCTTGTGTTTTAACGGGCTTTCGGATGCGTTACGCATCCGAAAGCGCCATGGCGCTTGGTCTGTATAGACGAGAGATATCCCGCTTGTTTCAATATATTACAATTCAACGCATTTTTCAAGTTTTAGCAAAGTTTCTTCTTGTCAAAGGAGGTGCTGCGGTATGCAAGGCTCGAAGGCAGGCTAAAGTTTAAAATGCCCCTGCGGGAAAACCCGCAGGGGCTCGGCAATTTGGAGGGTTGCCGTGGGTCAATCGTATTTTTCGCCTATGTAGAGGCCCATATTCCCGCCTTGGCAGACCATCTCGAACATCATGCCGCCGCTGTTGAAGGCGCGGACGGCGTAGCGTCCGCCGGAGGCTGTCTGGTCGTCTATGGTCTCGTCCTCGGTAAAGCCCGCGGCCTTGACGCCGGAGTAGTAGCTCTTGCCCTGTTCCACCGTAACGCCGGTATAATAAACGGCCCAGTTGCTGCCGCCTCGGTTCTCCACCCGGCTGAGGACGCCGACGCCCGGCTCGGTTATCAGCGCGGCGTATCCTGTTCTCGGGAAGCTCAGCTCCTCACTTGAAAAGTCGTCTCCGCCTATATTTATGACGTCGTCCCAGTCCGTTCCGGTGATGACGTTGCCGGACGGCGTCTCCGAGGGCGAGCTGTCCCTTCCGCCGAACACGCCCGCCAGCCACAGCACCAGCACTACGGCGATTACGGTAACGGCGGCGATCAGGGCGATGACTACGGCTGTTTTGTTTCCCCCACTCTTCTTCGCAGGCTTAATATGCCGCTCACGGGTCGGCTGTGCCATGCCTTCGTCCTGCCTCGGAGTTCCGCACTTGGGGCAGAAGGCCGCGCCCGGCCTGAGCTGCGTGCCGCATTTTGCGCAGAAGACCACTTCCTCCTGCGTCTGAGCGGCCGGTTCCTCGTACTTCGTGCCGCACTCGCAGCAGAACAGCTCGTCGTCCAGCAGTTCCGCGCCGCATTTGGGGCATATTCTTGACATCTTCTTACCTCCTTAATTCGTCAGCGGCAGCAGCCCCAGCGCCGTCGCCAGGCCGCAGTTGAGCACGTAGCAGCCTCCGCTGCCGTCCCCATAGCCGTTCTGTATGTAGTCCAGCCACTCCTGCTGGGTCTTATAGGTCACGATGCTGTTCACGTTCTCACCGTCCACGGGCAGGATGGTCGTCTCGATGAGATAATACTCGCCCGAGTTCGGCCAGAGCTCCACCGCCACCTGCGCGTGGCCCGGTGGGAAGATAAGGAACACGTTCATGCCCGCCGACTGCAGTGCGCTCGCTATGGTGAGCGAGGTCTCTATGCACACGCCGCTCTTGCTCGAGAGCGTGTCGTCCGGGAGCTGCACTCTCTGGAGCATCTTGTCCCCGCTCTGGCTCATCGAGTACCAGGCGTTATTATAACGCACGCCCATCTCGCTCATCGCGCCCTGGAGCGCAAGCGCCTGGTAATAGGTATTGAGCTCTATCTGGCTGCCGAAGAGGCCCGAGTCCTGGTAGCCCTGTATCATCGTGAACTGCCCGCCCGTGAGGCCGGTCACAAAGTCCACGGCGTTGCGCTTGAGCTCCAGCACCCCCGGCGACTCCGGCGTCAGGAAGGACAAATAATAGTCCCAGCTCGACAGGCCCAGCTCGGGGTCGTAGTTTATCATGTCGAACTTGCTCATTATCTGTATGGGCAGTGTGTCCTGTATGACGGGTTTACCGCTGTCGATATCCGTCACGGAAAAGACTATCTGCGCCTGCTTGGCCGAACCGAGGTTCAGCTCGCCCGTCAGCACCGGCGGGTGGATATAAAACTGCGTGAGCTGGCTGCCGAGGGTGAATTTCTGCTCATAGGTCTGCGTGAAGCCCGGTACCTCCGCCTTTATCATGACGTCCCGCTCCCCGCCCTCGCTCGTGGCCTGCACGAGCAGGATGTAATCCGTCGTGTTGTAGAGCGAGGGGTATATGGCGTCCACGGCCTCGTAGTCGATCTCGATCTCCGGCTCGCGGGACATATAGCTGTAACTCACCTTGGGCAGTTCTTCTCCGGGCATGAGGCTCTTAATGTACGGCAGGCCCCAGTACCAGCCCGCCGCGCCGAGCCCGCCCAGAAGCACCAGGACGATGAGCAGCGTCACCAGCCGTTTGAGCCAGCGTCTGGGCCGCTTCTCTTTCACTGCTGTCTGAACCTTTGCCGGTTCCCTGACCGGCTCTTCCATGACCGGCTCCGTCACAGCTTTCGCCGTCCGGCGCGCCTCGGCGCCGCATTTGGGGCAGAAGCTCTTGCCCTCGCGCAGCGGGGCGCCGCATTTTCCGCAATACTTCATAGTGCGCCCCCCTTTACATCGCACGGAGCAGTGCGGAGCAATTCTCCGCAAGCTCCGTACCCAGTTCGCCGACCCAGCCGCCAAGGCGCTCGCCCACTTTCCCGTACTGCAGGTTGAAGTCCCGGGTCAGCATGACGCCGTAGTCGTAATACTCCTGCTCCACCCGCACGAGCATATAGATGCCCGAGCTCAGGCGCAGGGGGTCGTTCAGCTGTACGCCGACATACTGCTCGTTCAGGATGGCCATGAAGTGAGAAAGCCGGGCGATATACAGCTTGAAGGTCTGGGCCATGAACTCCGGGCAGTCGAGCTCCGAGAGGCTCCTGCTCGCGTCGTCTACGGCGTAATAGAGGTCGTAGATCCTGTCCATATCCGTCTCATAGGCCGAGGCGTCGAAGCTCGTCATGGGCTCTGCTGCCTCGAGGAAGGCGAAGTAGAAGGCCATTATGTCCGCCATGTCCTCGAGCGCACTCCTGACCTCGGTGAAATACTTCGCCGCGGCCTCGTACGTGAGGTCAATGCTCTCCTGGCCGCAGGGTCTCAGCGACGAGGCCCAGCCCGAATAGGCCGTGACCGTCTCGAGGCAGCTCTCCAGCTCCGCCTGTTTCTGCCTGACTTCCTCGGTATTGTCCTCCTGGATGTAGGTCTCGCCGTTTTGTCTGGCGGCCTCGGCTTCCTCTATATTCTTTTCAGAATTTGTAATCTGCCAGTCTATGATCGAGTTTACCTTGCTGATGATCTGCGCCGTTGAGGCGACGCGATCCCTGATGCCCTCTATGCTCGCCCGCTCGCCGCTCCCCGCCGTAGTGGAGCTCGCAGCGCAGCCCGTGAGCAGCAGGCACAGTATTATCGCCGCAGCCGTGACTCGTTTCACATTGCACCTCGCATTGTCTATGTATAGAGCTCCTGCCAGTCTGTGGGCACGTCAAGCGAGTCGTTCGTCACATAGATGTCGCCCGAATCCGTCTCGTAGACGTGGTCGTAATAGGTCGGCACCTTGACCGTGCTGCCGTCCGAGGTCGTATAGTCGTCGCGGTCATAGATGTAGTCGCTCCACATATCCGTGACCCGGTCGTTCGTGTCCGAACTGCTGCTGTAATCGTTCATGAGCTGGCTCTGGATCTCGGTCGCCGCCTGTATCTGGTTCGTGAGCTTCTGCGCCAGGAGGTTCTCGATATAGGAGCGGTACTGCTCCACGAGGTAGTAGAACTCCGGCGAGACGCTGCTGTTGCACACGAAGGTCAGAAACTCGTTCTGCGTCGACGAGAGCGCCTGCTCGCTCTCCGCCGTCGATATGTACATGAAGGGCACGCACCAGTATATCTCGTTCACCGTGATGGAGCTGTTCTGCACCACCCACGAGGTCTGGTAGGCCCAGACCAGCGTGAACACTTCGATGTATTCCGTCTTCCCGTTCTGCGTCGTGACCGCGTACCTGTTATCCACCACGGTGCTCTCATAGCCGACGAGGTTCGCGCCCATGCCCAAGTTCGCCAGGGACTGCACCAGCGAATAGCCCGTCTGATAGGCGTGCTGCTCCGCGACGGACTGCAGCGCGCCCAGGCTCTGCGAATCAATGCTGCTCGAGCTCAGCTTCTGCGCGCTCGTACAGCCCAGGTTCGAGATGAACAGCTCGACAAACTGCTCCGCCGTGCGGTACTGCCGGTGTATCCTGTAAGTCGTCGGGTCGGTCTCGTTCTCGCCGAGAGAGCTGAAGATGCTGTCCGTCTGGTAGTAGCTCGTCGTGCTGATGAGCTGGAAGCTGCGCAGCCCGTCGGGCGACACGGCGCTAAGCTGCGTCATGCCGGGATAGTTGCCGAAGTTGCTCCACTGCACCTGCTCCGACACCTGCCAGTCGTCCGGCGCCGTTATCTGGCCGACAACCATGTTGAGGCCCGAGTCCACGAGCTGGCTTACGCGCATGAAGGTGCCGCGCTGCCGCAGTTCGGCTTCGCTGAGAGCCGCGCCGCCGCTGCCGTTGTCCGGCTGCGATTGCGGCTGTGACGTCGGCATCGTCCCGGGCTTGCTGCCGCCGTTCTCGTCCTGCGGCGCATAGGTCTGCCCGCTCTGCCAGGTCGGCAACGAGTCGGCTTCCCGCTTCTCCCTGTCCCCCAGCGTCACGGACAGCACAACCACCAGCACCACAACGACAAGGCCCACGGCACAGGCGATCATGGCTCGTTTGCTGCCGACTTTCATGCGCCACCTGGCTTTTACCTGCGCACCGGCGGCGGCCAATATCTCACTTCCGCTGACTTTGCGCTTTTGCCTGCGCACATGTGCGCCGCATTTCGTGCAGAAGGCCGCGCCCTCTTTCAGCTGCGCCCCGCATTTTGTACAGTAGCTCATATCATGCGACCTTGTAGGTGTCCACGATTATCTGCGCCATCGCGCCCCAGATGCCGCGCACATAGAGCGCCTTGCCCGTGGAGGCGTCCAGCTCGATCTCTACGAGGCAGGGCCAGCCATAGTCGTCGGTATAGGTGAAATAGTAGTAGTTCGGCTCGGAGACGATGCCCGAGTCGAAGGTGTAGCCCTTGCTCGAGAGCACCTGCTTGCACTCGTCGAGCGTCATGCCCACCGTCGCGCCGCCGACCTTGATTATCGAGGTCGGGTCGGTCACGGCCACTAGCTGCACCGTCCAGTTGCCGTCAAAGGGGTCGACGAAGAACATGAACAGGACGTTCGAGTACGACAGTATCTCCGTCTGCACCGTACCGGCGTTCTCGTAGCCCGGCAGGCCGCAGGTGGAGTAGTCGAGCGTGCTCTCGACGGACACCCTGTCCTGGGGCTCTCCGAAGAACTCGATGAGCTCGTCGGGAGTGAGCGGGTAGCCGGAGAAGTCGAGCCAGTCATAGAGGAAATCGTCCAGGTTTATCTCCCCTCCTCCGCCTTCGTCTCCGCCGTTGTCCGGCTGGGTGCTGGGCAGGGTGTCGGGCGTGGACGGTTGAAGGCTCGGCAGGGGTTCGGCGGTGGGCTCCACGGATGGAGCCGGGGGTGCGGTCACGCTGCCCACGTCGCCAAGGGTTCCGCCGATGTCCTTCGGCTCTGTACCTCCGCAGGCGCTCAGTGCGCCGAACAGCATGACAAGCGCGAGGGCAAGCGCAAGGCTTTTCTTTTTCATATTGTCCTCCCTATTAATCCAGGTTTCTTCCACATGGGGTACTTAAACTTCCCCCACTTGAGCATATTATCAAAGCCTTTACGGCGCCAGTTCGGAAAACGCGACGGCGGCGGCGCAAGGGGTTCGTATTCCGAACCCCTTAAAACCGCACGCAGTCGTATGCTGACTCTTGAAGCGCATCGCTGTTTGTAATATAATGACATGATATGATTCAAAAGGCGGTGTTAGAGGATGATCCCAAAGAGATACAGCCGAGCGGCTCTCGGCCTGTTTTTCGCCTTCTATCTCCTTGCGTTCATGCTCATAGAGTTTTCCGTGAACGACAGGGCCGCGCTGCTGTACGGCCCAACGAGCGTGAACGGAGTCTACTCCGCCGGGCTCTGCTGCACTGCGCTGGGCTATCTCGCCTTTCCGCTCCTGCGCAAGCTCGTGCAGGGCGAGCGGGCAAGGCGGCTGGCGCTGACTTTGATCTGCCTGCTCTTTGTGGCCTCAGCCATACCGCTCATGCTCGCATCCAGGCCGTTTTTCCTGCCCTGCGCCTTCCTGAGCCTGCTCTGCGCCGGGTACATCGGCGGAATGGCGCACTACTTTCTGGCGCTCAACCTTCAGAACTCGAGCTGCACCGGCCGCGTCGTCGGCCTCACCATTGCAGGCGAGAGCCTGCTGCAGTTTCTCATCCAGTCCTATCTCGAGACTGCGCCGCTGCTCATCGCCTCTGTCATCGTCTGCGTGGCGGCCATCTTTTTCATCGTCCACTTCCCTCCGGGAGACTGGGTGCTGGACAACCCCCTGCCATACGGTGAAGTCCGTGAGGCAACGGGGCGCAAGCTGTTCATCGCCGGGGCGGTCGTCTGCCTCATGTCGGCGGTCATCTCACTGGACGACACCGTCGCAATATTCCTGGACGCCGAGGGCAGCGTCGATCTCACCGGAGTCGTGCGCCTGTCCTACGCCGCTGCGGCCATGCTTTTCGGCTTCATGGCGGACATAAAAAAGCGGGCGTATCTGCCCTTCATCACGGTCTGTGTGCTCGTCGGCTCGACGCTGATGTTCGTATTTCTCGACAGCCCGGACACCTATTCGATAAACGCAGTGCTGCTCTACATCCTCTCGGCCTCGAGCGTCATCTACCTCACCGTCGCATTTCTCGACCTCGCGCCGAGGACTGCGCATCCTGAGCTCTGGGCGGGCATGGGCCGCGTGCTGCGCTCCTTCTCCGTTGCGGCGACGGCGGTGCCCTTCATCCGGCTCTACGGTGCGGTGGGGCACGCGGCGATGATGGCCGTGGCCTTCGTCGCCTCCGTTGCTGTGTTGGCGCTCTTCTTTGCGGACGGGCAGCTCTCTCCAGGCAGGGCTGAGAAGAAGGCCCAGGCACGGGGCGTCGACGGGCTGGCCGGTTTCGCCGAAAAATACGGCCTCACGCCCAGGGAGACAGACGTCCTCGCCGCCGCCCTCTACAATGACAAAGCGCCCAAGGAGATCGCATACGACCTGCAGATCTCTGAGCGCATCGTTCAAAGGTACTTCAATTCCATCTATGAAAAGACAGGCACACAGGGCCGCGTAGGGCTCACCCTGCTATATTCCGGATATTTACCCGATAAAAATGCCTGATCCCGCTCTAAAGGTTTGTGCTTTGCTTAGCTCCTCGATTTACCGAGACACTCCGCAACGCGAATAGAGTTTCCCATGGTATATGCTCCCGAGAAGAACATATCTCACTTTAATTGCGGCTTGGTGACAGGCTGAAGCCCGCCCATGCTCTTTCACTGAGCATGGGCGGGCTTGCCTTCACTCGTCGTTAATTATTGCGTCATCTTTTCAGTACGTGCAGTAATCGCATGAGCTCGATGCGATCCGGCTCTGCGTTCCAGTCGGTCATGCGTAAAAGCAACATTCAATGAACTCCTAAACGAGCCTATACGTGTTTCTCTGCCTCGCTCATCTAAACGTGATACTCAGATACTGCCTAGAACGTCTCATCCGTCATCCAAGCCTGCTGCCAGAAAATGGACGTCAAAGGCTCATTGTCGGTCTATTTAACCGCTTTGGCTTGGCATCAGCATGGGCATCGATACCCTAGTCATGGTCTTCATACTGGAGTCCGTCAGTCTGAACCTGAACTGGCCGGTATTTCCTGCGGACGTAAATGGGCGTGCAGTGATGTATGACATGGCCAGCCTGTGCCTGGTCTGTCGCACAAACTTCGCAGCTCTCCTCCGTTCAGCCCTTTATGCCTCCTGCCTGCAGGCCGGAGACGAAGTATTTCTGGCAGCAGATGAAGACTA
>CABVBV010000077.1 GCA_902496595.1 uncultured Eubacteriales bacterium | reverse complement strand
GGAAGCTCGCCAGCAGCTGCTTGCCCGAGGCCACGAGCGCGGGCGTGCCGCCGCCTGAACCGCCGCCTTCCGGAAGCGAGGCGCAGAACTCCAGAAGCTCCACAAAGTCCTCGCTGTCAAAGCTGCACTCTCCCGTCTCCCAGTCCACGTACCGGCCCAGGTTCAGGGTGAGCATCTGCTGGAGCATACTCTGACGGCTCATGCTGGCGTCGAGCACATACTGTATCTGCGGCTGGCTCTCTATGACAGAGCGCATCTCCTCGAGCGTCCAGCCCGGCTCCTCGCCCACGACTTCCGCGTTGCCCACGAGGCTAATTATGCGGAACTTCGGGGTGATGGTATAGAGCTTGCCGTCCGTCGCGAAGGCATCCAAAATATTCTCGAAAAAGCTCTCGCGTGAGAGTTCGGGGTCGGAGTCTATGAGCTCATACATATCGTAGAGCAGGCCCCTTGCGCCGTACTGCGCTATTGGAAGGCCGTCCGAGGCGAAGAGGTCGGGCCCATTGCCGCTGAGTATCTCGACGTTCAGCTTCGTCAAGCCCGCAGAGTAGTCGTCCTCCGTGACGTACTGGGCGTAGTCCGCGACCTCAATCTTCACGCCGCTGTTCGTGCGGTTGAAGTCGAGCACCGCACGCCTTATCTCCTCGTTCAGATAGAAGCAGGCGAGACGCAGCACGGTGGTCTCGGGCAGCTCGGAGGCGTCCACCAGCTTCAGCCGTGCGAGCTGGGCGCTGCCGTCGTCGTTGTCGTAGAACAGGCAGTTAATACTACCCTCATCGTCAATGAACATGGCTTGCAGGCTGTTCTCGTCCAGGCCGCAGTTTATGAGCGAGGCCAGCTGCACCGGCTCGCCGCCCTCGGGCCTTATGCCCCAGATGCAGGAGCTGTCCACATAGCACACGCAGTAGGCCCCTCCGCCGTCGTACAGGCTGTAGGCGTTCAGGGGCAGATCTATGTCCTCGCCGAAGCCGGGCTTTTCAAAGTCGAAGCAGCGCAGGACGTTGCCGCCCATCGTCTCCTCCCAGAAACCCGCACGCCCGTCGGGCATGAGTATCGGTTTGCCGTACCAGCCGTCCAGCAGCTGGCTGTATCTGACCTCGCCGTCCGTGCCAAGCAGGACGAGGGCGCCCTGGCTGTAGTCCAGCAGCAGGCTGCCGTCCGGGCCGACAGCCGCGTTTTCAATAAGCGGCCCGCTGCCCGTGCCGCTCTGGCCGCCCAAGAGCCTCAGGGCCTCGTCCGACGCCGCAGCCAGGTCAACAGCGCCCAGTTCCGCGCCCGTGTCGTCCAGACGGCGCGCACGGCTCTCGTATACGTATTCCGCGTAGTTGTACTTCTCCTCATCCGTGCCTGCGAAGCCCTCGGGCAGCTCGAACTTCACGCCGCTCACGGTCTCGAACACCAGCAGTTCGCCTTCGGGCATGGGGCAGAGGGCGGAGACCCTGACGTAGCTCTCCGCATAGCCCTCGAGCGCCGCCGAGGCCTCGTAGCCTTCGAGCTTTTTGAACTCGCCCGTCGCCGGGTCGGCTAACCAGAGCGCGCAGGTCGAGCCTCCGTCCTCGTCGTACTCCTCGGTGGAGAAGTAAAACCTCTCCCCGTCGCCGGCGATCTCGCTCATATAGCTCGTGTCCAGCTCGCCCTTGAACTCGGAGATCCAGGCCTTGCCGTCCTCCGTCAGCAGCGGGCCGCCCGTCTCCTGCGCGTCCTCCTGCTGGCCGCAGCCTGCAAACAGCGTCAACATGAGCGCCGCGGCCAGCATGAGCGAAATGTACCTCGTCCTCATGGCAGCACCCCCACACATTAGTACTTCAATTATGAGTATAGCCCGCTCCGATGCGAGGCACAACTGAGCGGGCCTTAATATATCATTAAGTTTCTTTTAAGCGGGCCTCGACCATTCAGCCGGTAAGCTCCATTTTGATATCCACAAGCAGAGAGACGGTATCCTCGTAAACGTGCGCACGTACGTCGTAGCTGCGCTCATCGCCGCCTGCGCCGCCGGTAAAGCAGATCGAAAACTGCTCGCCGTCCTCGCTGACGTTGCTGACAAGATAACCGTCCATGCCTATCGCCCCGGAGAACTGCTCCATGAGCGCTTCTCCGGTGCTGTTAGAGTTCTCCTTGTAAATACTCAGGTTCCGTTCGCAGGCAGCGCTGTAATAGCAGTAGAAGACATCAAGCGTGTCGAGGTCGAGCTTGACCAAAAACCAGTTGCTCCAGTCGCCGACCCATTCACGGTAGTATTCGAGTATCCGTATGGTATCTCCGGAGTCGGAAACAGTATAGTAGTTCCTGCCTGTGGAGCTCAGCGTCCTCTGAGAGCCCGCATCCAGTACCAGAGCCGACTCCACCTCGCTTGCCCGCCTCACTGCTGCGGAGAGGATGTCGCTGTCGATGTCCTCTTCGTCGAGAGCCTGCCTGGTCAGCTCATCGGAGTCATACATATCGAAGAGCTCGGCCCTGCGCTCTGCGCTCAGCTGTTCTGTGGGTACGGGGTCGGTTTCGGAGAGTATGTCCGGCAGCTTTCCGAGCATGACGGCAGGTACGGCAAGGCAGAGAGCGAAGACCATGACCGTGAACAGCGCGGCGAGAACATTGCCATTGAGCTTTTTCACTCCTTGGCGCCCCCTTTCAGCAGTACGCGCACCGTAGTCCCGACCCCGGGCTCGCTTTCATATTCGAGCGTGGTTCCGTGCAGCTCGGCTATCCTCTGACATAGCGCTAGGCCGAGGCCCGCCCCGTTCTGCGCCCTGGAGCGGCTCTTGTCGATCATGTAAAACGGCTCTGTTATCCTGGAGAGATCCTCCTTCTTCATGCCGCGGCCGTGGTCGCGGACGTAGAAGGCGTAGCCCCCGTCCTCCTTCTTGCCGTATAGCTCGACAGTCTGGCCCTTCTTGGAGGCCTTGCGGGCGTTGTCTATGAGGTTCACCATAAGGGTCTTGAAGAGGTCGGGCTCGATCTCCACTTCGCCTTGCTCCCAGCGCATATCGAGGGTCATGCCATCAGAAGCCAGCGAGGGCACTGTCACAGCTGCAACCTCGCGGATGAAATACGGAGCGTCGAACTTCCTGCGCTCAATGCCCTGCTTGCCGGAAACGATGATCTCCATCAGCTTTAGAGAGAGCGCCTCAAGCCTCTTGCCCTCGGAAAATATGTAGCCCGCAGCCGTGAAGCGGTTTTTGGGGCTCATTTCCCTGGATCGGAGCATATCCGCATAGCCGATGATGGCGGTGAGCGGGGTCTTTAGTTCGTGCGCGAAGCTCGCGATGAACTCCTCGCGCCTGTCCGCAGCCTCCTCCAGCAGCTTGATCTCCCCCTCAAGTTCCTCGGCCCGCTGCAGCCTCTTGAAACTCTCCCTTGCCGCCCGCGACTGAGCTTTGGCGGAAAAGAGCGCGACAATAGCGCCCGCCGCCGGAGAGGCGCCGAGCAGAAACAGCGCATAGGCAGAGTACGAGAGCCTGACGCCCCGTCCTATCGCTATACAGGCCCCGGTACATATGACCACGGCCATCACGCAGGAACAGGCCAAAAACAGACCCAGGGGAAAACCCGAGCGCGGAGGCCTAGATTTCAAGTCGGTATCCCACCTTGTATATCGTCTTGATCTTGTCGTCCCAGTGCAGCTTCTTCCTCAGCCTCTGGACGTGCAAGTCGACAGTGCGCGAGTCGCCCATGTACTCGCTGCCCCAGACGCGCTCGTATATCGTCTCCCTGAAGAGCGCGATGTTCCTGTTCTGAACGAAGAGAAGCAGCAGCTCAAACTCCTTCGCCGTCAGCGGAATGGGCTTTGTGCCCTTGGCGACCGTGTGCGAGCGGGTGTCTATCGTGAGACCGTCGATCTGGATCTCCGTGAGGGACTTGCCCGAACGCCTGAGCACGGCCTCGACGCGAGCCAAGAGTTCGACTATCTCGAAGGGCTTCACCAAATAGTCGTCCGCACCCAGACGCAGGCCCTTCACCTTGTCCGCCATGGTGCCCTTGGCAGTCAGAAAAATAACCGGTATCCCCAGCGGCTTTATGAAGTCCAGCAGCTCGTAGCCGCTGACCTTCGGCAGCATAATGTCCAGAAGCACGAGATCAAAGCTGTCCTTGTCCAGCAGATTTGCCGCCTCCATCCCGTCATAGGCGCAGGCACAGGAATAGCCCGCTTCCGACAGGTTCATCTCGATGAGGTCGTTTATAGGCTTCTCGTCCTCCACGACAAGTATCCTGTACATAATGCCGTTCACCTCCGGCTAATACAATATACCACGATTGCATCAAATTTGCATCATATACGACCATTTTGCGGAAAATTGCCGAAAAAAATTACACGAAATTGCAGACTTGATTTCAAGCAAAATTGACGAATATGCACATAAAATGTTCCCCAGACCTGGCAAAAAACCCGCCGAGGATTGAGAACTCCCGGCGGGCGAAGATTATGTCAACCGTTTTGGCTCACAGATATTCAAGCAGGAAGTGGGCGGTGTTCTGCATAGCGGTGGAGGCGGACTTGCTGGGGTACATTTGAAAGTCGTGCCACATCTTGTCCCAGACCTCGAGCCTGCATTCGACGTCCTGGGAGCGCATCCGCTCTGCCAGGCTTTCAGAGTCGGAGTAGAGTATTTCGTGGCTGCCGACCTGGATGAGCGTGGGAGGGAAGCCCCGGAAGTCGGCGAACAGGGGAGAGAGGCAGGGCTGTTCCGGGTCGAGTCCGCCGGCGTAGGCCTCGCGCACGGCGTAGATGTACTCCGGGCTGAGCACGGGGTCGATGGAGACGCGTTCCCTGAGGCTCTCGGAGGTCATGGTCATGTCTGTCCAGGGCGACATCAGAAGGATGGCCCCCGGCAGCATACGGCCCTCCTCGCGGAGCTTGAGGCAGAGCACCAGAGCGAGGTTGCCGCCGGCGGAGTCTCCGGCGAGGACTACGTCCCTGGCTCCAAAGTCGAGGCGCATGAGATAGTCCCATGCTGCTTTACCGTCCTCGATAGCGGCAGGAAAGGGGTGTTCCGGTGCGAGCCGGTAGTCGAAAGCGAGAACGTCCATGCCCGTTACCCTGGTGAGCTTGGAGGCG
The DNA here is from genome assembly GCA_902496595.1 of uncultured Eubacteriales bacterium. Classification (GTDB taxonomy): domain Bacteria; phylum Bacillota; class Clostridia; order Oscillospirales; family Oscillospiraceae; genus Scatomorpha. The sequence goes on along the minus strand of CABVBV010000077.1, from coordinate 4,621 downwards.
AGGATTTTGGAAAAGCCGAGACCTCCGCTGGTGTAGCCTCCGCCGTGGCAGTAGAGGATGACACGCCTGCTCTTGTGCTCGCGCTCCAGCCTCATCCACGCGCACTCCATCTCGCCGAGGAGGAAGGGCTCCCAGACGAGGCCTGACATAGAGGCCGCCATATTTCCGAGCGCCTCTTGCGACTTGCGCTGTTTCTCCAGGTCTTCGGCCGAGAAGTCCTCAGGCGCACCAAGACTGTGAAGAGCTTTGAGCAGCCTCATGAACGGCTCAAGTTTCAGTTTTTCCGGCTCGCCGCTCGGCCTGTATTTGCCTGAACCCGGCATATGCAACACCTCCGATACAAGAGGATTATACCAGCGCCGGAGCCGCCTGTCCAGAAGACGTTAAAACGGCAAAAATGTTGTTGACACGGGGTTTTTTGCGTGGTATTATATCTAGGCCGCATTGACAGGGTAACAAAGAGAGCATGAGCTCCACCCTTTAGAGCGAGTCTCTTACAGAGAGGAATGAACAGAGAAAATGAAGCACGCAGTCATCGAGACAGGCGGCAAGCAGTACCGTGTCGCGGAGGGCGACGTTATCTACGTCGAGAAGCTCGACGCCGAGGCCGGAGCTACCGTCAAGTTCGACCGTGTACTCGCCGTCATCGACGAGGACAAGGCCGTGTTCGGCACCCCGGTAGTCGAGGGCGCTTCCGTCACCGCCAATGTAGTGAAGAACGGTCGCGGCAAGAAGGTTCGCGTCTACAAGATGAAGCCCAAGAAGGGCTACCAGCGCACGCAGGGCCATCGTCAGCCCTACACGAAAGTCCAGATCGAGACTATCGCGTGAGCGAAACCGCACTAATGACATTGGAGGTGTAACACATGGCACATAAAAAGGGAATGGGCTCCACCAAGAACGGACGCGACAGCGAGTCCAAGCGTCTCGGCGCCAAGAGGGCCGACGGGCAGTTCGTCCTCGCCGGCAACATCCTCGTCAGGCAGCGCGGCACCAAAATCCACCCCGGCACGAATGTCGGCAAGGGCAAGGACGACACCCTGTTCTCCCTGGTGGACGGCACCGTAAGGTTCGAGCGCTACGGCAAGGATCGCAAGAAGGTCTCCGTCTACGAGCTCAATCAGTAACAGACAACAAAAAAGAGGCGGACGTTTAGTCCGTCTCTTTGTTTATCAGCGACGCCCAAAGCCTCCCTTGCGCAAAGGGAGGTGTCACGGCGCAGCCGTGACGGAGGGATCGCAGTCTGGCACCCGGCCCGTCGATGGCGACCCCTCAGTCGGCTCCGCCGACAGCTCCCCTTGCGCAGGGGAGCCTTTCAGACTTGCTGGAACGTTTTCAGATCAGGAGGCTCACGATGGCATCACCATTTGTTGACAAGGTAACTATCCAACTGCGAGCCGGGGACGGCGGGGCCGGAGCAGTTTCTTTTCACCGAGAGAAATATGTTGCGGCTGGCGGCCCGGACGGAGGAGACGGAGGCCGTGGCGGCAGCATTATATTTACTGTGGACGATAATATGTCCACGCTGATGGACTTCCGGTACAAGCGGAAGTTCACCGCCGAGAACGGCCAGCCTGGGCAGGGAAAGCGCTGCTCGGGCAAGGACGGCGCGAATATAATACTGAAGGTGCCCAGGGGCACGGTGCTCAGGGACTCTGACAGCGGCGCGATCATGCACGATATGTCCTCGGGGGAGGACTATGTCGCCTGCAGGGGCGGACGAGGCGGCTGGGGCAACAAGCACTTTGCCACACCGACGCGGCAGGTGCCGAGGTTTGCAAAACCTGGTCTGCCCGGAGAGTCGCATACGATAACGATGGAGTTGAAGCTCCTGGCCGACGCGGGCCTGGTGGGCTTTCCCAACGTCGGCAAGAGCACACTGCTCTCCGTGGTCTCGAACGCGCATCCGAAAATAGCGAATTACCACTTTACAACACTGTTTCCGAATCTGGGAGTGGTGTATGTAGACGAAGGCGTGTCCTTCGTGCTGGCAGATATCCCGGGCATCATCGAGGGCGCGAGCGACGGCGCGGGCCTGGGGCACGACTTTTTGAGGCATATCGACAGGTGCAGGCTGCTGATCCACCTGGTCGACGTATCCGGCAGCGAAGGACGCGACCCTGTGGAGGATTTTGAGGCGATTAATGCTGAATTGGCCCAGTATAACGCCGAGCTGGCCTCCAGACCTCAGCTGGTTGCAGCGAACAAGTGCGACCTGCTCGAGCCGGGCAGCGACAATCTTGAGCGGCTCCGCAAGCACGTGGAGGCCAAGGGTATGCGGCTGTTCGAGCTTTCCGCAGCGTCTACCATCGGCACGAGGGAGCTTATGCGCGCAGCGGCGGCAGAACTCGCGCACCTGCCTCCTGTCACCGTGTACGAGCCGGACTATGTCCCTCCTGAGCCTGAGTTGGGCACGGCGGATGATGTGGAGATCAGGCAGGAAGACGGCGTCTGGTATGTCGAAGGCGAATGGCTCGCCAGGCTGGTGGCGACGGTGAACTTCTCGGATTACGAGAGCAGGATGTACTTCGACCGCTGCCTGCGCACGGCGGGTATCTTTGAGCGCATGGAAGCCATGGGCGTCAAGGACGGGGATACCGTTTCGCTCTACGATATTGAGTTTGAATATAAGGATTGAAAAATACCGCGCACAGCAACTGATGCAGTGCGCGGTATTTCTGTTTCCAAATCAGTCCCTGCTGAGCGGCAGGAGGTCTTCCGGCGGGAGCTCTGCCCAAAGCTCGGACGGGTTCCCGAGTGAGTTCCATTGCTCTTGCGGCAGTTCGATCCTGAGCCGCGAATAGCCCTCGGAGCCGCCTTCGGTCGAGAGCATGATCACCGTTGAAAAGGCTTCGGTCACGACCCGCTCGACACGGCACCTGAGCCTGTTCGGCCCAGGGCCGCCGACCGGCCTGACAAAGTGGGCGCGAATGCCGACAAATCCGAGATCCCGGGGAAGCGGGGAGGCAACGTCGAACTCGGCGCTCCAGTCCGTCGCCTCGATGCGATGCTCCGAGACCCGCCTGGCCCGGCTGATGTTCTTGCAGCCGGAGAGCAGGCAGGCGGACAGCGTCCTCGGCGAGTTGAAGAGCTCCATAACCCCCTGCATCTTCTGCGACCTGCCGCTGTCCAGCACGCAGACCCTCGAGCACAGCCGGTGTACCTCGTTCCGGTCGTGCGTCACGAAAAGCACCGGGCCGGGAAAGCTGTCCAGCAGGTCTGCCAGCTCCAGCTCCACCTGCCACTTGAGATAGCTGTCCAGCGCAGAAAAGGGCTCGTCCAGCATCAAAACCTCCGGCTCGCTGGCAAGTATCCGGGCCAGCGCAGTCCGCTGCTGCTGCCCGCCCGAGAGCTGCCTCGGGTACTTGCCCTCGCAGCCCTCGAGATAGAAGGACTTCACCAGCCGCTCCACCGTCTCACTCCGCTTTGACCTGTCGCGCACGCCGACGGCTATGTTCTGCGCCAGCGTCATGTTCGGGAACAGCGCGTAGTTCTGGAACAGGTAGCCCACCCTTCGCTGCTGCGGTGTCAGGTCTATCTGCCTCTCCGAATCGAACAGCACCCGCCCGTCGAGGACTATCCGGCCCGAGTCAGGCTTTTCTATGCCCGCCACGCACTTGAGCGTCACGCTTTTGCCGCAGCCCGAGGCCCCGAGCAGGCCCGTAACCTCACCGTTTTCAGCCTCGAAATCCACGTCCAGCCGGAAGCGGCCGAAGTCCTTTGTTATGTCAACCAGCAGCGACATCAGTCCACCCCCTCGGCAACGGCTTCCACGCGGCGTTTAGGACGTTTATCCTTCTTCTCGAGCATATTCACGGCGAGCAGCACGACGGCGGAGATGCCGAGGTTCACGAGCACCCAGCGCATGGCCCCGGCGTCGTCTCCGGTGCGCCAGAGCTGGTACACCGTGGTCGAGATCGTCGCGGTCTTGCCGGGCGTGTAGCCTGCTATCATGGAGGTCGCGCCGTATTCGCCGAGCGCCCTCGCAAATGCGAGCACGGTGCCCGCGATGATGCCCTGTTTACAGCAGGGTATGCGCACGCGCCAGAATATCCAGGTGTTCGAGCGCCCGAGCGTCTGGCCGGCGTAGGCGAGGTTCTTGTCAAAGGCCTCGAACGCGCCTCTCGCCGTGCGGTACATGAGCGGGAAGGCCACGACCGCGGAGGCGAAGATGGCCGAGTACCAGACCATGGTGAGCCGCACGTCGAACATCTCGAGGAACCAGATCCCTATCATGCGCTTCGGCCCGAGCAGGCGCAGCAGGAAATAGCCCACAACCGTCGGCGGCAGCACCAGCGGCAGCGTGAGGATGACGTCCAGCACGCCCTTTATGAGCCTCGGCAGCTTCGCCACGTAGTAGGCCGCGAGGATGCCGAGGAAGAATATGACGACCGTCGAGACCGCCGCTATGCGCAGCGAGTTCCAGAGCGGGTACCAGTCCAAGTCAGATCACCCCTCAAGTAATAAAAAGGCCGGTGCGGCGGAGCTGCGGCCCCGGCCGCGCCGGCCCGAGGTGGAAAGTATGCCTGCTGTTACAGCACGGTGAAGCCCACGCCCTCGAGTATGGCTACGGCGTCGGCGTCCGTGTGGATGTAGTCGAGGAAGGCCTGGGCCGCCTCGG
>CABVBV010000076.1 GCA_902496595.1 uncultured Eubacteriales bacterium | reverse complement strand
TGCGCGGCGTGAAGGGGCGCTTCCAGGTGCCGCTGGCCGAGGGCATCGGCATAGTGGACGAGGCGAAGGCCATGCAGAGCGGGCTGGGCAAGGCGGTACGCTACGCCATGAGCCACCCGCGCGGGAAGATCGAGATATTGGGCAAACTTCCGGGCACGGACGAGACGATATTCAAGTTCCACCAGAACAAATACCCCGAGGACAACGCGAGGATATTCACAAGAAAGCTCACGGAACACGACACCTGGCTCGACGACGAGCTGGAACCGATGTAAAACCAAAGCCCGCCGCCCCGAAAAGGGCGGCGGGCCTTTTTGTGTTTTGCTCTCAGAAATCCACTCCCGGCGTGGGATAGCCGTCTTCGGCGATACACTCGAGAGCATGGGCAGCCTCGGCGCAGGTGATGGGCTCGTCGGCACGGATGTCGCCTCCTTCGGGCTCCAACCAGCCGCATTTCCAGGCGTAATCCAAATAGCTATATGCCCAGTGAGCACTGTCCAGGCTCTCAAGCACCTCGCCGTAAGCCAGCGGCGAGGGCTGGAAGGACAGGCGGTGCAGCAGCATGACAAATTCCGCGCGGGTGATATCCTCGCCGGGGCGGAACAGCTCGCCATCCAGCGCCCCGCCGTCCGCCGAGTAGCGCGTCAGCAGGCCGTAGCTGTCCAGGTAAGCGACAGCCTGCGCCGCCTCGCTGCCGGGCGTTACGTCCGTATATGCGAGCGGGTACTCCTGTGCCTTGTTGCCCGCCGAGAGCAGGCCGAAGACCAGCTGCGCCGCCTCCGCGCGGGTGAGGGCATCACCGCCGTGCGCCGCGAGCTCGTCCGCTGCAACGGAAACCGCAGCCTCGTTCAGCGCCGGTATCGATGAGGCGTCATCGACGGCAATGCTCTCCCTAATAGCCGCGCTGACGGCCGAACAGGTCTCGATATAGTCGTCCCACAGCGGGTCGTCACGGCCTATCTCGGAGCCGCCGAGCTGTCCCATCGTGAAGTATATGCCGGTCTCGCTCATGGCCGCGACAGGGTGGCCGGTCGCGGCGGAGTAGTACCAGCTGCCCGGCCTGAAAAAGTCCGCGCGCGGCGACTCGGTGACGAGATAGAACATGGTCAGGGGGTATCTCCCGTTTTCGGGGACGTAGTAGAGCGTCAGGCTGGCGCCGTCCGGGTCGTAGTATCTCACGCCGGAGGCCACGGCCACCTTCTCCGAGGCCTCGGCGGGCACGGTGAAGGTCAGGCCCAGCTCCGCGCTGCCAAACTCATAGCCGCCCTCAGCCGGCCCTGCGGCAAACTCCGGCCATGGTTCGGGCGTATTTTCCGCCGACGGCGTGATGTCGGAGTTCCCCTGACTGCCCGGCTGGTTCCAGTTGAACACCTCCCAGCCGTCCTCAGCCCGCTGCATGATGAAGATGGTCTCCGTCCACGGTTCCATCGTCCAGAGGGTACCGCCGTCGTCTCCGGGCGTCAGGACAGCGGCGAGCGTTATGAAGTCGTACTCGTCAAGGCCCTCCTGCCGCAGCAGCCAGCTGTCGTGCAGGGCGACGTCCGTCCAGTACTCATCCGTCTCGGGCTGGTAGGTGAGGCTCTCAATGCCGCAGCCGGGCGCGGCCTGCGCCTTTATGTACCGCTCGAGGGCCGCCTTCGCCGCCTCGATATCCGCCTCGGGCTTTGTGACCGGCGTCCGCGCCGCCATGAGCTCGTCAAAGAGCGCGTAGTCCAGGCTCTCCGGCGCGAAGGTGTATATGAGCTTCCCGGGCAGGATGACCACATTGTCCTCGAGAAATTCGTAACTGAGCACGCTGCCGTCCTCGCCGCCGCAGTTGACGCTCACCGAGTAGAGCGTCGCCGGGTCTACATAGCGGAAGCTCTCCTGGTCGTACACCGGCTCCTCGGCCGGGGCGACGAGCTCCATGCCCTCGAGCGCCGCGACGAGGCGCTCAAGCTCCGCGCCCTCGATGTCGTAGCGCCAAGCGCGCTGCGCGTCCTGCCTGGTTGACTGGATATGCGCCGTGTACGCGCCCTCAAGCCCCGGCAGCTCAAGCGGGCCCTGCAGCAGCTGCATCACATCCAGCTCGGCCCAGCCGTTCTCCGTCCGGTAAAGCACATAGCCCGTCTCAGGCTGTTCGCCGCCTGCGTCGGGTATGCTCAGGACGCACTGCAGCGTCATGAAGTCGTTTCTGTCCAGCCAGTCACGGAGCATGAGCAGGTTGTCGTGCATATACATATCCGTCACGTATTCGTCTATCAGCTTGTCGTACCGGAGCGACACCAACTCGCAGCCGGGCATATCCTCCTCGACCATGCGCTCGAAGGCCGCCATGGCCGCCTCTATGTCCGTCTCGTCCTTGGCGGGCGGCGTCCAGGCCGCGATAAGCTCCTCAAACACCTCAAAGTCCAGACTATCCGGCACATAATTCCGGAAACTCCCGTCCGGCAGACCAAGCACGCCGCCCTCAAAGAAGCTGTACCCGCGCACCTCGCCTGTGGCGCCGCCGCAGTTCACCAGAACCTGATACAGCTCAGCCGGCTCAGTATACATTCCGGTCGCCTCGTCAAACAGCGGCTCCTCCGCCTCGCCCAGCAGCCTGATGCCCTCCAGCGAGGCCGTCAGGCGCTCCAGTTCCGCGCCGCCTATGTCGTAGCGCCAGCCCGCTTCAGCCTCGCCGGGATAACGGTGTACCATGGCCGTGTACGCGCCCTCAAGCCCCGGTGCCGCGCTTCCCTCCTGCGCACCGGTGAAGGTGCAGCCGGTTATCACTATGGCTGCGAGGATGAGGATGACCACCGCGTAGACGGCGGTTTTTGGCTTCTTGGCTATGAGCAGGATGCGCTCTTTGAGGCCCGACTTGCCGCAGTTCATCGTCGTCGCCGTGCGCAGGAGCGTCGCTCGTTTTTCGCAGGCGATATCTATGAGCGTCCTGCCGTATGCCGCACGCTCGTCTTCGCCCAGGCGCTTTATCGTCGCCTCGTCGCAGGCCAGCTCCGCGTCGCGCCTTGAGAGCATCGCCGCGAGCCACACGAGCGGGTTGTACCAATGCAGCACCAGGCAGGCGCAGCGCAGCAGCGCCCAGACGTGGTCGCCGTGACGGTGATGCGTCAGCTCGTGCTCCACGCTGTGCCGGAGCGCCAGGGCGTCCGCCGCCGCCTCGCGGGTCACGTAGATGGCCGAACCGAAGAGGCAGGGCGTCTCCACCGCGCCCGTGACGTACACCGGCAGCTTGCAGGCGTACTCGAGGCGCTCCCTGTCCTTCCGGAGCCTTGCGCGGAACACGAGGTTCGTCCCAAGGAACCACAGCGCCATCGCGGCCATACCGGTATACCAGACGTATTGCAAGATATCCGACAGCGTGACCGGCGTGCCGGTCTCGGCCTTCGCCGCCTCGATCTGCGCCTCGTACTCGGAGGCGTTCTGCTCGTACTGCGCCTGCTGCTCCGCCTCCGGCAGCGCCGGATCTGGCTCGGGCACGGCGAGGTCGGGCAGCTCGTAGTTTACATAAGTCACGACCTGCGAGGCGATTTCGGCGTCCGCCTCGCGCACGACGTTCTGCACGCTGACCTTCGCCTGGCCGATATTCAGCGGCACGAGCAGCCGCAGGAGCACGATGAGCCACAGCGCGTATTGAAGCCTCGGGCTTATCCGGCCCCGGAGCGCCCGCCGCAGTACGGCCACGGCGAGGATGAGCACCGAGGACGAGACTATCCATTCAAGCATCGCTCTCCGCCTCCAATCCGCGCAGGAGCTCATAGAGCTCGTCTATTTCGGCCTGAGACAGAGCTTTTTTGTGTGTCAATGCGCTCAGCATCAGGCTGACGCTGCCGTTGTATACTCTCCCGAGGAAATTCCTCGTCTCGCTGACAGCGGCGTCCTCGCGCCCGACGAGCGGCCTGTACACCTTTGCTCCGCCCTCGCTCTCGCCCTTGACCGCTCCCTTCGCCTCCAGCCGTCCAAGCAGCGTCAGCACCGTGCTCCGGCTCCAGCCGCAGCGCTCGCGCAAGACTTCCACAGCTTCGCGTCCCGTCATCTTCTCCCTCTCCCAGAGGCAGTCCATAACGCTCCACTCGGCCTGTGTCAAATTGGCCTCCGGCATGGCGTTCCCTCCTGTCTACGTTTGTAAACTCAGTTTATCATGTCTGTCTACACTTGTCAACACGGCAGTCTTCAGAAACCTTAAGAATTGTTCACAGTTCTTACGTTGACCTGGCGTTTCGCCGATGTTACCCTATCTGTGCTACTACACTTAGTACAGCATTCAATACAGTTATGGAGGACACATTGATGAAAAACGGAAAGCGTGCGTTAGCGCTCATCTCGGCGCTGGTGCTGGCGCTGGGGCTCATATCCGGCTGCGGGGCGTCGCCCGCGGGGCCGGGCGGCAAGGCTCCGGGCGGCGGCCAGGGCGAGGCTTCCAGCAGTGTCTGGAGGGCCGAGCGCAGGAAGCTGGACGGCTTTGACGGCTTCATGGACACAAAGGCCGTTGCGGACGGCAAGGTATATTTCTCCACCAGCCGCGGCTGGTGGGAGGACGAGGAGCACAAGGGCGAGCCCGTGGAGCTCTGGACAGCGCCGCTCGAGGGCGGCAAGGCGGAAAAGCTCTCGGCCTACAAGGCCGTAGAGGCGCCTGAGGGGCTTGAGAACCGGCGCGTACAGTTGAGCTCCATCGTCCCCTCTAAGGCCGGGCTCTGGCTCTACGAGTCGCAGAGCGGCACGAGCTACGACCTGCCGCCGAACTTCTCGGGCGACGACGCGGACAAGTACGAATACGCCAAGGAGCACGACCTGAGCGTCATTCGCCTCATAGACCCGGAGACGGCGGCGGAGAAGCTCAAGATCGAGCTCGGGCCCGTGTACGAGGCGGTGAAGAAGGCCAATCCCGAGGCCGGCGACGATCTGAGCATGACCGCCATGTATTCGGACGCGGACGGCAACCTCTGCGTCATCTTCGACATGAACGTGGCGGCCCTGTTCGGCGCGGGCGGCAAATTCCTGGGCGCCGAGGCCCTGCCCGGCTGGTGGGACGGCGTCATCCGGCTCTCCGACGGGCGTGCGGCCATCAGCGGGCGCAGCGAGGGCAACTTTGAGCTCCGGCCTGTGGACTTTGCGGCCAAGACCTTCGGCAGCGGCATAAGCCTGCCCCAGAACGCCGGCAACGCCTGCTTCGGCGGCGGCAAATACTCCTGCGGCTATCTCGACAGCCTCTACATCTACGGCCTCGACGCCTCCTCGGGCGAGAGCACCCAGCTCGCGGGCCTGCTCGACTGCGGCATAGACGCAAACCAGGTCAACGGCGTCTACCTGAGCGAGGACGGCGGGATAAACTGCTTCGTGAACAACTTCGACACCGAGCGCACCGAGCTCTACCGCCTCACCAAGCTCGACCCCGCCGAGGCGGCCAAAATCGTGACGCTGCGCCTCGCCTGCAACTATGTGAGCCCCAACCTCAGCCGGGCCATACTCAACTTCAACACGTCCAGCAAGGACGCCCGCATAGAGGTGACGGACTATTCGCAGTACGCCACCCAGGATGACTATTCCGCCGGCATCACGAAGCTCAACACCGAGATAATAAGCGGCAACGTGCCCGACCTCTTTGTCACCACCGACCTGCCCATGGCGCGCTACGCTGCAAGAGGCCTGCTGAAGGACATATACGAGCTGCTGGACAGCGACAAGGAACTCAGGCGCGACAGCTTCATGGCCCCGGTGCTCAAGGCCGTCGAAACTGACGGCAAGCTCTACTCCATCTCGCCCAGCTTCGGGCTCATAACCCTCGTGGGCAAGTCCGACACCGTGGGCAAGGAGCCCGGCTGGACGCTCTCCCAGATGCAGGAGGTCATAAAGGCCCATCCGGAGGCGAAGTACATCCTCGGTCAGGGCATGACCAGGGCCGTTGTGCTCGACAGTATGCTGCGCTTCGGCCTTGACCGCTATGTGGACTGGCAGAAGGGCGAGTGCAGCTTCAACAACCAGGACTTCATCGACGTTTTGAACTTCAGCCGGCTCTTCCCGGAGGACTTCCAGTACGATGAATTCGGCACGAGCCCCTACCAGCTCCTTGCCGAGGGCCGGCAGCTGCTGATGCCCTACGAGCTGCGGGACTTCCGCGACTACCAGACCTGCGTCACTTCGACGAAGGGCGAGGCGACCTTCAAGGGCTATCCCACAGCAGAGGGCGTAGGCAACCTCATCAGCCTCGCCGGAGACCCGCTGAGCATCAGCGCCACCTGCCGGAACATGGACGCCGCCTGGAGCTTCGTGCGCGGCCTGCTGAGCGAGGAGTACTACAAGTCGGCCCGCTACATGGACGGTTTCCCGCTGAATCTGAAAGCCTATGACGCCGCGGAGGCCGAGGCGATGAAGAAGGAGACCTACAAGAATCCCGAGACCGGCAAGGTCGAGGAGCTGCCCGCCGGTACCATCGGCTGGGGCGACTTCGAGCTGAACTTCTACGCCATGACAAAGGAAGAGGCCCAGGGCCTGCGCGACCTGATAGCCTCCACCGACCGCACAAATGCCTATGATAAAAACGTCATGGAGATAATAAACGACGAACTTCAATCCTTCTTCGCCAACACCAAAACGGCTGAACAGGTTGCCGCCATAATACAAGACCGCGTCTCGCTCTACGTGAACGAGCAGCGCTGAACATCCAAAACTTCGCCCGCCTTGTGAAAGGCGGGCGAAACTTGTCAAAGGAGGCCCTGACTTCTTCGGAAAAAGGGATCGCACTCCGCTGCGCGAACGGACATAATTTGGACAAATGTATGTGCTATCCTGCAATCAGGGAGGCGATATACATGAGCTGCGTACTCATTGTGGAGGACGAGGCGCGGATTCGGGACGTCGTGCGCGACTATTTCGTGAGCCACGGTCTCGGCTGCGACCTTGCGAGAAACGGGGCAGAGGCGCTCGACCTCATGCGCGACAACGACTACGACGCGGTACTGCTCGACGTGCTCATGCCCGAGCTCGACGGCTTTACCGCCTGCGAGGCGCTGAGGCGGAAAAGCCGGGTGCCGATACTGTTCCTCACGGCGCTCGGCTCGGAGCGGGACGTGCTGCGCGGCTACGCGCTCGGCTGCGACGACTACGTGACGAAGCCCTTCTCGCTGGCCGTGCTGCTGGCGAAGACCGAGGCGCTCATCAGGCGCGGCGGCGGCGGGGACGGGGCCGGCCTCATCGTCTGCGGGGCAATAGAGCTCGACACGGGCGCACGCTCCTGCGCCGTGTCGGGCGAGCCGGTGAAGCTCCAGCCTCGGGAATACGAGCTGCTCTGCTGCCTCATGCGCAACCGCGGCCGCGTGCTCAGCCGCGAGCAGCTGCTCGACCGGGTCTGGGGTCTCGACTTCGAGGGCGGCGACAGGGCCGTTGACGTGCGGATACGCAGCCTGCGCTCGGCACTCGGGGAGGCCGGCGAGCAGATAAAGACCGTTTTCAAGTCCGGCTACCGGCTCGAGGAGGTGTGAACATGGGTCTTTCAAAGCCGCGCAGGCTCCGAAGGCGTATCGCCCTGCCGCTGTTTCTGGCCTTCGCCCTGCTCTGGCTCGGCTGCATGGCCCTGCTCACCGCCGCCGCGAGGGACGAGCTCGAGCTGAAAGCGGACTCGACCATAAACGGCCTTCGGCGCGACCTTCAGACCGTGCTTGATCTGCACCTCGAGCGGCTTGAGGGCGACAGCGCCGAGTATGCCGGGGACTATCTGCGCTCCAACCTCAGCTGGGCTTCAATGAGCCTGACGGGCATCGGCGAGAGCGCGATGGCCCTGCTGGTAAGAGACGGCGAGGGCGGCGAGTTCCGCAGCCAGCTCGCCTGGGGCAGCGGGTACGAGGACGGATTCAGCACAGGCCGGCTCTGGTACTTCTGGCTCGACGAGGGCCTGGACGACGAGGGACAGCTGGCCTTTGCGCACTGGCTGATGGACATGGGCGCATCCTCATCTTTAACGCTCGACGCGGACGGCACGACCGCCGTGAGCCCGTCATCCCTGCTCGGCTGCACCGCGCACGTGACCGGCTTTGTGCGCGAGGGATACTCGCTGGACGTGCGGAAGATAGAGATAGTGGCCCCGGACGGGGAGCTTGCGGCCTCCTTCGAGACGTCCATGCAGGGCGAGGAGCCGGTCACGGTTGAGCTGAGGTACCTCCAAGCGGCCAGTGTGCTGATCCCGGCGTCAAGCGACGAGGGGTACTCTGGCGCCGACATGGAGCGCAGGCTGGAAAACTTCCGCGAGGCCCAGGCGATAATAGACCGCGGCCTTGCCGGCGAGGCGCGCAGCGTGCTGACGAGCGGCGGCAGCCTGAGGATAAACGCGCACGGCGGCGGCATGACGAGCATGATCTCGGCGCAGACCGAGCCGGGCCGGGCGGCGGTGGAGAGCCAGACGTTCACATACCTGAGCACGCTGCTGCTGACGGCGGCGGTCTCTCTGTGCCTGGCCGCGTACCTGTCAAGGAAGGTGACGGGGCCGGTGGAGGAGCTCTGCCGCGGCGCTGAGTCCGGACACTGCGCGGAAAACGGCCCTGTGACGGAGCTGAACGCGCTGGCGTCGGCCTTCAATGTCGCTCAGGCGCGGCTGGCGGGCCAGCTCGAGCGCGAGCGGGAGTTCACGCGCTCGGCGGCGCACGAGCTCAAAACGCCGCTGGCCGTCATCCGCACGCACGCCGAGGCGCTGCGCGAGGACATAGACGCGGGAAAGCGCGGGCAGTATCTGGACATCGTGTTGGACGAGAGCGACCGCATGGCCCGGCTCGTGGCGCAGCTGCTGGAGCTGTCGCGGCTCGAGGACGGGGCGATAGCGAAGGAGCCATTGGAGCTCTCGGGCCTTGTGCGCGAGGTCTGGGCGCCGCTGGAGCTGGGCCTGCGGCAGCGCGGGCTGAGGCTCGAGCTGGACTTGCAGGCCTCATACGTCATGGGCGACCGCGAGCGGCTGGCCCAGCTCACGGCAAACCTCGCGACGAACGCGCTGCGGCACTGTTCGGACGGCGGCGAGATACGCGTGAGCCTCAGAGCCGACGGCGCAGAGGCGGTGCTGACGTTGTATAACGACGGCGAGCAGGTAGCCGAGGACGACCTGCCGCATTTGTTCGAGCCGTTCTACCGAGGCGACAAGTCCCGGAGCCGCGAGAGCGGCGGCACGGGCCTGGGCCTGGCGATCGTCCGAGTGGCGGCGCTGGCGCACGGCGGCGGCTGCGCGGTGGAGAACCGGGACAAAGGCGTTGCCTTTACCGTGACGCTGCCGCTGGCGCAAGTCTGAAGTTTTTTGCCCCGCTTTTTTACAAAAAAGCGGGCAGGAGTCCAGGGGGCGGCGCCCCCTGGCCGCGCTCCGCAGAGCGCGGAAGGCCCTTAATGCTCATAATAGCGCAGGAGGGGGTCAGGGGGAACCCTCGCCGGGGGTTCCCCCTGTTTGCGGCGCATCGAGGTCGATGCGCCCTACGATCGCGTTGGCGCGTAACCATAACGCCGGGCGGAGCAGGAGGGGGTTCACCCTAAAAAGGCTCCCCTGCGCAAGGGGAGCCTTTTTGCGCGTGCCTTGCCTCCACGCGCCCCAAGTTTTCGCCCGCCTTTTACAAGAGTGACTTGTCAAACTAAGTGCAACAGGAGTTGAGCTCAGCATCCCACAATTCCTGAGCAGAATGGAAGTTAAGAACCTTACGAGGCCTGGTGTTAATTAGCGCCAGGTTTCGTTTTAGCGTGGCCGGAGCAACTCGGGACAGGTTCCTGCCC
>CABVBV010000075.1 GCA_902496595.1 uncultured Eubacteriales bacterium | reverse complement strand
CCTCGTCGAAGATGCGCTTGACCTCCTCGTCGATGATCGCCGCCGTCTCCTCCGAGTAGCTCTTCGTCGTGCCGAAGTCGCGGCCTATGAAGATGCTGTGGCCCGAGGAGTCGTAGCTTATCGGCCCCAGCTTCTCGCTCATGCCGAACTGCGTGACCATGGCCCGCGCCAGGTTCGTCGCCTGCTGTATATCCCCAGACGCGCCCGTCGAGATGTCGTCCAAAAACAGCTTCTCAGACACGCGGCCGCCCAGGGACACCACGATGTTCTCAAAGAGCTCCGAATAGGAGTGGAAGTTCTCCAGATCCTCCTTAGGCCGGAAATATGTCGCGCCGCCGGAGGGGCCCCTCGGTATGATCGTGATATAGTGTACGGGATCGGTGTGCTCGAGGAACTCCGCCACGACCGCGTGGCCGCCCTCGTGGAAGGCCGTCAGCTTCTTGGCCCTGTCGCTCATGACCTTGCTCTTCTTCTCCGGGCCCATCTGCACCTTGCGGATGGCCTCCTCTATCTCATAGGAGGTGATGAAACGCTTGCCGTTCGAGACGGCCATGAGCGCCGCCTCATTGAGCAGGTTCTCGAGATCCGCGCCCGAAAAGCCCGGCGTGCCCCTCGCTATCGAGTTCAGATCCACGTCGTCCCCCAGCGGCTTGCCCCTGGCGTGGACGCGCAGTATGGCCTCGCGGCCCCGGATATCCGGCAGGCCGATATACACCCTCCTGTCGAAGCGGCCCGGGCGGGTCAGTGCGTTGTCCAGGATATCGTCGCGGTTCGTGGCCGCCATGACGATGACGCCCTCGTTGTTCGTGAAGCCGTCCATCTCGACGAGGAGCTGGTTCAAAGTCTGCTCCCTCTCGTCGTGGCCGCCGCCGAGGCCAGAGCCCCTCTGCCGGCCGACGGCGTCTATCTCGTCTATGAATATGATGGCCGGGGCCACCTTCTTCGCCTGGTCGAACAGGTCCCTGACCCTGGACGCGCCGACGCCGACGTAGAGCTCCACGAAGTCGGAGCCGGAGATGGACAGGAACTGCACTCCCGCCTCTCCCGCAACGGCCTTGGCGATGAGCGTCTTGCCCGTGCCCGGAGGGCCGACGAGCAGCACGCCCTTCGGTATCCTCGCGCCCATCTCCGTGTACGCCCTCGGGTTCTTCAGGAAGCTCACCACCTCCTGCAGTTCGGCCTTTTCCTCGTCGCAGCCGGCGACATCGGCGAAAGTCACCTTCTTCTGCTCCTCGCTGCCGAGCCTCGTCCGGGCCTTGCCGAACTTGCCGACGCCGGGCGCCCCGCCGCCGGACTTGTTCATCATATAGTACCACAATGCGAACATCACGCCGATGAGCAGCAGATAGGGTATCATGCTCGCCCACCAGGGCCATACGAAGCCTTCGTCCAGGTCGTAGTCCTTGATTATGCCCGCCTCGTGCTGTTCGTCGATGAGGTCGCCCATCTGGAGCAGGAAGTAACTCACATCGTAAAGGCTGTAAGTCACGGTGCCCTCTCCCGGCTGAGCTCCCTTCTTCGTGATGATGATGTCCGAGCCGCGTATCACGAAGCTCTCGACCTGCTCGTTCGTGAACAGATCCACCACGTCCGAGTATACCATCTCCTCGGACACGCTCGGCGTCGTCATAGTGTAGACAACGGCGAGCAGTATTATCATTATGAGTACGTAAAAACCGAGGTCACGCGCCCGGTTCCTCTGAGGTTTCAACTATTCTTCACATCCTTCGGATACTTTACGCTCTATATGCACGCCCGCATCAGGCGTAGATCTCGGGTTTGAGGATGCCGATGTACGGCAGGTTCCGGTAACGCTCGGCATAGTCCAGGCCGTAGCCCACGACGAAGGCATCTTCCACCTCGAAGCCGACATAGTCGGCCTTGATGTCCGCTCTGCGCCTCGAGGGCTTGTCGAGCAGGGTCACGATGGAGATTGACGCGGGCTTCCTCACCGAGAGATAGTTCTTCAAATAGCTGAGCGTCACGCCGCTGTCGAGTATGTCCTCGACTATGATGACATCCTTACCGGCGATGTCCCTGGACAGATCCTTGTTTATCTTCACCGCTCCGGTGGTGGTGGTTCCGTCGCCGTAGGAGGAGACGGCCATGAAATCCATAGTGCAGTGCAGCCCAACGCTCCTGAGCAGGTCTGCCATGAAGATGAAGCAGCCCTTGAGCACGCCCACGAATATGGGCTCCTTTCCGGCGTAGTCCTCCGTTATCTGCCTGCCGAGCTTGGACACGCGCTCCTGCAGTTCGGCCTCCGTGAGCAGTATCCTCTCCATATCCTCTCTCATTTTGCCTGTCCCCCGCCACAATTATTATAATTTTTTATAACGTCCACTCTCAGCACGGCGTCGCCCTTTTCCGGGCGCACCCGCTCCGCCGCTCCGAAGCCCACGACTGCGATCGGCCCGAGCCCGTCCCTCAAGACCGGAACGGCGTCTCTCTCAGACGCGCTCAGGCCCCGCTCCAGGAAAAGCTCTTTCAATTTCTTGGTGCAGCCCCTGCCGGAGAGCCTGATCTTGTCCCCGTCCCGCCTCGGCGTACAGGTTATAGTACCACAGATATTCTCACATTTAAAGAAAAAAGTGTTTAATGAACTGTGAATTTCGCCGGCGGCCTCCAGTCTCCGGCAGCGGAGCCTCAGCCCCGCCTCGGGGATCTCCGTCTCACCCTCGGTGACGAGCTCTCTCTCGGGCATACGAGCCGGCTCTTCTGCGGCCCCGAAACTGAGCAGTCCCAGCTCTCTCTTGAGCCGGGTTCCCGGAAGGCTCAGGAAACCCAGGCCCTTGCCTCCGGCAAGCTCCAGCGCCGCTTCGACCTGGTGCTCGGACAGGGACGTTCCCGACGCGAGCCTCAGCGCTCTGGTGGACACCGGGAGAGGCAGCTCCAGCAGTTCCCGGCAGGGCAGCCCGTCGGGATGGCTCTCCACGAAAGCCTGCGCGAGCCCGGAGAGATACTCCTCATCCCTCCTGAGCAGCGCCGCCGCCCTGGATGCGGCCCTTACAAACTCCGGGTTCACACTCTCCAGCGCGGGCACGGCCCGGTGCCTTATCCGGTTCCTGGCATAATCGTCTCCGGCGTTTGAACTGTCCTCAACGTGGGCTATGCCGCGTTCGGAGAGATAGCTCTCTATCTCCCTCCTGGTCGTGTCCAGAATGGGCCTGATTATCCTACCCCTGCGCTCTGGTATGCCGCATAATCCGCGGAGCCCGGAGCCCCTGGCCAGGTTCAGCAGCATCGTCTCCGCATTGTCGTCCGCCGTGTGCGCCGTCGCTATAACCGCGGCGCCCGTCTCGTCCGCAGTCCTCTCCAGAAACTCGTAGCGCAGCTTTCTGGCGGCGTCCTCCGTGCCCAAACCCATCTTCGCCGCAAAAGCCGCGACATCGCCGCGGCCGAAATGCGCCCTGATATCCAGTTCGCCGCACAGCCCGCGCACAAAGTCCTCGTCCCTGTCCGACTCCGCGCCCCTCAGCATATGGTTGAAGTGCGCGCACTCGACCGGAACCCCCAGCTCGCGCAGCCTGTGCAGCAGATATACCGAGTCCGCTCCTCCCGAGACCGCGCAGAGCACCGTCGCGCCGCCTCCGGGCAGTAAACTCTCATTCATCCTCGTGCCTCTTGTCGAGCGCTACGAAACTCGTGTACTCCGGCAGCCACATCATGTTCAGCGTGCCGGTCTGGCCGCGCCTGTTTTTGAGTATGATGAGTTCCGCCTCGTTCGGGTTCTCGCACTCCTGGTTGTAGTATCCCTCTCTGTAAATGCCCATGACGACGTCGGCGTCCTGCTCGATGGCGCCGGATTCGCGCAGGTCGGAGAGCATGGGCCTCTTGTTCTGCCTCTGCTCGTTCGCCCTCGAGAGCTGGCTCAGGCAGAGCACTGGCACGCCCAGCTCCTTCGCCATTATCTTCATCATGCGGCTTATGTCCGACACCGCCTGAGTCCTGCTCTCGTTGGCCCAGGAGTTCCCGCTGCCGGCAGACTGCATGAGCTGCAGATAGTCCACGACGATAAGGCCCAGATTCTTCAGCCTGCGGCACTGGGCGTTCATCTCGGCGACCGTGAGAGATGGATTGTCGTCAATTCTTATGTCCGTCTCACTCAGCACGGCGGCGGCCGCGCCAATGCGCTTCCACTCGTCGTCGGTAAGCCTGCCGGTCTGGAGCTTCTTGCTGTCGACCAGGGCCTCGGCGGCGAGCAGCCTCATGACCAGCTGTTCTCTCGTCATCTCAAGCGAAAATACCGCGACGGCGCTGCCCGTGGCCTTCGCGGCCGCGAGCGCGATGTTGAGGCCGATGCTCGTCTTGCCCATGCCGGGCCTGGACGCCACGAGGATGAGATCGCCGGGCCCGAGACCGAGGATGACGCTGTCCAGCTCCTTCATGCCCGTCGTTATCCCCGGCGTGCCCCCCTCGGAGAGCGCAGCCTCGGATATGCCGTCGTATACTCTCTGTACCACCGTGGAGACGGGCTCCAGACCTCCGAGGTTCCTGTCCTTGCCGAGGGCGAATATCTTCCGCTCCGCCGCCTCAAGTGCGTTGTCCGCCTCTCCCGAGCCCTCGTATACCATCTTCGAGATCTCGTCCGCCACCTGGCCCAGCGCCCGCATCAGCGAGCGGTCGCGCACTATTTCCGCATACTCCAGCACATTTGCCGCCGTCGGCGTTATCAGCATAAGCTCCTTCAGATACTGCTCGGAGTTTTCTTTCCAAACTCCCCTGACCTTCATCTGATCCAGCACAGTGACGGGGTCTATCGTCTGACCGTAGGCGAACATGGAGAAGATCGTCTCAAAGAGCTCGCGGTTGGCCTGTATATAGAAGTCCGCAGGCTTCAGCTTGTCAATTACCTCGGGAATGCAGCGCACGTCAATGAGCATTGAGCCCAGAACCGCCTGCTCGGCCGCCGCCGAATACGGCGTCCGCCTACCCAGAAGCTCGTCCATCTGCGTCCTCCGGAATCATTTCTGCTCTGTGACTATGAGATTGATAGTGCCCGACACCTCGTAGCCCAGCTTGGCCTTTACCTCATATGTCCCGAACTGCTTGATCGGCTCCGACTGCACTATCTTGTTCTTCTCTATCTCGATGCCGTGCTGGGCGCGGAGCGCGTCTGATATCTCCTGGCTCGTGACGGCGCCGAAAAGCCTTCCGCCCTGGCCCGCCTTGGCCTTTATCTGGACGACCACGCCGGAGAGCCGCTTCGCGTTCTCCTCAGCCTGCGCCTTCTCCTTGGCCATCTGCGCCGCTTTCGCCTTCTCCTTGAGCTTTATCGCGTTGAGCGCGTCCGCCGTCGCCTCGCTCGCGAGCTTGCGCGGCAGAAGATAGTTCCTGGCGTAGCCGTCGGAGACCTCCTTCATCTCGCCCTTCTTTCCCTGCCCTCTCACATCTACGTTGAATATGACCTTCATGGCTAATCTTCCTTTCCCGAACCCGGACTCAGCCGTCCAGATAGTCGTCAATCGCGGCGAAGAGACTGTTTACGGCGTCTCTGAGGCTCGTATCCTTGAGCTGAGCCGCCGCCGCCGAGCGGTTGCCGCCGCCGCCCAGCTTTTCCATTATCATCTGCGCGTTCATGTCGCCTATCGACCTGGCGGAGATGTTTGCGCCCCCGTCCTCCGTCGGCGTCACCACGAACGACACCTCCACCCCGGAGATGTTCAGCAGCTCGTCCGCCGCCTGAGCCACGACCACCCTGTCCTGCGGAGTCTGAGGCACGGCCA
This sequence comes from uncultured Eubacteriales bacterium, assembly GCA_902496595.1. Lineage (GTDB taxonomy): Bacteria > Bacillota > Clostridia > Oscillospirales > Oscillospiraceae > Scatomorpha. The sequence continues at coordinate 4,193 of CABVBV010000075.1, read as the reverse complement.
CGGCGATGTTCCCGCGGTAGAGTTGGGCGCTTTGAAGTATCTTGTACCTCGCGACGGTGTGCTCCATGTCGTTCTGAAGCAGTTTCTTCACCTCCGTCGTGTCCGCGCCTGCCCTGCGCAGGAAGGCCGCCGCGTCGAAGGTGCGCTCGCCTGTCCTGATGGTGAAGTTCTTCGTGTCGAGCACTATGCCCGCGAGCATGGCCTCCGCCTCGCTCCTGAGTATGTCCTCCGTGTCCACGATCTCCTGAAGCACCTCGCTCATGAGTTCGCAAACAGAAGAGGCGTAGGGCTCGTGGAACATGAGGTCTGCATTCTGAATATACGAGGCCGCCCTCCTGTGGTGGTCTATGACCGCGACGCGGTTGCAGGCGTCGAGCAGGTTCTGATCCTCCACCTGCTCCGGCCTGTTCGTGTCAACCACGACGAGGAGGCTGCGCCCGTCGGCCTGCAGCATGGCGTCCTGCGGCGTTATGAAGGCGTTGCGGTACTCCGGCTCGTTCTTCATCTTTTCGATGAGCAGGTTCGCGCTGTTCTTGACGGGATCGATCACTATCCTGCACAGCTTGCCCTTTTTCCTCGCGATGCAGCAGACCGCCACCGCCGAGCCCACGGCGTCGAGGTCCGCGAACTTGTGGCCCATGACGAAGACCCGCGACGAATCCGCAATGAGCTCCGCCAGCGCGTTCGCCATGACGCGGCTCTTGACCTTCGTCCTGGTCTCGACCTCGTTGCCGCGGCCGCCGAAGAACTCGAAGTTGAACCTGTTCTTGATGACCGCCTGGTCGCCGCCCCTGGAGAGCGCCATCTCCGCGGCGAGCGAGCTGAATTGATAGTCCTCCCCGAAACCCGAACCGTCGTGCCCCACGCCTATGCTGATGGTAGCGTGTATGCCCGAGGGGCTCACGACCGAGTGTACCTGGTTGAGCAGCGAGAACTTCTCCGCCTTCATGGACTCCAGCCAGCGCTCCTCGAAGATGAAGACATACCTGTCCCTGTCGTACCGCCTCAAAAATCCGTCTTTCCCGTCGCACCACTGGGAGATGCTGTCCTCCACAGCGTCGCGCAGGTCGTTCTTTATCCTGTCCGGGTGGTTCTTCACGAGCTCGTCGTAGTTGTCGATGACTATCGTCGCTATGACGGGCCGCGTGTCCTCGTACTTTATCCGGATATCGTCGTACTCCGTGACGTCCACCCAGTATGCGATGCCCATGAAGCCGTGGCCCTGCTCCTTTTCCTCCTCGGCCGGCCGGATGATGTTGCCGTGTATCTGGTACTTGCGGCCGTTCATCGTGAGCAGGCCCGGATATTGGGTCTTGCCCTCGAGCAGCCACTTACCGCTGAAATCCGGCACCAGCTCGTCCAGCCTGGCCTCGAACCTGGAGCCCGAGACCCCGCACATATTGAAGAATATCTGGTTCGCCCAGATGACCCTGGAGTCGTTCAGCGAGAAGACCGCCATCGGCAGCGGGAAATTCAAAAGCGTGTTGTTCTTGGCCGTGTCCGCATCGTAGGTGACCGATTCGATGTACTCCATCAGCTCCCTGCGCTTCCTCCTGGAGACGAAGAGCGAGCAGATGACGAGCAGCAGGATCACGCCGCCCTCGATAGCGGCGAGCAGATACTGCCCGAAAAACAGCGAAGCCGCGGCGAAGGCCACCATGAAGAAGAGGTACAGCCTTATATTGGGCTCGACGAGCCTCTGGATTTTTTTGTTCACGGCGGCGCCTACCTCCTTCTCTCAGCTCTCATACGGCAGCAGCATCGCCAGGTTGGTGCCCAGCCTCGTATCGAAGCCGAGCGCACGGTACATCTCCGTGTCCACGTCCGAACACGTGACCGACAGGCTCTGCATACCCTGTTTGCGGCAGTATTCTGCGGCCTTTTCGACGAGCAGCCTGGCCACGCCCTTGCCGCGGAAGGCGGGCTCTATGTAGAAGTCGTCAAAAACGCCCACGTCCCAGCAGGTGAAGCTGGAAAAGCAGCGGCTCACGGAGCACAGGCCTACGGGCCGGCCGAGCCGCTTCACCGTGATGAAAGCCACGCGGCCCGCGCTCATGGCTCCTATCATGCGCGAGCGGCCCATACTGTCCGGCGGCGTCTCGCCTACGGCCGCAAAGAAGCTCAGCTCCAGCGCCCAAAATTCCTCGATGCCGTTGGCGAGGCCGACGGTCATGGGCGCGTCCTCCACCGGCGGCAGCAGCATGAGCGGCTCGCCCTGGGCGTCCACGCCGTTTCTCACAAATCCGAACCTCGACCAGAAGCGCTCCCGCCTCTCGTCGGAGCAGTTGAGCTCGGCGAGCTTCGCCCCATGTTCCCTTCCCCAGTCGAGCAGGGCCCCGGCGCAGGCCGCGCCCGTGCCGTTCCCTCGGTACTCGGGATACACGCAGAACTCCAGTATGAACTGTTTGCCGTCTTCAGAGTCGTATACCACGCTCAGCGCAAGGCCGATCTCCTGCCCGTCCCTCATGAAAAACAGGTACCTCACGGGGTTGAACCGGCGCTCGTGCAGGGCCTCGATGTTCTTTCTGTATTCCTCCGAGCAGTGATAGCAGTTCTCCTCACCCGGGAAGATGTCGCGCAGGAAGTACTCGCGGAGCCTTTTCCAGAAGCGCTCAACATCCTCAGCCTCCAGGCATTCCAGGATATCGATGCCCTCCGCCATGGCCGCACCCTCTTTCATTCATCGTAGTTTGTTATTATATCAAATGTGGACAATCTTTACAACAATATTTCTCTGTGCTCCACAAATAATATGGACATGAAAGCTGTGATAATGGCCGGCGGAGAGGGCCGGCGACTCAAGGCCGTCACGGGCGAGCTCCCGAAGCCCATGGTTCCGCTCCTGGGCAAGCCGCTCATGGAGAGGACGGTCGAACTGCTCAAAGCCAACGGCGTTACGGAGATCTGCGCCGCGCTGGGCTATAACCCCGCGCCCATAATCGAGCACTTCGGCGATGGCGAGCGCTTCGGCGTGCGCCTGTGTTACCGAATAGAGGACAGGCCCCTCGGCACCGCCGGAGGGGTGAAAAACTGCATGGACTTCATCGGGGATGAACCTTTCCTCGTCCTGAGCGGCGACGCCGCCTGCGATTTTGAGTTGAACAGGCTCATATCCGAGCACGAACGCCGCCGCCCGGCCGTCACGATGGCGCTCTACGAGAGCCGCGACCCGCTGCGCTACGGCCTCGTAGTGCCCGACGCCGCCGGGAACGTGCGCTGCTTTATCGAGAAACCTCCCTGGGAGCGGGTGGTCACGAACCTCGTGAATACCGGCATCTACGTCGTGGAACCGAGGGCCATGGAACTCGTGCCCGAGGGCGAGAGCTTCGACTTCGCCTCGGGCCTATTTCCCAAACTGCTCGAGCGCGGAGAGGAGATACTGGGCCTGGCCATGGAGGGCTACTGGTGCGACATAGGCACGCCGAGGGCCTATTTCCACTGCTGCCTCGATGCCCTGGACGGCGTCCTGAAGCTGCCCGATATCGGCTCCGAGCCGAAGCATGGCTCCGGCCGAACCGAGCGTCCGCCCCTGGCCCCCGGCAAAAAGGCGGAGCGCAGGATAAGCTGCCGCGATCGGGCACGGCTCATGCGCCGCATCTCGGAGACGATGATGGAGGCGGGCGCGTCGCTCGACGACGGAGTGAAGCTGGAGTCCGGCCACTGCGCCCTGCGCATCTCCCCAGACCCCGAGCGCGAGGAGCTGCGCATAGAGACCGCCGCCGGCGACGAGGCCTTCGCAAAGGAACTCGCCGACACCCTCGGAAATATGGCCGAGGCCCTGGAAAACGAAAACTGAACCCTAATATTTACAACTTTGATACAGCTCTGATGCAAACCGGATACAAGCGGGGTGTAAACTGGCGAAAAAGAAGGGAGGAACAGCCATGAAAAGAAGCCTTTGCACCCTGCTTGCCGCCCTCTGCCTGGGCCTCGCGCTCACGGGCTGCGGTTCTCCTGCGGATGACTCGCCCTCGTCCGCAGCGGAAACCGGGCCAGCCGAGTCCGGCGCCGCGCAGACGGTGAGCCGCTACATAGCCGAACCCATAGGCACGCCCGAGGGCACACAGTCCGTCGACGCCACGTACCGGGACGAGGACGGCGGCATCGTCTTCGTCACCTTGACCGATGAATTTGTACCGAACGACGACGGGACAAGCACGAATTACTCCACCGCCCGGCTCTGGCGCAGCTCG
>CABVBV010000074.1 GCA_902496595.1 uncultured Eubacteriales bacterium | reverse complement strand
GCGCCATGAGCCGCCCGTTCGTGTCCGTAAACGTGATGACGCTGCCGCTGGGCAGGAAGCTCCGGTTGCCGGCGTAGAGGTCGTATTCCTCAAACTTGCTCATCCTGTACGGCCGGTAGCCGAACCGCGAATACAGAGCCCTCAGGCCCCGCACCAGCCGCTCCTCCGGCCTCAATATGCTCTCCATGCTTGTCCTCCGGTATACTTTACCTTGCTAATGTGATAACTCGCTAATATATTACCACCATTGCCGTATTTGTCAATAGCTTTTTAGCGCGGTCAACGGCATACAGCCGCTTCATGTCGTCCGCACAGCAAACGGAGCGCAGCGCCCGCTCCAACGTCGCAAGACCGCCGTTTACAGGACGGCGGTCTTGAAGGTCGTGCGGGAAAAGTCCCTCTTTAAAAACAGCTCGGCAACTCTGGCGAACTCACCGGCGTCGCCGCTCGCGTAGCAGGCAGTTCGGCCGAAACTCTTTCTCGGAGACCTCAGGTCTTCCTCATCCAGCAGCTTTGCCAGCGCTCTGGCCCCGGCAGCTCCGGAGTCGATGAGCTTCACGTCCTCACCCATATACGCCGATATTGCCTCCGACAGCAGCGGATAGTGGGTACAGCCCAGGATGAGAGTATCCACGCCGGCTGCCTTGACTTCGCGCAGGCACTCCTCAATTGCTCCGGTGACCTCAGGGTCTGCCGGGTCGGCGCGTCCGGCCTCTACCAGAGGCACCAGCTTTGGACTCCCCGACGCAAAAACCTCTATTTGCGCGTCTATCCTCCTGAGCTCGCGCACGAAGGCTCCGCTCCTCATCGTCGCCACGGTCGAGAGCACCCCGACCTTTCCGTTCCTTGTCGACTCGGCTGCCTCGGTCGCCGTCGGCTTGACGACGCCTATCGCCCGAACTCCGGCTATCTCCTGGACATAGTCCAGACAGTTCGAGCTCACAGTTCCGCAGGCCACCAGCATCGCCTTGACTCCGCGGCCTCTCAGAAAGCGAACGTCGCTCTCGGCTATTTTCCTCAGCTCTTCCACGCTCCGGCCCCCGTAGGGTACCCTCGCAGTATCTCCAAGATATGCTATATCTTCCCCGGGCAGCATACGTCTCAGCTCTCTCACCGAGGTGAGCCCGCCCATGCCGGAGTCGAATATCCCAACAGGTCTAAAGTCCATAAACCGCTCCAAAACACGTATTCCTTACAGTATATTCGCCAAGCCAAGATTCTAGCATCATCTGCACTTTTTTTCAAGTCCCGCCTGTCTGAGCAGCCTGAGCGCCTTCGGCGACGCTCTTCTCAGGAAGTCCTCCAGCACAGCTCCCGCGCTCTCGTAGAACTTTATCGTCCCCGACTTTACGCGCTTCGGCAGCTCTTCCAACGTATACAGGCCGTCCGCCGCCGCCTCGAGCTCGCATATGCCGTACTCGTCACGGTAAAAATGCTCACCCTCCAGGTGCCTCAACTCGTGCCGGAGCCCGGCTTCCCTTCCGGCCTCATCGAAACGGGTATTGATATATATTGTGAACGTACCGTCCCCGTTCGACACCGTTACCGCAGGCGATGCCCGGCTGGGGAACTCCACCATGCGCACCCAGTAGTCCACGCCTTCGACATAGCTCATTCCTGCCTCTGCATCTCCTCGATCATGCGCACTATTGCCTCTATCTGCGCCTTTGTGGCGTTTTTCGTGACAGAGAACAGCATCCTCTTGTCAGGTCGGTTCTTCAGTTCCTCAAGGTATTCCGTCAGTTCGTCGACACCATTTACAGGCTCCGCTTCTCCAGTTTTGCCCAACAAGTAATCCGTGGTAACGCCAAGATACTCCGCTATCCTCGCCGCTGTCTCAGCATTCACTCCACGCGCCCTGCCCTTGCGCAGCTCCGTCATGAAGCTCCGGCTCATGCCCAGATCTACGCTCATCTTCGAGCCGGAGATGCCCCGCTCTTTCAGCAGCGCCTCTATCCTCTCGCATATGCCTTCCATATTTCCAGGCCCCTTTTTGTAAAATATGTACAATATACAAAACATTGTGCAATTCTCTTGACAAGTACAAAATTGCACACTATATTGAAAGGCAGATTGTACAATAATCTGTACTATTCCCTTCATTGCTTCTATGATAGTACAAACTATTGAACGTGTCAACAGTAAAAGAGAGGTGTGCTGATTTTATGCCAAATTCCACTGACCAGGCGCCGGACATGAGCCGCTGCGTCGACTGTATCTACTATTTCGGCGCCGCAGATCCGGGGTGCTATCGCTCCACTTTGCATTCCTGCATTTACATACTCAGGGCGAAGCGCAGGAGGCCCTGCCCTCCGGGTGCGGCCTGCACTGTTTACAAGCGGATGCCCAATAACTCGCTGATATATCGAGACAGGCTAAACCGGGATTATCGCGCCTTCAGGCTCGAGAAGTATGATGGCGGGCAGAAGCGATGAGCAGGCTTTACACAATGGCCAGGTTTGAGGAACATCCGGCCGTTCCCGGCCCTCCATCTCCCGAGCAGCCGGAAGGTGCGGCGCAGATACGCAGGCCAAGGCGCGAGCACTATGTGGTTGACACGCCGGAGCAGGTATCGGCCTGTTTGCGCTGTTCCAAGCCGGAGTGTACAAACTGTCTCAACCGGCGCAGGGGCAAGCCTAGGGCGCTCCCCTCAAAGGGCATACGCCGTGCCCGTTGCAAGAAAACAGACAAAACTGGCTTTGACCGGGAGCCCGGTGATACGTGACATTGCCCAGGCATAGGCTTCGAGCTGGCTTCTATACTGCTCCGCACGTTCGGGGATATCTTCCTCGCTTATCCTATCGGTCTTATAGTCCACGATCGTGATGCCATCGTCCTCCACTATGCAGCAGTCCACGACACCCTGGAGCAGAAGCTCCTCGTCCCCGGCATTCTCAAAAAACCGGCCCGCCTCGCAGAGCAGCGCGAACGGGAACTCTTTCAGCAGCTTCGGCGCCGAGGCGATCTTCCGGCCCAGTTCTGACTTTGCGAATCTGACCAGAGACATCACGTCGACTGCTTCCGCCTCTCTATCCGACAGTCGTTTCTCATCTACCAGCTTTTTGAGCTCGGCTCCGGCGGAGCTTGGAGAGCTCAATTTGCCCAGTTCAAGGTATCTCAGGGCCAGGTGTGCGGCGGTGCCCCTCTGGGCGGCGCTGAGTTTCTCGGTTTTGCCGCTCAGTTCCGGCTTCCTGAAGCCGCCTGTGCGTCTCTGAAAGAGTGGGACGCTCTCCGGATCCGGTTCCATGAGACTCTTCAGCTCAGTTGCAGTGAGCTTTGAGGGCAGGCTTTCCGCGGCCTTGAAGGGGTAATGCCAGGACAATTCGGCCTCCACATCAACATCGCAGTGCTCCTCCTTTTGCCCGGCTTCCGGCTCTGTCCGCGGCCGGGCCTTTTCATTCACGGGCTCCGGTGTGCCGAGCTCATCTCCTCCTATGGAGAGGGTGATCCTTCCATCTCCGGAGCCCAGAGCGGCGCTGATGAGCCAATCGGAGAGGCTATGCATGGAGACGAGTGTCTGTGCAGGCATCTTAGGCGACGCCGAGGTGCTCAGCTTTGAGAGCTTCTTCTCCGGGTCAGGGACGGCGCAGGTCATGAACAGGCGCTCCCTGGCCCTGGTCATTGCGACGTAGAGCAGTCTCAACTCCTCGCTGAGCAGTTCGCGCTCCAGCCTGTGTGCGACGGCCCTTCTGGCCAGAGTGGGGTATTCGATGCCCCTGGCTGCGTCGGTATATTTTGGCCCAAGTCCCAGCTTCGGGTGGACAAGGACGCTGTCATGCGTGTCGCCGAGATTGAATCTTCTCGAAGTATCCCCGATAAACACCACTGGGAACTCGAGGCCTTTCGACCTGTGTATGCTCATTATCCGAACGGCGCCGCCGGAGCCCTCGTCCGGGAAAGCGGGCTCCTCTCCTCTTTTGCGCATCGAACTTATCCAGTCGAGGAAGCGTCTCAGGCCCTTCCAACCGGAAGTCTCAAAGCTCCGGGCCAGCTCGAAGAACCGGAGCAGCTTTGCGCGTCTGCCCTCTCCGTCTGTCATTGCGGCGCAGATGGCCATGCAATCGAGCTTCTCATAGATCTCCCAGACCAGAGCGGCGAGTTCGCTGTCTCTGGAGCTGTCGCGCAGTTCGTCCAGCAGGGAAAGAAAACGGGCCGCCTTTTCGTTCTCTCCGGCGCAGCTCACGACGGCGGAATAGAAGTCTCCATCGGGGCAGCAGAGCCGGATATCCGTCAGTTCGTCCGCTGTGAAACCGAACAGCGCTGAGCGGAGCACGGAAATGAGCGCTACGTCCTGCCTAGGGTTATCCACTACCGCGAGCAGGGACAGCATGACCGATACCTCTCCGGCTTCAAAAAAGCCGCCGGATTGGCCGGCCTCGACCGGTATCCCCTCCCTTGCAAGCACTCGTCTCCAGACCGGGCCGCTCACGTTCACTGACCTGAGCAGCACTGCCATATCTCCGTACTCTATCTTGCGGAGCGCTCCTCCGTCTTCTATCTGCGAGCCGCTCTCCACCAGCCTGCGCATCATCTTTGCGGCGTAAGCAGCCTCGACCTCGGATTTGTCCGGGCGCTCTTCCTCTTCCTCAGAACCCTGGACTGGCACCAGCACGAGCTCCGGCATGGGCACGACGCCTTTGTATTCCAGTCCCGTCCTGAGCCTTGCCCGCTCGTCGTACTCCATCTCACCCAGTTCCCTGGACATCAGGCAGCCGAAGACCTCGTTCACCGCGTCGACCACTTCTGGCCTTGAGCGGAAGCTCTCGCGCAGGAACACCCGGCGCGGCACCCCCTCCGGTGCAGGCGCGTCCGCATAGCTTTCGTACTTGCTCAGGAAGATCGTCGGGTCTGCCAGCCGGAACCGGTAGATGCTCTGCTTCACGTCGCCTACCATGAAGAGCTTGCGCCCGTTATCGGAGACTGCGCGGATTATCATATCCTGCACGGCGGAAACGTCCTGGTATTCGTCTACCATCACCTCTGTGTATCGGCTCGAGACTTCCGCAGCTGTCTCTGACGGAGAGCCGTCCGGGTTTGTGAGCAGTCTCGCCGCCAGGTGTTCCAGGTCTGAAAAGTCCAGCAGCGAGCGTCTGCGTTTCCGCCTTGTATATTCCGCATCGAAGTCGCCGACCAGCTTCAGCAGGGCGCGCATTGCCGGCGCCGTCCTTTTCATATCGCGCAGCAACTCGCTGCTCGGGAGCAGGAAGTCTTTTTCCAGCCTATTCATAGCCTTCTTGCAGGCTTCGCGCTTTGCCTTGGCCAGCTGGGCGAGCTCGGGGTCTTCCCCTCCGCCCCTGAGCGTGCCCAGCCTTGGAAACTCTACCGGAAGGGCCTCGTACAGCCTGTCCCAGCCTTCGGAGGCGCAGACTGCGCATCCCCTGAGCATCCTTCCCGTAGTCTCGAAGCTGCCGCAATATGCCTTTCCGAGTTTCTCGAAGCCGGACATCTCATCACACAGCCGCTCGAACTCTTCGGCCCAATACCTGAGCTCCGCTTCCGCGGAGTAAAGCAGTTCCCGGCCCCAGGGCGTTTCACCCGCGTCTTTTGCGTCGGACGAGAACAGTTCCGCCTGCCGCTCTGCCCATTCCTCCGGCCTGGCGTGTGACTGCAGCTTGTCGTGCAGTCTCAGCACCAGGTCTGCAAGCCTCTTGTCGTCGCGGCCCGCCCCTACGGTATCGGCGAGCAGCATGAACCCCGGATCGTCCGCCTCGTACGCCGAATCCATGACCGTCTCGAGCGACAGCGCACGGAGCTCCGCCGCTCTGTCCTCATCCGCGATGGCAAAATCGGGAGTCACCCCCGCCCTGCCGGCGTATTCGCGCAGGAGTGAGGAGCAGAAACTATGTATCGTGCCGATGGGCGCCCGGCGCACGAGCGCGGCTTCGCGTCTGAGCCGTTTTGACTCGGGTTCCGCCATGGAGCGCCTCGATATCTCGTCCGATATGCGTCCTCTCAACTCTGCGGCCGCCGCAGTCGAAAAGGTGATTACGAGGAAGCTGTCCACGCTTTTCGGCTCCTCGTCCGAAATTATACGGCTCATGAGCCGCTCGGTGAGGACTCTGGTCTTTCCGGAGCCGGCGGCGGCAGAGACAAGCAGTTCTCCGCCTCTGTCCTCTATCGCCAGCTTCTGAGAAGCAGTTGGTTTGAACTCAGCCATTCATGCTCCCTCCCTCCAGCATATCCCACACCCTTGTGGCGCTCAGCCTTGGCAGGTATCTGCGCCTGTCCCCGCCCTCTCCGTCTGTAAAGCGGCAGGCCTCCGCGTACTCGCACCAGAGGCAGGCGTTCTCCTGCGCGCTCTTATAGCACGGGTCAGCCAAAATGCTGCCAGAGCGCAGCTCCGAAGCCAGCAGCTTCAGCGTGGCCTCTACCCTTCTTCCCAGGGCTCCCATTTGTTCGGCAGTCGCCAACGAGTCTCCCGTCGGGGAGCCGTCCTTCCACTTTACAGGTATGCGCACCGGCTCCTCGCTGTTCTCCATTGCCCGGAGCACCTCCGGGTCATTCAGCACCAGTCCGGAACGGCGGAGTTTTTCACGTCTGCGGCTGTCTATCTCCTCATCCGTTAGGTCTCCGTCTTCGCTCAGCAGCACGTCCCTGGCAGGAACATAGAGCACGCCGGCCGGTACGGGATCGAACCCATACAGCTTCCGGCCCGACTTCTCCAGTGAGAACAGGTACAGCAGCATCTGCATATTCAGCCCGTACATGACGTCCGAGAGCGAGAAGCTCTTGCGGCCCGTCTTGTAGTCGACCACCCGCAGATACAGCCTCCCGTCATGTATCCAGCCGTCCACCCTGTCTGCGATTCCGCTCAAACGCACACTGCCGCCTCCTGGCAGCTCCGCCGTTGGCGAGAGGCCGGGTCTGGAAAAGTCCAGCTCAAAGTCCAGAGGCTTGAACCGGGACTGCCTCAGCTCATCGACCATATCCTGTACTATCTTCCTGACGCTTTCGGCCAGTCTGCCGAAGAGGTAGGAGAACCTGGCGCTCTTACCCTCAAGCCCGCCCAGCTCCTCATTGAGATAGCGCATGGCATATTCGTCCGTCAACTCGTCAAGCCTGTCCTCGGCCGCGTTCTCAAAGCCGCCGGAATCCCGGGTGTCCTCCGCAACGTGCTGCAAAACATAATGTATGAAACTGCCGGCTTCCGGGGCCTTGAACCTGGCGGGCTGTCTCGGTTTGGCCTTGAGCCCGTAGTTGAGAAAATAAGAGAATCGGCAGTTTGCAAATTTCTCTATCCTCGAGGGAGATAGTCTGAGCTCATCCCCATACAGCGCCCTCGCCGAGTTCTCCGAGAGCAGCCTCGGCGGGAGCTTTGCCGCGTTTTTCAGGCGCTCGAGCTTTTCCGGCTCTGTCTTCTCGAAGTAGTTCCAAGCCAGCTTTGCCGGCGTTCCTCCCCTTCCCGCGGCTCCGGAGGCCGCGAGCTCCAGGGCGGGTCTTCTGGCCCTCAGCCTGCACAGCCTGTCGTCCGCCCTGACGATCTCCAGGCCGAAGAGCGCAGCCGACCTGTTCACAACGAAACTGGGCCTCTGTGCAGAGCCGTCCGGGCCGTACCCCGGGCTCACCAGCGTGAGCGTCTCCGAAGGCAGGCTGACGCAATTATATATCAGCGAGAACTCTCTCCACAGCTCTGCGTCGCCCGCGTCCACAGGCACGCCCAGCTCTGAGAGCGCACGTCTCTCGTCCGTATTGAATACTCCTCCGTCCTGTGCAGGCCCCGGCAGCCGCTCGTCAGAGGCGCCGAGGACGATCAGGTGCTTTATATGCCTGCGCCGCATCCTGTCCATATCTCCGGCCGAGACCATGTCCAGGGACACCGGAATGACGCCGACCGCGTACTGCGACAGGGTCAGCAGGTACAGCCTCGAGAACGCCGACGTATCCAGCTGCGTCTCTCCGAGAATCTGCGAGCACTGCTCGAGCGCCGAGACGGCCGCGTCCCAGAGCCTTGCGTACTCCTCCGCTGCCTGCAGTCTGCCCGAGCGCTCCAGCTCATCGGCCCGCTCCGCCAGCCGCTCTGCGAGGCCCAGGGTCTCGAACAGCTCCGCAAGGGCTTCCGCCTGTTCCGAGGCGGTGTTTGCCTCGCGGCAGGCCCTGTCAAGCTGCATAAGCGGCTCGGATACACGGAGCCTGAGCAAGTTTATCCGTCTGAGCCTCTCCTCAGCAGCCTCATCGTACCTCCCGGAGTAGCCGTCAGGGTGCATATGCCAGTCGCGGCCAGAAAGCCAGTGCCCGCCCCGGATGTTCCAGGTGAAGCAATAGTTCTCGAGCTCATCGCACTCATCCACGCTAAGCCCCGCGAGGCCCGTCCTGAGATATGCGAACACGTCCGCCTGCTCCCAGCCGCCGCAGATTATCTCGTAGGCTGAAGCAACGAGCGCGGGCAGCGGCTTCTGGCTGATATCCGTCTGCCTGGCTGTGAAGAGCGGCGCCTCATAGTACCGGAACGCCGCCTCCAGCGAGGCGCGGTAATCCTCAAATGAGCGCACGGCTATTGCGATATCCCTCCAGCGGCAGCCGGACTTTGCCAGTTCTATGGCCCGGGCCGCCGCGAACTCACATTCTCCTGTGACCGAGTCTGCGGTATACAGGAAGATCCTGTTCTCAGGGTCGAAGTTCCCGACGGAGTAGCTCAGCATATTCTCCGCAAGGATACCGGCGGGGCTCTCGAGCCTCGACTCGAGCGTTTCCAGCTCCACTTCGACGCCCCTGTCTCTCGCCTCCCTAATCAGTCTCCCGGCTGTACGTCTCGAGAGTTCGAAAACTTCGCTGCCCTCTTCGATAGAATCAACCGTGAGACAGACGGTCATGTCCGCGCCGCGTCCGAGCAGCTCCGAGAGCAGCTTCATCTCCACGCCGGTGAAATCCGTGAATCCGTCTATGTATATGTGGCCAGAGCGGCCGAAGCCGCTTTCAGGAAGGCGCTCAAGCAGCCGGGCCAGCCGGTCTGACGGGTCTGTGCGTTCCGGCCCGACTGCGGCGCGGAAAGCGCCCATTATCAGAGCAAGGTCGGCGAGCTTCTGTCCCAGGGCGCCTCCCGCCCTCTCCGAAGTCTCCATGAGCTCCGTCTCTGAGACGCCCGCCGCTGAGAGTTCATCCACGGCCTTCAGCAGTTCAGCCTGCAGCTCCGGCGAACGCCTCGCACCCGGGTATACTTTGAGCCTCGTGTACACTGCGTCAAGCGCCAATGCCATGCAGAGCAATCTTCCCCCTGCATCCATCGGCTTCCTGCCGCCCCCGCCCAGCTCCGCCTCCACCTTTCTGGCAAGCCCGGTGAACGACAAGACCTCCGCGCAGAGAGGCAGGCGCGGCCCGGCGACCTTTGCAAGCTCACGCTCGGCCTCATGGCTGTACTGCTCGGGCACCAGCAGGTATCTACCTGTCTGCCCCGAAATTGTTGAGTTTTTTATCTCATCCATTATCATCGCCGTTTTACCGGCGCCTGCGCGTCCAGTTATAAGCCTGAGCATCCGCCTCTCCCCCTCGACGTCCATTATAACATACAAAACGCGCTTTTCAAAACCCTTGAAAAACCGACACTTTTATGTTAAAGTGATGTCAAGTCGACCCGCGGCGGCTCGCCCGGGAATTATGAAGGGAGTAAAAATATGGACATCAGCAAGGTAACTGTCAGGGAGCTTCTCGAGAACAAGGCCGCTTGCGACGCCATGAACGCTATCGACCCGAAGATACTGAAAAGCCCCATGGTCAAGCTCGTCAAGGGCAAAACCGTCGAGGCCGTCTTCAACATGGTTCCCGACAGCAAGGTCTCGCCCGATGTGAAGGCCAAAATCCGCGAGGCCCTCGCCGCCATCTGAAGCCCGACAGCCAAACAAACAGCAAAAAGAGGACGCCGGTTTCTCCGGCGCCCTCTTTTGTTTTGCTGCTTCTTATTTGTACATTTCCTTGAGCTTGAGCAGGTGCTCGTACCTCGCCTTGGCGTTG
>CABVBV010000073.1 GCA_902496595.1 uncultured Eubacteriales bacterium | reverse complement strand
AGAGCAGCAGGTAGTGCGGCCCGGTCTCGCAGCTTATGTCGAGGCCCTCGGCCTTGGCGCGGCGGATGAGCTCCGCGCTCTCCTTCGTCGAGATGTGGCAGACGTGGTAGGCGCAGCCGGTCTCGCGCAGCAGCGCTATGTCCCGCGCGATGGGGCCCCACTCGGACTCGGAGCAGATGCCCCGGTGCCCGTGGGCCCTCGCGTACCCGCCCTCGTGGATATAGCCGCCGCGCAGGAGCGAGTTGTCCTCGCAGTGGGCGGCGATGGGCTTTCCGAGCCGCTTTGCCTCCAGCATGGCTTCGCGCATCATGTCCGCCGACTGCACGCCGTGGCCGTCGTCCGAAAAGCCGCAGACCCGGGCGGCCATGGCCGACATATCCGCGAGCGCTCCGCCCTTTTGCCCGCGAGTGATGGCGCCGTAGGGCAGAACGTCGATGACGGCGTCCCTGGCTATGATATCGAGTTCCTGCGCGAGCGTGGCGGCGTCCTCAGGCACGGGGTCAAGGTTCGGCATGGCGCAGACGGCGCTGTAACCAGACCTCGCCGCGGCCTCGCTGCCGGATCTTATGGTCTCCTTATAAGAAAAACCCGGCTCTCGAAGATGAACGTGAACATCGACAAGACCGGGAATCAAAAGGCAATTATTGAAATTATAAACACTTACGCCCTCGCCGGGAACGATACCGGGCCGGATGCGTGAGATTACGCCGTCCAAAACCTCCACATCAGAGGAAACAAAGGCCCCTTGGCGGAAAATCTCGCAGCCTTTGATGACAATGCCGCCCACCGGACGAACCCCCTTTCGGACACGCTAAGAGCCCGCTCACTGCGGGCTCAAATTTTTTTATATTTTACGCCAAACCAGAAATTTTGTCAACAACCTCGGCAACTTTCGCCCCTTCGCACACCACAGGTCGATATTGAGAGCTTTTCCCGGCACTTTATACAAAAGAGCGGCCCCCGCAAAGTTTCAGGGGCCGCCAATGCGGAATTGCCGGTTGAGTTTTTCAAGCAGGGTGGAGAGCGGAAGGATGAGCAGTCCGGCGGCAAGGTTCCCTGCCGCCTGCACTAAGTCGAAAGGGAAGCCGGCTGCTATCCAGGCGAGCATACCGCGCCAGTCCAGCCCGTACATCAGCGCCTGCAGCGGGGCGTAGAGCGTACCGAAGACCAGCCCGTGCAGCGCACAGACAACGGGGTATGCCGCCGCAGCCCAGCGCGTGGACATATCCCTCGGCAGCAGCATGACGACGCCCCAGAGCACCGTCCATATATACAGATACGGTATCCACCAGGACAAAAAGCCGTTATATGCCCCTGTCAGGAACACGAAGATGTATATGGGATACAGCGCCCGCTTTCGGTATACCACCGTCAGCAGCACTGTGAACATCCCGATGAGATGTATGTTCGGCAGGCCCTCCATCAGCAGCTTCGACGTGAACATCATGACGCCGAACATGGCGTAGACCGCCATCTCAACGATGCTCAGCCTACGTTTCTCGCCCTTAGCCCTTGGTGCAGACAAGCTCGTATTGCTCGCCGTCGGCGATCTCCGTCGTGTCCACACCGGTCATGAGATACTCACCGGCCTTGTAGAAGGCCCAGTAGAGGCCGTCGGTATCGTAATCCGCCGTCATGCCGTTCACGGTCTTGACGTAGAGTCCAAATTCGCTCTCGTCACCCGCGATGAGCCCATGCTCCTCCAGAGCCTGCCGGAGCGTCTCTCCGTCAGTGTGGATGGTGAAAGTCACGGTCTTGTCCTCAGCAGTCACCTCGAGCTTGAGAGTCTTTGCGCCTTCTCCCAGCTCAGTGTCCTCCTTGTAGCTCGCGCTGTCCCACATCCCTCCTGCGTTCTGAGCCCCGCAGGCCGCGAGACTGAGTATCAGCGCCAACGTCAGGGCGAACGCCGCAGCCTTTCTGCTTGCTTTTGTCATCACTTCTTACCTCTTTTCTAAAGTCTACATCAGAAAAAAGCAAAGCGCCCCTCCCCAAGGGGAGCGGCACAACAATCCTGCGCCCCGGACTATGCCCACGGCGCACCATATGCCCCTGCTCCCCAAACTGCCCGGGAACGGCCTGCATACCGCGAAACGCAGGGCATTCCGACTTGCGCATATGCGCTCACGGCAATGGCTGTTGCGGCGGATTTTCACCGCCTTCCCCCTGCTCCTCCCGCCGGGTCGTGCCCGACGCTCAGATCCGTACACACGGAGATCCGCGCCTTTTCATTCTGCGGCTATACTCTATAACATTTTTCACACATCGTCAAGTTGAAAAAATTATTGACAAACAATAATTCTCTGTTATACTCAAAGTACGAATTATTGTTTTACGATAATGCGGAGGTGCAAAACGTGAGCGAAAGAAGATTCCTGAGACTTGTGATACTCGCAGCCGTCCTGGGCACTGCCGGCTGCGCTGCGCTGGCGACATGGCCGGGGCTCATCGAGCTTCCGTTCAAGCTGCCCTGCGGGTATTTCGTGGATCTGCTCTGGGATATGGCCAAAACGGGCGCGGCCTGGCGCGTCGTCGCGATCATGCTGTATGTGATTGCGTGCCTCATACCGGCAGTTGCGCTCTTTCTCATCTCGCGGCGGCGCAGGCCCTGGCGCGAGGACTGGCTGCTCGCGCTGCTTTCCGCCGTGCTGCTCCTGCTAGTGGGCCGGGCGCTGGACAGGAACCGGGCGATATACTCCACCTTCGCGCAGATGGGCCTTCTCGCTGTGCTCGTGACCTGGCTGGCGCTGAGGCTGCTGCGGTACTTCAATGCCTCCGACGACAGGCGGCTCGTGAAGCTGGTGCGCATCGTGGTCGTGCTCATCGGGATGCTCTTTGCCGCGCTCGCGGGCGTCTCGGCCTTTGCGATACTCGCCTCGCTCTTCGAGCGCTTCTCCATCGCGGCGCTCGCGGAGGGCGCGGGCTCCGTGGCCTCGAGCTGCATAACCGTCTACGGCTGCCTGCTGGGGCTGCGGCTCGTGGACAGCCTCGGCGAGGGCGGAAAGCTCACGGACAATACCGTGGAACAGGCCCGGCGCTTCTACCGATACAGCGTCCGGGCGGCGAGCGCCATACTGCTCATAAGCCTCGCCGCGAACCTCGTAAAACTCGCCTTCGTCAGGCTCTCGACCAGCACGGACGTGAGCGTGAACTTCCCAGTCTTCCAGCTGCTGTTCTGCCTCGCGGCGCTCATTGTCGCCCGCTTCATCGCAGCGCACAAAGAGCTGCGGGACGACAACGACCTCTTTGTCTGATGGCTATACGCGTGCATTTGGAAGATGTCCTGCGTGAGCGGGGCATGACCTCGAAGGAGCTCTGCGCAAAGGTGGGCATCACGGAGGCGAACCTCTCCATCCTGCGCTCCGGCAAGGCCCGGGGCGTCAGGTTCGGCACGATAAACCGCATCTGCTACTACCTCGACTGCGACGTGGGAGACATATTGAAATTTGACGGAGAACTTGAGGAGGAAGAAGAATGAACGGCAACAGAAAGACGGTGCTTTCCCCGGCGCACTGCCTCATCCTCTGCGCCGCTGCGGCGCTCGCGGGCTGCGCGGTGTACCTGTTCTCGGCCTCGCAGGCCGAGTCGGCGCTGGGGCGGCTCTGGTTTCCCTTTGCGCAGATACAGGCCGTGACGGCGGGCGCGGACGGCAGGACGCCGCAGAGCGTGTGCCTCGTGCTGGCCGCGCTGCCGGTCTTCGGCTTCCTCGCCCCGCTGCTCAGGCAGAGGTTCAAACCGGAAGACCTGCTGCTTTTGTTGTGCGCGGCGCTCGTCTACATGGTCATGGACAGCCCGCTTGGCATGGAGGGCCTGTACGCCTCGTCCGCGGTGCAGCCCTCGGCGGTCTGGACGGCGCTGCTGGCCTGGGCGGGGCTGCGGATACTGCGGGCCTGCTGCGCGGCGGAAGGCGCTCCGCTCGTACGCTGGTGCGGCTGGGCCGTCTGCGCCGCGGCGCTGTACTTCGCTTACAGCGCGGGCGCGAACGTGGGCGCGGCGGTGTTCGTGCTCAGGTACGGGCAGATGGTCGCGGCGGCGCTCTCGAAGTCTGCGCTGATGCTCGTCTCGTCGGGGCTGGGCGTTGCGGCCTGCATATACACGCTCGGGGCGCTCCGGCGCTACGACATAGACGGGGAGCTGAGCGAGGCCGTCATGAAGGCGGTGGGCCGGCTCTCGAGGTTCTGCGCGTCGGCGCTTGCGGCGATGCTGCTGCTGTCCGTGGCGGTGGAGCTTGTCAATGTGCTCGCAAAGCCCGCGGGCCTCAGCCTGAGCTCGGTGAACTTTCCCGTGAGCGCACTCATCTACTGCTTTGCCGTGCTGCTGGGCGCGAGACTGGTCGCGGCGCACAAGCGGCTCAAGGACGACAACGACCTGTTCGTGTGAGGAAAAAGTCTAAAGTTTTCGCCCGCCTTTTACAAAAGGCGGCAGGGATCCAGGGGGCGGCGCCCCCTGGCCGCGCTCCGCAGAGCGCGGAACGCCCCATGCGGCGCATCGGGGTCGATGCGCCCTACGATTGCACTGGTGCGGACGTTCAGGCCTTGCATACGGTTCCGGAAAGCGGAAAGGCTCCCTTTGCGCAAGGGAGGCTTTGGCGGAAGACCGGCGCATACCAATGTATAAAAGGAGCTTGCACATGAAAAAACTCGCCATCGCGCTCATACTCGCCCTCGCCCTCACGCTGCCCGGCTGCTCGCTGCTGCGCGAGGACGGCGAACCCTCGGAGGCCGACAGGCTCGTCGGCATCTACATCACCGACAGCTACATCGACACCTTCGACTTCGAGGCCTACGTCAACGACAACGCTTCGTCCCTGCTCAATGGAGACGGCGAGGTTTCCCGCGAGGACGCCGAAAAGTACTCCCAGCGCATCTACGCCGAGGTCACGGACGGCAAGACCAGCTTCCCCATCGAGGGCGTGCCCATGATCGCCGCGCACTATGAGAAGGATGGCGAGAGCTATACCGGCAGCGACAGCGGCGACAAGCTGGCAAACGTGCACCTGAGTATAAACAACTCCGACGACATGGAGACCGTCACGCTCACGGGCGAAATTTTCACCGACAGCGGCTCAGGGCGCGTCACGGCCTACTGCAACCCAGTGTACCAGCAGGAGGACGGCCGCGTCTACCTCGTCCCAGGCGAGGGCATGACGGCGGACAGCGGCGGGAGCATGGCCTTCACACTCTCGGACAGCCGCGAGAGCGCCGTCGAGGGCGAACCGGGCTACGGCATGGACATCACGCTGACCGTGACGGGCCGCTATCCCTCGG
The DNA here is from genome assembly GCA_902496595.1 of uncultured Eubacteriales bacterium. Lineage (GTDB taxonomy): Bacteria > Bacillota > Clostridia > Oscillospirales > Oscillospiraceae > Scatomorpha. The sequence goes on along the minus strand of CABVBV010000073.1, from coordinate 4,726 downwards.
ATAAACTCGCCGTGCTGCTCTACTCCGCGGACGGCGCACTCATGTGCCGCGAGGAATACGCCCCGGAGGACATACCCGGGGAGATAGCCGCGAACGGCGCGGCATGGGCCGTGTTCGAGGACTATACTAAAGACTACCTCGGAGAACCGCAGGTCATACGCCGGCTCATATCCGCCGGCAGCGACGAGGGCTTCCTGAGCCTGCACATGGAGCCCGGAGAGACCTTTTACACCCCGCAAACCACGTATCTGAAATAAAAATCGGAAAGCTGCGCGTCGCAGGACAAGGTCTGCAACGCGCAGCTCAGTCTTCCTCCAAGCCTCGCAGAGTTTCGCGGCCGCAGCCGCGAAATAAAGTTTGATCATTTTCGGCGGCGGCGTGTACGTCGCCGAAAATACTTCTCGCGGAGCGGAGCTAACTTTTTTATGCTTTTCTTCTCTTAATCTCGTCTATGAGCGCGGGTATGAGTTTGCGGTAGTCTGTAACAGCTCCGTAGTGAGAGACATCGTAGATGGGGGCGGTGTCGGTGTGATTGATGCTCATGATGCAGTCGGACTTCTGCATCCCGGAGAGATACTGTACGGAGCCGGAGATGGCCACGTTCAGGATGAACTTCGGCTTTACAGTGGTTCCGGACTGGCCTATCTGCTTCGGATGCGGGAGCCAGCCGTTGTCGCAAAGAGGTCTGGAACAGGCAAGTTCGCCTCCAAGCAGTTCCGCAAGCTCGGCCAGTTTCTCAAGATCCGCCTGCTCGCGTACGCCGCGGCCGCCGGAAACGAGCACTTCGCACTCGTCTATCGGCTTGCCCTCGACCGGCTTCATCGTGGTTTCCAACAGCTCGTAGCAGTCGTCGGGCTCGACTTCAACCGTCTCCGTAATGAGCTCGCCGGATGCGCCGTCGACAGGCTCGAAGGGCTCAAAGACCCTCGGATGCACCGTGACCATCTGCGGGCGCTTCTCCGGAATGGCTATGTGGCTGAGGATATTGCCGCCGAAGTTCGGCGTAGTCTGCACAAAGGTGCCATCCTCGTCCACGTCGAGGTCGATAGCGTCAGCCGTAAGGCCGGTGCGCAGAGAGCACATGACCCTCGGAGCCACATCCCTGCCTATTACAGAGGCGGCAAAGAGGAAGATGGACGGCTTGCGCCGCTCGCACAGCTGAACCAGCGCCTTCTCATAGGGCCTGGCACTGTAAACAGCGAGCGCCTCGTGCTCTGCTATGATGACCTTCTCGGCCCCGTAGGCGAAGAGCGTCTGCGCGAGCTCTGATACTCCACTTCCCAAGAGCACGGCCACGATCTCGTCGCCCTGACCGAGCTTCGCCTTGAGGTCGTGCGCCTTTGCCAGAAGCTCAAAGGTCGTGCCGGAGAGGACGCCGTCCTCCTGCTCGGCAAATACCCAGATATCCTTGTATTCCATGACGCAGCCTCCTTATATGATCCGCTCTGCTTCGAGCGTGTCCGCTATGGCCTTGGCCATCTCATCGGCCGTGCCCTCGAAATACCTGGTGTCCGTGTTCCGCTTTGGAGGCGCGAATACGCGCTTGTTCACAGAAGGAGAACCGGCCAGACCTATCATGCCGGGGTCGCAGCCCAGCTCTGCCGCGTTCCAAACGTGACGAGGTTTTTTGAGCGCCTTCATGATCCCCATGGGCGTCGGATACCTGGGCTCGTTCGCTTCAGCGCATACGGTGATGAGCGCCGGCAGCTTGACCCTTACCTTCTGTATCCTGTCGGGAAGCAGACGCTCGCAGATGATGTGTTCGCCGTCGGCCTCTACCTTGCCGCAGAGAGTGACCTGAGGTATGCCCAGAAAGGCGGCGATGATGGGCCCGGTCTGAGCCGTCTCGGCATCGGAGGCGTGTCTGCCGCAGATGAGCAGGTCGAAGCCGCCGATCTTCTCCGCAGCTTTGGAGAGGGTGTAGCCCGTAGCCAGTGTGTCCGCTCCGCCGAGAGCCCTGTCGGAAAGCAGGGCGGACTCGTCGCAGCCCATGGCAAGGGCCTTCTTCAGCACGTCGTCGGCCTGAGGCGGGCCCATGCTGACAGCGGTCACTGTGCCGCCGTACTGCTCTTTCAGCCGCAGCGCGGCCTCAATGGCGTTGGCGTCGAGCGGGTTCATCATGCTCTTCACGCCCTCGCGCTGCAAATTGCCGGTCTTCGGGTCGAGCTTGACATCGTCCGTATCCGGCACTTGTTTTACATACACTATGATCTTCATTCAAATCTCTCCCAGAAAAAATGTCAACGCGCCGTCCTTGTACACCCTGGATTTTTACACTTTCGAGCGGATTTTACAACAGAATATACTGCTCACAATAACCGGTATATTGCTATGTGATTAAATTATCGCTCATGCTGACAGCAAGAAATAATGATTTGATTGCAAATTGCGGAGATAAGCCGCAATTACTGTGTTGACGCGAGGTTTAAGGCGTTATATTATGGGTGAAAGGCGATGCTGATTTGCATCAAGGATGGGTCGGAAGCTCTTGAACGGGAGAGTAACCCTTATATTTTGCTTTGAGGTGGCGGAGAATATGGCGCGAAGGTCGAGAAATTCTGATTTTTATGACAAAGGTTCCCGCACGATATTCGGCACTGAGGAGGACTATCTCGAGCTGTTCTCAGAGGATGCGGCCGCGCCGGGGCGCGGGCCGAGGCTGCCGGATCAGGAGGATGTTGAACCGGGGTTCTCACATTATGTGGCTTCGTATCCGAAGCTGGATCAGGATTCGGGTGTCGGGCTCGTGAGGCTGTCGTCCGAGTTCGTGCCCGCGAGCTGGACTGAGCTCACCTCGGAGACGAGCACGCTGATCTGCTGTACGCTGAGGGGAGAGGGAGAACTCGCTGCCGAGGGCGCGAGATACAGCTGCGGCGCGAACGACTGCATCCTCTTGGATCACCGGCACGCGAGGCTGCGCTCACTGCCTGGCAGCAGCTGGGAGTGCGCCTTTATCCGAATACACGGAAGGCTGGAATCGAGGTTCTGCACCAAGACAGCAAGGCTGCTGCGCGAGGAGGGGATAATAAAACTCAGTTTCGGCCCGGGTTCGAGACCCCGTTCCCTGGTCAGGAGGATGGTCGGCGGTAAGGACGAAAAGTCGCAGGCCTCGGAAGAGGTGTACGCGCACCTGCTGCTGGCGCTGTTCGTCGAGATAGAGCTCATCTTGCTCGGCACTGGGCCGGACGCTCAGGAGCTGCCGGAACTCATCGGCAGAATAAAGAGCTATCTGGACGAGAACTATGACCAGAGCCTGAGCCTGGATATACTCTCGGCAAAGTTTAACGTCAGTAAATTCCATATGTCGCGTGAGTTCAAAAAATATGTCGGCAAGAGCCCGAACGACTATCTCATCGACCGGCGCCTCGAGCGGGCGAGGGAACTGCTGCTGGACAGCGATGCCGGAATAGCCGAGATAGCGGCCGAGGTGGGGGTGCCGAACACGAACCACTTTCTCTACCTTTTTAAAAAGAGGGAAGGCATGACGCCCACGGCATACAGGAAGCAGCAGACATAGTCTTGACAGTAGGTCTAGGATGTTGTATGATATGTTTGGCATATAAGGGACGTTTGGAGGTTGAAATATGAAGAGAAACACCAGAGTCGGCCTTGTGACATCCGGCGGCGACTGCCAGGGACTGAACGCTGCCATACGCGGCGTGGGCAAGGCCCTTCTGCAGTACGTCGATAACGTAGAGATCTACGGTATGTACGACGGCTATAAGGGGCTTATCGAGGGCGACTACAAGTTCATGGACTCAAGAGATTTTTCCGGCATTCTCATTGAGGGCGGCACCATTCTCGGCACTTCCAGGCAGAGGTACATACCAGGCAAAGCCATCGTGGACGAAGAGGGAAACGACCTCATGCCCGCGATGCTCAACACCTATAACAGACTGAATCTTGACTGCCTTGTAGTCATGGGCGGCAACGGTACGCAGAAGAGCGCGAAGCTCCTCATGGATGCGGGCATGAACATCGTGACCCTGCCGAAGACCATCGACAACGACATCTGGGGCACGGACACGACCTTCGGCTTCCAGAGCGCCGTGGATATAGCGGCGAACGTCATCGACTACATACACTCCACGGCGAGCTCGCACAGCCGAGTCTTCGTCGTTGAGCTCATGGGCCGCGACGCCGGCTGGCTGACGCTGAACGCGGGCATCGCCTCAGGCGCGGACATTGTGCTGATACCCGAGATACCCTACGACATTGAGAAAGTCGCGGCTGCTGTCGAGTACCGCAGGAAGCACGGCAGGAACTTCTCCATTGTTGCCGTGGCCGAGGGCGCCGTATCCTCAACGGACGTTGTGCTGTCCGAGGAGGAGCGCCGCAGGGTGAAGGAGACCTCGAAGCACTCGACCATATCCTACCGCATAGCGGCGGAGCTGGAGAGCATGACCGGACAGGAGATCAGGGTCACGGTTCCCGGCCACTACCAGAGGGGAGGCCCTCCCTGCCCGTACGACAGGGTTCTCGCCACACAGTTCGGAACCGCAGCGGCGAGGCTCATAATGGAGAAGAAATACGGCACTATGGTCGGAATCCAGGAGGGAAGGATCGTCGACGTTCCGCTGGCAGACGCGGCAAGCAGAACGAAGTTCCTGCCCACCGACCATCCGCTGATCCAGACGGCGCGAGACGTCGGCATCTTCTTTGGAGACTGAGAATACAGACAAGCGAGATTTAAGGGCGGGCCCACGGGCCCGCCCTTCTGCTTGCC
>CABVBV010000072.1 GCA_902496595.1 uncultured Eubacteriales bacterium | reverse complement strand
GGACGATTAGCTCAGCTGGTATGAGCATCCGCTTGACGTGCGGAGGGTCACAGGTTCGAGTCCTGTATCGTCCACCAGAACCGACTGCTTTGGCAGTCGGTTTTTTGTTCTCTATTACAAATCACGACTGCAGCGCGGTTCAGTTCATAGAAAGAGGATCAGTATACGATCCGGCAAGAAAAGATGCATCGAGGCCCGGCGCCTGTCAGCGCCGGGCCTCGTTTTTTATTCGAGTTAGCAATGCGGAATGCCTTGCCTGCACGGTCGAGCCGGACGGCTCACAGCTCGGGGACTGCGCTCGAATAGGCCGCCAGGACGCATTTGTAGGTCATATAGCAGTCATATTTTGCAACGACCTCAAAGGGAGCGTGCATCGAGAGGACGGGAACACCGGCATCTATGGTCGAAATGTTGCGGTTGCCCATATACATGGCAACAGTGCCGCCGCCGCCCTGGTCGACCTTGCCCAGCTCGCACATCTGCCACTGGACGCCGTTTTCGGCGCAGATGCGCCTCATGAACGCAACCAGCTCCGCGGGCGCGTCGTTCGTACCGGCCTTGCCCCTGGAGCCCGTAAACTTGTGCAGGCCCACGCCGTAGTTCAGTTTGGCGCAGTTCTGCTTTTCGCTGACATCGGGGTAGTTCGGGTCGAAGGCGGCGGTCACGTCCGCAGAAACGCATATGCTCCTCGAGAAGCAGTCGCGCAGGTCGACGCCCTGGGCCTTGCACATATCTCCCACGAACCACTCAAAAGCCTCGCTCTTCATACCGGATACGCCGTCGGAGCCGGTCTCCTCCTTGTCGGCAAGGATGCAGACACAGGTCTGTTCGGGCTCGTTCACGTCGAATATGGCCTTGAGCTCGGCGTAGGCGCAAACGCGGTCGTCGTGGCCGTAGGCGCCGATGAGGCTGCGGTCAAGGCCAACGTCGCGGACGTCGAAGGCCGGCACGGCGCAGAGCTCGGCGGAGACGAAGTCCTCCTCGGTGATGCCGTAGCTGCTGTTGAGTATGCTCATGACCGCGAGCTTGACCCTGTCCTTGCCCTCGTCGTCGTAGGGAGCGGAGCCGATGAGGATGTTCAGGCCCTCGCCGGTGACGCCCTCGGCCAAGGTCTTTTTCATCTGGTCGGCTGCCAGGTGGGGCAGCAGGTCGGAGATGACAAACTGCGGCTCGTCCTTCTCGCGGCCTATTACGACATCGATGACCTCGCCGGACTTGGTAACTACCACGCCGTGCAGCTCCAGCGGGATCGCAGTCCACTGGTATTTCTTGATTCCGCCGTAGTAGTGCGTCTTGAAGAAGGCAAGCTCGCTGTCCTCGTAGAGCGGGGTCTGCTTGAGGTCAAGCCTGGGCGCGTCGACGTGTGCGGCGGCGACGACAACTCCCTCGTCCAGCGGACGTTTGCCGACAACGGCAAGCATAAGGGCTTTGCCCCGGTTGTTGAACCATACCTTGTCTCCGGGCCTTAGCTCCATGCCCTTTTTGTACTCCGAAAAGCCCTCGGCCTCAGCCAGCCTGATTGCGTTCGTCACAGCCTCGCGCTCGGTGCGCGATTCGTTCAGATAGACCTTGTAGCCGTCGCAGTAGAGCTCCATCTCGGCCCTGGCTTCCTTGCCCATGAGGTCATAGCCGTTCTTCTTCTCATAAAAGAGTTCCTTGCGGTAATCCTGCTTTTCTTCCATTTTTTATTACCTCCGTGAAAGCGGTCGTGCATCTGACCGCAAATTCTGCTTTTGTGCCTCTATTCTCGATTATCGACGTGCAGTGGCGTTTGTAATACTCGTCAGGCTGCTGCGCGTCGATCCTGAGCCTCGCGTATTCCCTGGAAATACCTTCTCTGGCCATGATCCTCTGCTCCCTCAGCTCACTCGGCGCGGTGATGCCGAAGGTATCGGTGCAAAACCTCGAGGCTCCGCTCTCTATGAGCGCGATCGCGTCTATGGCCGCGAGCTTTCCACCGCGCATGGCATGGTCGCGCAGGCGCTTTTTTATCTCATCGTCGACAAAACCGTGGGTGATGAGGTTCAGCTCAGCGAGGGCCCTGGGGTCGTTGAAAACTATGTTGCCCAGCTTCTTCCTGTCGAGCCTGCCTTCCGCGGTGTACATCTCACCGAACCTGCGTTCGATGGCCTCACGGAGCGCATCGCTGGTGTTGGTGAGCTCGTGATATATCTCGTCACAGTCGAGGCAGAGTGCGCCCATCCTCCGGAGCACGTCCAGGGCCGTCGTCTTACCGGTGCCTGTGCCGCCGGTAATGCCGATGATGCGCATATTCTCGGCGAGAGCGGCGGCAATATCGCGCTCAGGAAGAGCGCCGCGCCGCAGTATCCTGTAAGGGGCCCGGGTCAGGTCGATAATCGTGCTTTCCAGGCCAATGCCGCATTCGCCGCCGTCTATGACCGCCTCGATGTTCCCCTCGAAATAATCGAGCACCTGTTTTGCCGTTTTCGGGCTCGGCCGCCCCGACGGATTCGCCGAAGGCGCGGCAAGCGGCAGACCGCACTTCCTCAGCAGCTCCAAAGTCAGCGGGTGATCCGGACAGCGCAGGCCAACCGTGTCGCCCCCGGCCAGGACGATCCTGGGTATCTCCGGCCTGGCCCTGAGTATTATCGTGAGCGGCCCCGGCCAGAACCTGGAGGCAAGCACCCTGGCTGGATCCGGAACGTCGAGGCAGCATTTTTCAAACGCCTCCGGCCCGGGTACCATGAGCGAGAGCGGCTTGACCTCCGGCCTGCCTTTTACTTCGTAAATCCTCTCGACAGCCTTTTCGTCAAGGCCGTTGCCGGCGAGCCCGTACACCGTCTCCGTCGGCACGGCAACAAGGGCCCCGGCTCTCACAAGCGACGCGGCCCTGTCCATATCCTCTCTTATGACCTCGGTCTTCATAGCTCCTCCGTCTGACTCTTCAGCCGCTCCGCTCTGTCGGCGGCGATGAGCGCGTCGATGAGCTCGTCCAGAGCGCCGTCCATTATCTGTTCTATCTTATACAGCGTGAGTCCTATCCTGTGGTCTGTGACTCTTCCCTGGGGGAAGTTGTACGTTCTTATTCGCTCGTTCCTCATGCCGGTGCCCACCTGGCTCCTGCGTTCGGCCGCGATGGCCTCGGCCTGCTTTCGGGCCTCAGCCTCGTAGAGCCTGGAAGCGAGTATCTTCATTGCCCGGTCGCGGTTCTTGTACTGGCTGCGCTCGTCCTGGCACTCAACCACAGTGCCTGTGGGCAGATGCGTGATCCTGATGGCGCTTTCGGTCTTGTTGACGTGCTGGCCTCCTGCTCCGGAGGAACGGAAGGTGTCTATTTGCAGATCCGCCGGGTTTATCTCGAACTCCACCTCGTCCACCTCGGGCAGTACGGCGACCGTGACTGTGCTCGTGTGGATCCGGCCCCCGGCCTCCGTCTCCGGAACTCTCTGGACTCTGTGGACTCCGGACTCGTATTTCAGCCTGGAATACGCTCCTGCGCCTTCAACAACAAAGCTGATCTCCTTTATCCCGCCGAGCTCCGTGTCGTTTACGTTCGCGACCTCGGTTTTCCAGCGCCGGGACTCGGCGTACATTGAGTACATCCTGTACAGGCTTCCGGCAAAGAGAGCGGATTCCTCACCTCCGACACCTGCCCTTATCTCGATGATGACGTTTTTGCCGTCGTTCGGGTCTGAGGGCAGCATGAGCAGTTTTATTTCCTCATCCAGCTCATCCATCCGGGCTCTGGCGCTGTCAAACTCCTCTCGGGCGAGCTCAGACATCTCCGGGTCGCCCATGAGTTCCTTCGCGCCTTCCATGTCGGCCTCGCATTTGAGATACTCACGGCAGGCCGAGGCGAGAGGCGCAAGCTCCTTCTGTTCTTTCGCCAGCTTGGCATAGGCCTCCGCGTCGGAGTAATACTCCGGCTCCGCCATCTTGCGCTCCAGTTCCGCATATTTGGCCTCGATCTCTCTGAGCCTTTCCAGCATCGTACCTCTCCTTATCCGTTCTGCAACCTATACTTATAACACATTGCCGCCGATTTGTAAACCGCGCCGCTGCGGCTCATCTTCGGGAGGCGATCCAGGCCTTGCCCGGCAGGGCCAGGGCTGCGACGACTATGCAGAAGCTCATGCCGAGCATTGCCGCCTCCGGGTCGACCGTGAGCAGTTTGCCCAGCACGACTGGCGAAAGCATGGAGGCCAGCGACACTCCGAAAACTATTATCGACGAGGCCGAGGCGCTGCGCTGCGGGAATGCGTCGCAGCAGAGGATGACGAGCGTCGGTACCGTCGCACCCTGGAGCAGACCAATGAGCCCGGCCAGCAGAGTTCTCAGGACATCGGGCAGAGGCGCGAGCAGAAACACGAGATACACCGCCGCAGACACGAGCAGCGACAACTGATAGAATCTGCGTACACCCACCTTCGCATAGGCCAGGGGAGTGGCCAGACGCATGATGAGCGCCCCGGTGAAGAATGCCGTCACCATGAGCGCCGCGGATGTAGCGTCGTAGCCCCATACGAGGCCGCAGTACCTCGGCAGCCAGGTCGTGAGTCCGGTCTGGAAGGAGAGGTTCATGAAACCGGAGAGCAGGAAGAGCCACGCGCTTCCCTCCTTGAAGATCTCCGCCGGGTTCCGCCTGGCCCTGGCCCTGATCTCGCTCATGTCCGCATACGGCGTCTCCTGCCTGAGCTTCCTGCCGGCTGCAGCGAGCGCGGCTGCACAGACGAGCGATGCCGAGCCTATCAGCAAATATGGCCTGGCAAAGCTCTCGGGCCTGTCCACGCTCACGAATGCCGCGACAAAGACGGGGGCCAGCATAGCGCCGCCCCCGTAAAAGGCGTGAACGTACGGCAGCACCCGGTTCTTGCCCGCGCCGAATACGTCGGCTATGGCGCTGTTCGTTAGAAGGTCGATGCTAATATAGCCCAGCCCGGCAATCAGGGAATAGCCCAGCATTAGCGGGTAAGAGGCAAAGCCCAGGAGCTCCGGCATCAGCCCGATTAGCACACCCGCCGCACCGAGCAGGGCAAGGCCGCCCGAGAGCGCATACAACTTGTTGAGCCTCTCTCCGAAGAGACCCATCGCAACGGCAACCGCGAGGCAGCCGAAGGACTGCGCGGTCATGATGGCTCCGTTTTTCACCTCGTCGATCCCGAAGTAGGCCATCGTCGCATCTGCGTTCGCTCCGAAACCGTTGCAGTACATTCCATATATTGCGAAACCGGCGCAAAAGAGAGGCAGCAGCGCGAGCCCCGCTCTGGGCAGCGGCTCCCGGCGCTCGCCCGCGGAGCCGATATTTTTTGCCTTTTTCAAAACAATTGCTTCCCTCTGACAAATTTGTGTACGATGTCCCGGTCGTCCGAGAGATAGATGTTTCGTTCCAGTCTCTCAGGCAGGCAGCCCCTGTCCTCAGGCGCGAATCTGGATTCGTCAATGACCAGGGCGTCAAACTCCAGACCGGGTTTGAAGGAGCCGGTGTTGAAGAGCTCTCCGCCTCCTGCCGTGCCGAGGAAGAAGGCTTCGGCGGCGGTCAGAGCTGCGAGACTGTCGTCCACGAGCCTCCAGCGGAGCTTGGAAACCTGTACGGCGTCGGCCATGGCCCTGAATATGCTGGTCACGGTGCCGCCCGCGACATCGCTGCCCAGTCCCGTGCGCAGGCCCATCTCCAAAAAACGCCTCACAGGCGCGATGCCGCTCGATACGTTCATGTTCGAGGCCGGGCAGTGCGCGATGTAGACCCCGCGTTCCCTGATGAGCTCCAGCTCAGGCCGCTCTGACAGCACACAGTGAGCCATTACAGTCCTGCGTCCATCGCCGCCGAATAGGCCGAACCTGTCGTAAGCATCTCCGTAGAAATCCGAATCAGGCTGAAGGCTCCGCACCAGCTCAACCTCTGAGCGGTTCTCCGACAGATGCGACTGCACCCCGAGGCCCCTCTCCACGCTGAGCCTGCCGAGAGAGCTGAGAAGCTCGTCTGAACACGAGGGAATAAACCTCGGCGTGAGCATGGGCTCCGTCCTTTCGTATCGGCCGGAGGCCCCGTCGAGCCACCTGACGGTTTCGGAAACGGCGCTTTTTGCGTCGGGTTCGCGTAAACCGTCAGGAGCGTTTTTGTCCATGCTCACCCTTCCGACCATCGTTACGAGACCGGAAGCCTCCAGTTTATCCATGAGCAGCAGCGTGGCCTCGGTGTGCGCCGAGGCGAAAACGCAGGCCCTGGTGTTCGGGCCGCGCCGGACATCTACGACAAAACGGTCGTAGGCTTTGTCGGCATATTCGATGTCGGAGAACCTGCTCTCCTCAGGGAAAGCGTAGCGGTTGAGCCAGTCGAGCAGCTCAACGTCCATACCCGTGCCGCGGTAGCCGAACTGCGCGGCGTGGACGTGGAGGTCGGTGAGTCCGGGCAGCACCAACTTCCCGGTGCAGTCGAGCACCGGGAGACCGGAAAAACGCTCCGGCAGTTCCCGGAATAGCCCGGACGAGCGCCCGCCTTCGCAGACTGCAAAGCCGTTTTCAACGCACTCGAGCGCGTCGGGCCCCGGGCTGTGGCAAATATCGCCCTTTATCGCAAAGTTGTTGTCAAACATTGATATACTCTCCCATAATGAACTACTATATTAAAATACACCAGATCCCGCTCCATTTCAAGCGTTCAGGTCGCGAGCAGGCTGATCTCAGTGGGGTAGATGGGCGAGCTGCGGAAGCGGAGATGGAATTTGTAGTCTCTGGAGACCTCGTCAATGAGCCTGGGTATCTGCCAGAGATGGCCGTTGTCGTGATAAACGGAGATAAGGAGCTTCGGATGGTCGTTGAGTATGTGCCGCCTGGCTCCTTCGAGCGCCCGGAGCTCAAAACCCTCGATGTCTGCCTTTATGAGCGTGACCGGCTCGGTGATATCTAAATCCAGGGTGGTGACTTCCACTTCTCCGTCTTCCTCCGGAGCCAGCCGGTTTGAGGAAGAGAACTCGTTCGTGAGGAGGCGGAGCCTGCCCGGAGCGTCGGAAACGCCTTTTTGGCGGAGCTCAATGTCCCGAAGCCCGGCGAGGCTGGCCTTCAGCTTGTCAAAACTCTCAGGAGTGATCTCATAACAGTAGATTTTCCGGTAGCAGTCCTCACCATAGTTTTTTATATAGCTTTTCACAGTGTCGCCGGTGAAAGCGCCGAGGTCTACAATGACCTCGTCCGGAGAGCAGCGAACGATGTCGAGGTCAAAATAGTCGTCATAGAGATACTCCTTTGCCTCGGCGGTGGTCTTGAAGTCGTAGCGGTACCAGTTGCTGAGGATGGCGTAGAGGGTCTTTTTGGAGCGGTAGTCCTCGAGGCGCCCGTAGAGCCAGACGTACTCTGAAAGGTGCTCGAACAGGGCCAGCTCCTTGAGTTCGATCTGCTCGAAGACGCCGCTGTCGGGGTCGAGCCGGCCCCAGAAGCCGAAGCGGTTGAAGAAATCCTGGCAGCTGCGGCGGGTCTCGGCGGGAACGGCGTCGAAGGCGCGCCGGATGCGGTAGTAAAGCTCCTTCTCGCCGAGCGAGCCTATCTCCTGTACCAGCTCGGAAAACTGGCGGTCAATGGCGTTCATATCAGCACCCCCGTTGGTTCTGAGACGTTTCATTGTATTGCACCGGCGGGGAATTGATGACAGGATTGCAATTTTTGTTGCGCGCCCGGCGGAAATAATGTAGAATTAAGAAAATGACGGCGTACGCCGTCGCCCGCATTGTAGTACAATGCGGATGGGTTTTTCTGCGTATCGGGAGGTATGAGATGAAGAAACTGTTTATATTTGTGCTGGTGATAACTCTGAGTCTCTGCGCCCTCAGCTTCGGCGCAGCGGCGGAGGAAATTGTGCCGGCTGCACCCAAACAGGGCGACGGTTCGGCGGACAACCCATACAAGATAAGCAGCGCGGCGGAACTCTACTGGTTCGCGGGGCTGGTAAACGACGGCGACTATAACGCCAACGCCGAGCTGACGGATAATATCACCATCAACACGAACGTGCTGAATAGCAACGGCGATCTCATCGGCAAACCAGCCAATGAGTGGACGCCCATAAAATCCTACTCCGGCACCTTTGACGGGAATGGCTATACCATATACGGCCTGTACCTGTCTGAAACCTTTGAAGCAGAAACGACAGCAACCGACGGCGAATGCTATACCGGAATGTTCCGCGAGGTCGAAGGAGGCATTATTAAAAATCTCAATATTGTAGACAGCTATGTCGCCGGTGTTTTTAATCAAAAAGGAGCCAATTTCAGCGGGTTTAAATCGTATGCGGGCGGTATCTGCGGCAGCAATGCGGGAACTGTATCGGGCTGCACTTTCAGCGGTACTCTGTACGCTGTTTCTACTGAAAAAACTAATATTGTGTACGCAGGCGGCATCTGCGGTTGCAATGAAGGCTCGTTGAGTGGACTGAAGTTCAATGGCAAACTTACAGTGGAGAACATCAGCACACGAAGTGAAGTTAACAATTTATCATACGGAGGGGGCATCTGCGGCAGCAATACCGGCACTGTGGAGAACTGTAGTAACTCTGGTAAGATCATTGGCACGGGCTATAACCCCACAGCAGGTGGTATTTGCGGCGAGGGGCTGATAAAAACAAGCGAGAATGAAATAAGCATTATAAGCACTATAGAAAATTGCGCGAATACTGGTGAGGTTTCTTCCATCACCGAGGGAGGGCAGGGAAATACCTGCAATGCCGGCGGCATTCTTGGATATGGCTCGAGCAAAATAATTGACTGTAATAACAGCAAGAAAGTCACAGGAGCAAATATTGCGGGTGGTATATCTGGAGTTCTATTTAAAGGAGAGATAACGTCCTGCACTAACAGCGCGGAAGTCGAGGCATATTATGAATGTGCAGGCGGGATATGCGCTCTCGTGTCATCATCAGCATCGGCGACGATTAGCGGCTGCACCAACAGTGGAAAAATTACGCTAAACGATGATAGCGCGGGCAGTTCGACGTATTTGGGTGGCATATGCGGCAAAATGTATGTTGATTGTAATGCCAGTATATTGAACTGCTATAATACCGGCGACCTGAACGGATATCAGGAACATCCAGATACGATGTACATAGGCGGCATATGCGGAGGAATGGTAAAGGGTAATCCAAATAGAGAAACAATTGGTTGCATATTGAACAGCTGCAATATAGGAAGCATTACCTACACGCCAAATGGTGGTACGGTGACGGTAGGCGGAGTGTGCGGAATATTTGTTGACGGCGGAGTTAACGTTGACAATTGCTTCTGGCTCGACCGGGACGGCACCGGCAGCGCAGATACCGGCGCCATGATTCCGGAACGGTTTGCACGCGGCGAGGCGGCCGGACGTCTGAACAGGTGGAGTGACGGGGGATACAACGGCAAAGTGTGGATGGTCGGCGAAAACGGCTATCCGATCTTGACCAGTAGAGTTAACGAAGTTGTCAAGGTGGACTTTGTAGAGTATCCAAGCGATACTGTTGTAATGACCTGCTACACAAACCCGGGAGAAACGCTCAAGGGCATCGATTCAATAGACGAAAGCACCATAATGCATCTCAATGATGCTTCGGGTGAATCAATCAGCAAATCTGAATTGCTTGCTAAAACCTTCAGCACTGATACCAATATATCTGTTGACAATGGCCTCAGGTTCAAGCTCACGGCGACTGTTACAGGCAGAACGAGCAAGGTATACGACGGCACCGTTGCTGTGGATGCCGGCGGGCTGACCCTGCAGCTTTCCGGAATAATGACCGGCGACAATGTCAGCGCCACGGCAACTTACGCTTACGACAATAAAAACGTCGGTGAAAAGAAGAACATCGCCGCGACCGCCATCACGCTCAGTGGTGAGGATGCCGGTAAGTATGTGCTTGCCGTCGCCGACGTATCGTGTGACGACGTGACCGCCGAAATCACGCCCATGGCGCTCACCCCGACCATTACCGGCACAGTGACCAAGGTATACGACGGCAACACGAACGCGCCGTCCGGCTTGAGCATCGCGCTCGACAGGGCCGTTCCCGGCGACAATGTCACCGCCACGGCTTCAAGCTACGCTTACGACAACGCCAATGT
>CABVBV010000071.1 GCA_902496595.1 uncultured Eubacteriales bacterium | reverse complement strand
TGGGGCACAGGGATGTCTACTATGTGTTCCCGCCCTTGTTTGCCAACACCAGCACCCGGATTATCCTGAAGAAGTTTGAAAAGCTGCGGGAGAAAACGGGGCTGCCCAAAGTGTTCTTTCACTCTCTCCGTCACTCCAGAGCTGAAACTGAACCACGGCGACCTGAAAGCCACCCAGGGCGACACGGGCCACGCCCAGATCGACATGATCACCAGCGTGTATGCGCACATTCTGGACGAGGATCGCAAGGTCAACGCCCAGAAGTTTGAGAGCGCCTTCTATACCAAGCCCGACCTGCGTTCGGTTCGTTCCCCGGAGGAAGAAAAGGAACCGGCGCCCGCCACATTGGATTTGAGGCCTTGGTATAACAGCTTCGCAAGTCGCCGGAACTGGCAAATACTTTGGCGGTGCTGCTCTCGGCAGCACCCGGCGGCAAATGAGTCCGAAAAATCGAATTAGCAAGCATACAACAAGATTGTTGCTATACGCTTTTACTTAAAACAAAAACCGCTGTAAACCATCATAAAACGGCTTACAGCGGTCTTTTTTGGCACCCCCGGCGCGACTCGAACGCACTACATTCCGCTTAGGAGGCGGACCCTCTATCCTGGTGAGGTACGGGGGCTCAGAGCCTTAGTATTTTACCCCATTTGTCCGCCCTTGTCAACCTTCACTTTGTCTTTTTGTTCGCCTCAGGCTTCGTCGAGACGCCGCTTCTTATCTCAAAGCTCGTGCGTGAGCCCATCGTCCGCGCCATCGTCATCGCCATGCCCACGTTCATCCTCAACAGGCTCATGCCCTCGCCTCCTTCCTCTGGTCTGGCTCAAGTATATGCGTCAAAGATTAAACTATTATTAAAGCCCTAAAAATTTTCAGCAGCTTATCTCCCGGCCCTCGGACTTCGCTCCCGCATTCCGCTCCAGCGTCGGCAGCACCGTGTCCTTCACGTACCGCTCCGTCTGCTCTGGCGCCATACCTACGAACTTCCTCACGTCCATCAGCTCCTCCAGCGCCGCCTCGGTGAGTCTGAACCGCTCGTCCCCCAGGAGCTTCTGAGCAAGGTCGTTTTCGCAGCCAGTCTCCTTCATCCTTCTCGCCGTGTCCACCGCGTACTCCCTTATCGCCTCGTGCAGCTCCTGCCGGTCGCCGCCCAGCGACACCGCCCGCATCAGTATATTCTCCGTCGCCAGAAACGGCAGCTCGTCCCTCAGGTGACGCGCCATCATCTCCGGGTACACCCGGCACCCGCGCAGCACGTTCAGCGCGAGGCTCAATATGGCGTCCGCCGCCAGAAACGCCTCAGGTATCGAGATCCTCCGGTTCGCCGAGTCGTCCAGCGTCCGCTCCAGCCACTGGGTAGAGGCGGTCATCATCGGGTTCTGAGAGAGCGACACCAGGTATCTCGACAGGGAGCAGATGCGCTCGCAGCGCATGGGGTTGCGCTTATACGCCATGGCCGACGAGCCTACCTGGCCCTCCGTGAAGGGCTCGTCAAACTCCTTCTCGTGCGCCATGAGCCGCAGATCCGTCGCCATCTTCGACGCGCTCTGGGCTATGCCTGAGAGTATGTTGAGCAGAAACGAGTCTATCTTCCTCGTATATGTCTGCCCCGTGATGGGCAGCACCCTGTCGAAGCCCATGTCGGCGGCTATCCTCCGCTCCAGCTCGTCCGCCTTTTCCTTGTCTCCGTCAAAGAGCGCGAGGAAGCTCGCGCCCGTGCCCGTCGCGCCCTTGCAGCCGTAGAACGGGAGCCGCTCCAGCTCGAAATCGAGGCGCTCCAGGTCGAGCATGAAGTCCTGGAGCCACATACAGGCCCTCTTTCCAAGGGTCGTCGGCTGCGCCGCCTGGTAGTGCGTATAGGCCAAGACCGGAGTATCCTTCTGCTCCATTGCGAAGGCCGAGAGGGCTCCGATAACGCTCAGCAGCAGCCCGCGGATCTGTCTCATCGCGTCCCTGTAAGTTATTAGGTCGCCGTTGTCGTCCACGAAGCAGCTCGTTGCGCCGAGGTGGATGATGCCCCTGGCCTTCGGGCAGTGCCCGCCCCAGGCCCGGATGTGCGCCATGACGTCGTGCCGGAGCTCGCGCTCATATTCCGCCGCGGCCTCGTAGTCTATGACAGCGAGTTTTTCCCTGAGCTCGTCCGTCTGCTCCTTTGTCACGGGCAGGCCCAGCTCACGCTCGTTCTCGGCCAGCGAGAGCCAGAGCCGGTGCCAGGTCAGGAACTTGAAGTCGGGTGAGAATATCCGCTGCATACGCTCGGACGCATATCTCGTGCAGAGCGGGTTTTCGTATCTGTCGCGTTCCATTGGGCCACCTCGCATAAAAAATCCACATCAGTTTAACACAATCACGGCTCCGGCACAAGCCGAACCGAGTATATGGTGTGCGGCATATCCATATCGTAATAGTGCTTGACCATCCGGCCTCTGGGCTCCATGCCGTTTCTGAGCGCGACGTTGACGGAGGCCCGGTTGCCGTCTCTGATGATGGAGAACACCTCTTTGGCTCCGAGCTTCCGGAAGGCGTAATCCCGGCAGGCCCGGGCGGCCTCAGACGCATAGCCCCTGTGCCAGTATGCCCGGTTGAAGATGTAGCCCACCTCGAGCACCCGGCCGAAGCCGCCTCCGTCCTGCATGGTGAGCCCGCACTGGCCGACGAGCTCCCCCGTCTCCTTCAGAAGCACCGCCCAGAGCCCGAAGCCGTCTTCCTCGTATCTGTCCAGCTGCTTTCGCAGCCAGGCCCGGGCCTCCTCCTCGGAAAAGGCGTGCTCATAGGCGTACATGGTCTCCGCGTCCCTGAGCATGAGGCAGAGGCCGTCGTAGTCGTCCTCGCTCAGCTCCCGGAGGGCCAGCCGCTCCGTCTCAAGTATCCGCTTCACCGGTAGTCCTCCATACCCGTCGCCGGGCCGCCGGACCATATGCCGTGGTCTTCGGAGAGCACGGCCTCCGTCACCATGAAGCAGCTGTTCCAGCCCGCCGAACCCGGCTCCCCGCGCTGGTCGCACCAGGTGATGTCCATATAGTAGCTGCCGTCCTCGAGGTAGGCGAGGTTCCAGCCGTGTTCCTCCCCGTTCCAGCTGGCGTAGCCGCTTATGGCGGAGCAGCGCAGGCCGGCCTTCTCGCAGAGCCAGAGCATGGTGTTCGTGTAGCCCAGGCAGATTGCCCTGCCCTCTATGAGCGCACCGTATGGCGTCTCGTTCAGGCTGTCCTCATGCACCTCGTAGTCGTAATCCGCGCAGTAGGAGAGCACGAAGCCGAGGTACTTGTACCGGTCGTAGGCCGAGAGGCCCTCGGGCATATTCTCCACGATGTAGTCGCCCACGGCGTCCAGATATTCGAGCTCCTCAGCGGAGGCCTCGATCTCGCCCCTGAATGCGTCCTCCGGGTCGAAGGGCTGGGTGGTTTTGGAGAGCTCGTCCCTGCGAACCCTCTCTATCGTCTCCGCCGCAGCCTTCACCGCCTCTCCGAACTGCGCCTCCACCCGCTCCGTCAGCCCGTCGGGCTCAGCGTCGGAGCAGCCCGAGAGCAGTAGCGCCAGGGCCAATATCAACGGAAAAAGCCTCTTCACCGCTCCACCTCCGCAATTCTCAGTACGATCCTCTGGGACATGAGCAGTCCCGCCGAGGCCGGCACCCAGACCGCAGAACCCGGGACGCTCCTGCGCCCGGGAGGCGGGGCCTCACACTGTTCCGCCTCGCTCGCCTCCTCGGGGCTGTACACCACCTCCAGGCCCTCGACGCCCCTGCGCCTCAGCTCGCGGCGCATGACCCTCGCCAGGGGACAGCCCCTAGTCTCCGAGATGTCGCAGAGCTCCAGCCTGGAGGCGTCGAGCTTGTTGCCCGTGCCCAGGGCCGAGATGATGCGCACGCCCTGCTCCCTCGCCGCAGCGATGAGGTCGAGCTTGCAGGAGACGAGGTCGATGCAGTCCGCAACGTAGTCGTAGTCCCCAGGGAAGAAGGAGTCCCGGCTCGCGGCCTCGTATCTCGCGGCCACGGGCCTTATCCCGGCGCCGGGGGCGATGTCCCGGAGCCGCTCGGCCGTGACTTCGGCCTTCATCCTGCCCACAGTGGAGCCCAGGGCCCCGAGCTGCCGGTTTATGTTCGACTCGGAAAAGCTGTCCTCGTCCACGAGCGTGAGCCTGCCCACTCCCGACCTGGCCAGCGCCTCCGCGCACCACGAGCCCACGCCGCCCAGGCCGAAGACTATGACGTGCGCATTGCCGAGCCTCTCCATGGCCTCCGCTCCGAGCAGCATCTCCAGCCGCTTCGTCCGCTCCTGCAAAAACCTCGCCTCCTTACAAACAAAGAGGCGACCCGCAAGCCGCCTCTTGGTTTTTTTGATCTATTTCGTTCACACCTTGGCGAACCAGTTGATGAAGCTGTTCACGCTCGCCGTATAGGTCGCCGCCAACTCGTCCTTCCAGGCGGTGTAGTCCGGCTGACGCAGGCCCTCGACCGTGCTGATGCCGTAGTCGGCAAGGCAGTTGTGATAGCTCATCTCGTCGGTACCCACGAAGTAGATGAGATGCCAGCCCGTGTAGCTGCCCTCGTTGAGCACCATGGTAGTGTCGCCCGGCTTGGTGTCGGGGTCGAAGATGAAGTCGTTCACGACCTCGACCATGCTGTTCTTGCCGACGTGCTCATAGAGTCCGCCGTTCGTGTTCGAGCCGCTGTCCTCGCTGTTGGCGTTCGCCAGCTCGGCAAAGCTCTCCTCGGTCGCGTCCCCGTTCTTCCACTCGTCGTAGATCTCGTTGAGCTTCTCTTCGGCCAGGCCGAGCTCCTCGCTGCTGTACTCCCCATCCTCGTTCTCATCGTCCGCGTTAATGAGGATGTGCCTGAAGCTCACCGCGTTGTAGTCGCTGTTGTCGCTGCGGCCGCCGTAGTAGACCACATAGTAACCGCTGCCCTCGGACTCGATGACGGCCAGGTCGCCCTCGGCCCTCGCCGCGTCTGTCACCCATTCGGACACCGGGTCGGCGACGTAGTTGACGCTGTATACTCCCAGAGTCCCGTCGTACTCCGTCGCGGAGGCGTCCTCTCCCATGACCTCGGTCACGGCCTCGGCGAAGCTCATGGCCTGCTCCTCGGCGCCGCTCTCGACGACGTCCGCGATCCGCTCGGCGGTCTCCTTGGCCTCGGCCATGGTCTCGTCGGTAACGGCCTCGGTGGTCTCCTCGGTCTCTTCACCGGTCTCCTCGTCCGTCACGGTCTCGGTCGTCTCGACCTTCTCGGCGGAGACCAGATAGTAGCTGAAAGTGAAAGCGTCCAGCTCGTCCGCGTGCTCTTCATAGTAGGCGTCGAGCTCGTCCTGCGTGTATTCAAAGGACTCGTACTTCTCCTGGGCGTAGCCGGAGGCGACGTAGCCCATGGTGATGAGCTCGCGCACGGAGTCTACGGTGCTGCCCTTGCCGTAGTAGAAGGAGACAAAGGCCTTGGCGTTGCGCAGGCCGTACATGGTGGCCGCAGTGTCGAAGCTCGCGACCGTCTCGTCTATCTCCGCCTGCTGCTCCTCGGTGAGCTCATAGCCCGCCTTGACCGCCTCGTCATAGAGGGCGGTGACTTCGGTCATGTTCTGCAGAGCCACGGCCTTGAAGTAGTCCTTCCAGCTCGAGTTCTCGTCGACGCCGTCGGGCACCGTGCCGCCCATCATGGTGATGTAGGTCGAGTTGAATGCCTGATCGTCCAGATCCTTGCTGGAATCGAAGAACATACTCAGATAGTCGCCGTAGGTGTTGGCGAAGCTCGAGTAAGCGCTGGTATAAAAATACTGGAAGTCGGCGTTCGTATACTCATGGTCGCCGATGGTGACGGCCGTCGTCCCGCTGTAAAACAGGTTCGTGTTCAGCAGAATGACGACAACGACGAAAACGACGATGATCGCGCCGACGATGCCCCAGCGGGTGCGCTCCTTCTTCCTCTTGACCGCAGCCTCGCGTTCAGCTAAACTGCGCTTGTCGGTGCCCTCCATGCGCTCGGTCTGCCGTCTCTTCTTGTCCTGCGATGCGCTCATTGGTACTCATCCTTTACTTCTTACATTACATTATAAAACATACCTTCATCAGATAGCCATAGCATTATAACTCAATCATCCCCGCCTTTCAAGACAAATTTGTAAACAGTTCCCGGTTTTTTCCCCGCTTGTGAAATCGGGCGGGACGTGTTACAATGTGTTTTGCGGCTATTATTTGGAAAGACGTGATCAAATGTCAATAGAAAACCTGCGCCTCGCCGTGCTCATCGACGGGGACAACGCTCCGAGGGACTGCCTCAAGAGCATAATGGAGGAGATCGCCATCTACGGCACTCCGATGATAAAGCGCATCTACGGCGACTGGGCGAGCCACGGGCTCGCGAGCTGGAAGGACAGCCTGCTCGAGAACGCCGTCACCCCCAAACAGCAGTTCGCCTACACCACCGGCAAGAACGCCACGGACTCGGCCATGATAATCGACGCCATGGACATCCTCTACACCGGCAAGACCGACGGCTACGTCCTCGTGTCCTCGGACTCGGACTTCACTCCGCTGGCCATCCGCCTGCGCGAGAGCGGTATGTACGTCATCGGCATAGGAGAGGAGAAGACGCCCAAGGCCTTTGTCCAGGCCTGCGACAAGTTCATAAGGATAGAGGTCATCAGGGACAGGTACAAGAAGACCGAGAAGGCCGCGAAGGCCCCGGCCAAGGCCGCAGCCAAGAAGGCCGCCGTTCAGTCGAAGGCCGACAAGGCAGCGGAGAAGGCCCCTGCCGCCGCGGCGAAGAGCTCGTCCAAGAAATCCGCCGCGGCAGCGGCTGAGGAGAAAAAGCCCGCCGTGCCCGAGAGCGTCATCGACCTCATCGCGGACTCCGTCGCCGACCTCGCGGACGACGACGGCTACATCGACCTGTCGAATCTCGGCAACCTCATAATCAAGAAGCAGCCGGACTTCGACCCGCGCACCTACGGCTTCGGCAAGCTCTCGACCATGCTCAAGAACCTGCCCCGCTTCGAGGTGCAGGTGCGCACGACCTCAGACCCGAACGTGCGCCCCATCTACATCCGCGACCAGGAGGCGCAATGAAAAGACGTCGGCTCATACTCAGGCTCGCCGTCATTGTCGCCGCAGCGCTCATAGGCTCCTCACTGCTGCTCTCGAAGTACGGGCTTTCGGTGACGAGGCTGGAGCTGGGCTTTGAAGACCTGCCTGCGGGCTTCGACGGCTTCAAGATCGTCCAGCTGAGCGACCTGCACGGCTCCGGCTTCGGCAGGGACAACGCAAGGCTCATCGAAAAGGTCAGGGCCGAGGCTCCGGAGCTCATAGCCCTCACCGGGGACTTTCTCGACGAGGGCAAGGCCGAGCGGGAGCTGCCCGAGCTCGAGGCGCTCGTGCGGGAGCTTGCCGACATAGCGCCCGTGTACTTCGTGAGCGGCAACCACGACTGGGCTTCGGGCATGGCCTACACCCTCTTCGAGACCCTGGAGTCCGCCGGGGCCCGGTGCCTGAGGAACAGCAGCCTCAGCCTGGAGCGCAACGGCGACCGGATCATCCTCTGCGGGGTGGACGACCCGAACGGCCCCGCTGACATGGCGGAGCCGGACGAGTTCATATCCTCGCTGCGCGGGTCTGAGCCCGGGAGCTTCGTGCTCATGCTTGCGCACAGGGCCTACTGGGCGGAACGGTACCCGGAGCTCGACGTAGACCTCATCCTCTGCGGCCACACCCACGGAGGCGTGGTCAGGCTCCCGCTGCTCGGCGGGCTCGCCGCCTCGAACATGGGCCTGTTTCCGGAATACGACGCGGGCCTGTTCGAGCTGCCCGGCTACAAGCTGTTCATATCGAGGGGCCTCGGCAACTCGGTGCCTCTGCCCAGGTTTTTAAATACACCAGAGATAGCGTCAATAACGCTCAGAAGCGAACAGAGCTGAAAGTGAGGGTAAAAAAATGAAAAGAACAGCCGCCGTCATCCTCTGCCTTGCCCTGCTGCTTTGCCTGGCGTCTCCGGTGCTGGCCGCCGACGACAGGGCCGTCCAAGCCGCGCAGGAACTCTACTCGCTCGGTCTGTTTCAGGGCACGGGCGTAAACGCCGACGGGAGCCCTGAGTTCAGCCTCGACCGCGTCCCCACCAGGAACGAGGCAGTAACCATGCTGGTGAGGCTGCTGGGCAGGGAGAGCGAAGCCCTCTCCGGCAGCTGGGACACTCCGTTCACCGACCTCGTATCCTGGGCGGAGCCCTACGTCGGCCTCGCCTACGAGAACGGGCTGACGGACGGGGTCGCCGACAAGGCCTTCGGAGGCGGAGGCGGCGTAACCGGCGCACAGTATATAACCCTTGTGCTCCGGGCCCTGGGTTACAGCGACAGCGAGGGCGACTTCAAGTGGGACGAGCCCTGGAGCCTCTCCGACAAGCTGGGGCTCACGTCCGGCGAGTACGGCGCCTTCAACAACAAGAGCTTCACCAGGGGCGACGTGGCCATAGTCTCCGCCGCCGCCCTGGATATAGACCTCAAGGGCACGGACACCCCGCTGCGCGACACGATAGCATCGGACGGCTCCAGCCTGGACTTGGAGGCGAGAGTCCTGAGTGACGCCCAGCTGTCCGCCCTCAAGGGCAAGAGCCCGGCGGAGCTGAAGGCCGCCATCTCCACGGTGGGGGACGCGGTGGCGTACCTCGATATGCGCTTCCCCACGCTCTGGACGTCCTACCATATGTGGCTGGGCTCAAACTCGGACGAGTTCGTCCTCCGCTCCGGAGAGGACATACTCAAGGCCGACAGCGGCCCGGACGCCGGCAGAGGCGACATCGCCACGGCGCTGGCCTACCTGCTCGGCGACGACTACAACATAACCGCCGTCTTCGGCTTCAGCTACATGGGCACGGAGCTGCTCATCTCCTCCGCGAACTGCATAGCGCACAACGGGGTCTACACCTTCTTCGACCCGGTGAAGAACATGAAGGGCGGGCCCGGCAGCGAGATAGAGAGCCTGCTGTTCCCCGAGGTCAGCACGAGCTCCATGGCCGAGTTCGCAAAGCTCGCCGCCTCCGGTCAGGCATACGCCTCGATATACAGCCTCGCCTCCGGAGCGGAGCTCAGGGCCAGGGAGTCGCACATGAACGTCACCCTGCTCTCTCCCTCGGTCGAGCCCTTTTACAGCGACGGCAGCCTGTATGAAGAGGTCTACGGGCACGTCAAGGCGGAGAACATAGGCAAGTACCGGCTCTCCAAGGAGCTGGGCGGCGTCACGCTGACGGTGGACGAGGCCAACGCCCTGGTGGACGCTTCCCCGGAGACGGTGAAGGCAAAGGTCAAAACCGCCGGAGACCTGCTCATGTATATGCTCGCCTGCAGGATAGAGCTCTGCACCGACTTCTCCGTGGTCGTGGACGGCTGGAGCTGGCACTACAATTACAACGCCAAAGAGGTCATCGAAAAGAAGACGGCAAACTGCGGCGCCTCCGCCAACCTAGCGAACTATCTGCTCGAGGGCGACTATGAGGACATCGGCTTCATCCTCCAGGGCTACTACCCGGGCATGGGAGGCGGCCACGTCTATAACTACATCAAATACGGCGGGAAATACTATATCGTAGACTTCAGCTCCTACCTGTTCAGCAATTACAGCGTGGAAAACGAGCAGAAGCTGCTCAGCCTGGACAGGCTCTCCGATTACGGCGGCAGGGTGAGCGAGCTCTACGGAGGCGTGTGCCTCGTCGCAGCGCACAGCTCCACGGGCCAGCACCTTCCGAACGTCTTCGCCGACAAAAGCGGCCCCAACGGCGAGAGCTACTTCTATCTCCCCAAGGGCTCCGACTTCCAGCTCATATACCAGGACAGCTCCAGCAGCAGCTATAAGCTCGCGGAACTGGCCCTCGACCTCTCCAAATGCCCGCGCCTGGACTGGACAAAGTTCTGGTGAACCCCGGCGGCATACAGACACTTCCCAGGCGGCGCAGCCAGTTCTGCGCCGCCGCAGTCTTCCTCCAAACCTCACAGAGTTTGCGGCCGCAACTGCAAATGCAGTGCTATCCGTTTTCCCGGGGCGTGTACCTCAGGAAAATGCTTTTCGCAGAACGCGACGCAAATCTTTTTATCTTAATAAGGCTAAAAAGGATTTGCCTTCTTAAACGGGTTCAGCCTCCCGAGCTTTTCGGGAGGCTGAACTTTATAATGAACGCTGTTTATTACTTGCCCTCAGTCCACTTCCAGTTTGCAACTTCGGGGAGATCCACGCCGTACTTGGCGATGAACTGCTTGTGCTCGACGAGCTTGTCCTTCATCTGCTGGATGAGGTAGGAGCCGCGGTTGCCGAGCTGCGGCAGGTTGTA
>CABVBV010000070.1 GCA_902496595.1 uncultured Eubacteriales bacterium | reverse complement strand
TGGTGCCGTCCTCCTCCTTCGGGTAGCGCATGATCCAGGCCTCAAGGCCGGGGACTTCGCGAAGTTCGGCCAGTCTGTTCATTGCGGGCACCCACATATTGGTGAAGTCGAATTTCTGATTCACGAAGTCGTAAGCAGGGTACCACCAGCCTTCAGCCTGGGCGGAGTAAACATTGTCGAGGTCTTCGAGAGTGGCGGCGCCGACGGTACCGGCGGTGATGCCCTTCTTGACTATCTCGATGAATTCATCCATCGTCCAGTCGTAACCCGGCTTTTCGATATTCAGCTCATCGAGCATATCGAGGTTCATGGTGATGCCCATGGCGTTCATCTGGCAGGGGAGCGCGTACAGCTTGCCGCCGTAGGTGTAGGGGTCGGTCATGCCGGAGGGCACATACTCGGACTCGGGATCGGAGAAGAACATATCGCTTATGTCATAGACATAGCCGCTGGCAACTTCGGGAGCAAAATCGTTCCAGTCCAGCCACATGAGGTCGGGCATACTGCCGGACGCGGCCTTCTGGGCAAGGTACTCGTTGAACGCGCCGCCGGTCGAGCCGGGGAACGGCTCCTCAACGACTTCGATGTTCGGATACTGGGCGCGGAAAGCCTCGAGCACGGGCTGGATCTCAGCTGTTTCGCCCTCGGGATAGGCTATCGTCACAGAGCCTTCCATGGCATA
Source organism: uncultured Eubacteriales bacterium (assembly GCA_902496595.1). Taxonomy (GTDB): domain Bacteria; phylum Bacillota; class Clostridia; order Oscillospirales; family Oscillospiraceae; genus Scatomorpha. Next base: position 9,751 of record CABVBV010000070.1, on the reverse strand, counting down.
TACATCAACGTCGTCGGGCGTATCCGTCCCTGTATCCGCGGGCGGCGTGTCGGTAGAGTCTGCGGGCGGTTCGCTCGTCTCTGACGGCTCCTGGCCGCAGGCGGACATGAGCCCGAGCAGCATGACGAGCGCAAGGCACAGCGACAAGAGCTTCTTCCAGTTTTTCATTTTCTGATTCCTCCTGACTTTTTTGATATTGTTTTTTATACATCAACTCTCCCGATATCGCGCCGGCTGCGCGCTGGTCGAACGCTTTTTAGGAGAATTAATTACAGTTTTAACGTTAAAGTTCTCATTCTTTAGTAATTTTTGAAGCCGAATGTGACAGTTCCACCTTGTACTGTTCTCCCCGGCAGCGGACTCGGAACTCCACCGATTCCATGCCCGAGGGCAGTCTGGCCTCGCAGACAGGCCTGCCGTCCTTCTCCGTCAGCCCGCAGAAACCGAACACCATGGCCTGCCAGGTGGCGCCCAGGGACGCGGCGTGGATGCCCTCGCGCCCGGTATTCGACATCACGTCCTTCAAATCAAGGAACAGCGACTTTTCAAAGTATTCGACCGCCGTAGCCTCCAAGCCAAGCCTTGCGGCCAGCATGGCGTGGATGCCATAGCTCAAAGTGGAGTCGTGCAGGGTCTTGGGCTCGTAGTAATCCCAAGCGGCGCGGAGCTCTTCCAGGCTGAACTCCTCCGGCATCAGGGCCATATACATGAGCACTGCGGGCTGCTTGAGCACCTGATATCTCTGAAGCCTGTCGAAGCTGATACTGCGGTAGAGCGGAAGATTTCCGGTCTTGTGGGCGGCAATGTTCAGAGGTTCAAGGTATTCAAAGGTAGCGTCCTGAATCCAGAGCTTTCGAGCCGCGTCGTATCGCAGCGAGGTTTTTTCCGCGATCTCCAGCCACTTTTCCGGTTCACTTTCAGAAATGTCCAGCTTTTCCCTCAGTTTACGCCACTTCATAGTGGAAACGCTCTTTACCAGCTCCACCGCCTCGGCGGCCAGGCGAAGATTGTGCGCCGCCATGCGCACGGAATAAAAGTCGTCCGTGGTCACTCCGCAGTACTCATCCGGGCCCTTTACAAACAGCAGGTGGTATTTGTCCTCTCCGGGGCAGTAGTTGAAGCGGTCTGTCCAATACCTCGCCGTTTGAACCAGGATCTCGCAGCCGCAGTCGAGCATAAAGCCGATATCCCCGGTCTGTCTGCAGTAACTGCCTATCGCATAAGCGATGTCCGCCGTTATGTGTATCTCGCAGCAGCCGGTGTCCCAAGTCTCACACTGCTCAAATCCCGTGTCCGCAGACATCCACGAATACCTTGCGCCCTTTGCCGAAAAACCCTCTGCGCTCTTTACGGCGTCGTCCAGTGTGTTGTAACGGTACTCCAGGAGGCTTCTCGCCGCGTTTGGCCGCATATAGGTGAACATGGGCAGCATGAATATCTCAGTGTCCCAGAAATAACAGCCCTTGTATCTGCCGTGCGTCAGGCCACGAGCCCCTATGCTGGCCCTGCCGTCTCCCTCCGGCGCGGATTGGATCAGCTGGAATATGTTATACCTGAGCGCACCCTGCCACTCGTCGCAGCCCGTGAGCTTGATATCCATGTCACGCCACAGCTCCGACCAGGCCAGCCTTGAATCCTCCAGCATCCCGTCGAAGCCCCGTGCCTCCAGGCTTTTCAGCGCCTCAAAGGCCAGCCGTTCCGGCTCCGGCCCATCTCTGAAGCAGGCGACCGACACGAGCTTATCCACCGTCAGACTGCTGCCGGGTTCAAGCCTCGCCTCAAAGCGGCTGCCGACATAGTCTTCGCGCAGTTCCCGGGAACTCAGGGCGTTTCCGTCAGCCGAAGCGGAATAGCACATCGACGTCACCCGCCCGCTCACGTGGGTCTTCGCAGTGAGCATACCACCGCCCTCAAGGGGCTTGGTCTCAGGTTTATCCCATATTTTTGCAAATTCCGTGTTCTCCTGGAGCTGATTATCAGCTATGGGCAGGTTCCTCACCTCCCCGTCCAAGCCAACGGACACTGAACAGTCCACCGGTGTGCTCAGAGCTGTAATTGTGAATCTCATGGCGGCGGTGTGCCTGTTTGCCATACTCAGAAATTTCTCCGCTCTGATGCGCACCGCGGCGCCTTCCATCTCGGCTGTGTACTCCCACTCAGCAAGGCCGCAGTCCATATGCAGCCTCTGGCGGCGCTCAGAGAGTCGAAGCTCTGTCACAGGCTGCCCCGACAGCCGTATCTCCGCTGCCGAGAAATCGGGCTGGTTCACCATGTCGGTTATCCCGGGGCGTATGTACTCAAAGAAACCGGATATGAATGTCGAACGCCATGCGCTGTGTGCCCCCGGTTCTTCCGGGCGGAAGCCCCTTGTTCCCATATATCCGTTTCCGAGCGAAAATATGCTCTCTCTGAACTCGCGGTTCTCTTCGCCGCAGTCCCCGATCTCTATCACCCATGGCAGTATCTTCACTCCATCACCCACTTTCTCCCGCCGAAGGCACTGTCGATGGCGTAGGCAAGGAATCCCGCACAGGTGGCGAAAGCATCGCCGGTTCTGCTCTCTCCGGTGTACTCATCAACGCTTTCGCAGGCGATGCCGTTGTCCATCGTGCACAGCGCCAGGTGCGCCCTTGCCTCCTCCTTCCTGTCCGAAAGCAAACTGTTCGATATACTCAGCACCCAGGGGTGCGGTGCGTGCGGGCAGCCGATCTCGGCGATGGGGCAGTCCGCGAACGAGTAGGGGTAGTCCTTCCTCCTGATGACCTCGGCTGTGTTGTTCCATATCTCATCGTCAAGGCCGCAGAAACCGTAGTGAGGAAGAAGCAGAAGACTTCCCGGCGGCTCATCGTACACATCCCAGCCTCCGTTCAGGTCAACTGACCAGGCGAACATCCGCTTGCCGTCCTTCTCCTTTACACAGTGCTCCATAATCGCCGCCCTCACTCTTTCCGCCTCTTCCCTCAGGCCGGTGTGCCTGCCTGGGAAAAGCTCGTCTATTTTTCTGAGGGAATACCAGACAAGAACATTGTCGTAGCAGATATACGGATAGCTGCGCATATCGTCCGTGGGCTGAAGGAAGGTCTCGTAAAGAGCGACGTCGAGGTTGCGCTTCGTGCGCAGGAACTTGAGTATCCGGTCTATGCCGCTCCTCACGCATTCCTCCGACAACAGCGAACGGTCTCCTGTCTTGTCGACATACATACCGAGGGCTATGACCGGGGCGCAGAGCTCGTCAAGCTCGAAGCCCGGCTCGAGCAGCGTGCCGTCTATAAACCGGCTGTGTATGCCGATATTCCTGATCTGCCTTGTGAACACATACTTCAGCATCTCCGCCGCAGTGTCGCCGTCCGCCATGAGTATGGCCGGGAAGCTCCAGAGCAGGCTGTCCCTGTCCCAATAGGCCGCGCTGACGTAGTATCTCGGGCTGCGCGAGGTAACAAGCACGAACTCCTCTGTATCCAGGGTCAGCCCGCCGCCGAAGAAGTAGCTGAAGAACATATTGAGGTTCAGAGTCTCATCAAGGCCCGGATCGCCCACGGTTCTCTCCCGATTTGAGAGCCAGGTCAGCGTTTTGCCGAGCTCCGCCTCGTAGCCCTGGCGCAGCATCTCCTTTGCAGACGTTGCAGCCGCGACCTCTTCAAACCCCAACCCGAACCACACGCACAGCTCCACGTTCTCTCCGGCTTTTGCCCTTCCGTTGAGCTCCAGGCCGAAGCGCACCTCGTCTCCACCATCTTCAAACCAGTCTCTCACCGGGCAGTTCTCCCTGCTCTCAGTAAAAATGGGTGCAAAGGCGAAAAGCGACAGTCCGGGGCGCATATCCATGACGAAGCTGTGGTTCCATCCGCTGCCATAAATGTGCTTCTTGGCGGCAATTGGCTTGCTCTCGTTCACAGAATGCAGGGCTCCGGCCCAGCATCCGGTGAGGCCAAGGCGGTAATCGGCTCCGTCTGTTCCGGCACGAAGCTCGAGCCTGTAGCCGAAGCCTCGTTCTCCCATGGGCGCCAAAAGCGTACCCTCGAGTTCGCAGCCGCCATATTCCGCTTTGAATCTGGGCACCCAGCTGTTCAGGCGCTCCCACTTCAGGCATCCGCACGGAATACTCTGACCGTTGATCTCGGCAACAGGCGCAATGAGCGGAGCCGCAGAGCTGCCGCAGAGCTCTATCATGCCCTTTGCACCCATATGCAGGAAACTCAAGCTCTCGATCGCACCGTCTCTCTGCCGAATGGTCGGCAAAGACACATATTCATTTCCCGTTACCAAATACTCTGACACGTTACCCCCCCAAGCGCCTCATTCCAGCCTGAGGCCGGCTATGCGTCTGCCGAAAAACGCTCCGTCGACGCTGCTCTCACCTGCGAGGCCCGGCGCTCCCTGCTCCATCAGAAACACAGAGACCGGACGCCGCCTCTCGCCTTCCGTAACCGGGTGGCCCCCATACCACTTCAAACGGAAACGACCGGCTCTCTCGTCCTCAATATCCGCTTCGGCCTTGCCTCCGTACACCAACAGGCAGAAGTTAGCATACTCTCCGGGCTCGCACCCCATCTTCCCTGCTATGTCCTCCGTGCCCATACACATATTCTCGTTCAGAGCTGCCGGAAGAACCGAACCGTATCTCACGAACACCGGTATCCTGTTAAGTCCGCACTCCCGCTCGATACTCATACCGCCCTCGAAGGTCTCGCCTGTCCAAAGATCTATCCAGCGGCCATTCGGCAGATATATGTTCCTGGCGCTTTTTCCCTCGTTGATCACCGGGGCAACAAGCAGGCTGCGGCCGAACATATACTCGTCTTCGATGTCCAGAACCGCCTCGCCGTCGCTCTCCAGAAAATCGTATATCAAGTGTGCCATCATCGGCCTTGAAGTCCGGCTGCTGTACCTCGCCTCCTGAAGTATGTACGGGATGAGATTCATCCTCAGGTTCGCAAAGATCCGGTAAACAGGCACTATCGTTTCATCTCGGTTCGCCTCGGCCATATTCCATGGGCTGCGGTCGTTGTTCCAGTGCTCTCGCTCCGTCATGTAGTACTGACCGTACCTGGGCTCGGAGTGGAACTGCATTATAGGCGCGAAGGCCGCGAAGGCAACTGAGCGCAGATACAGCTCAGTGCTTGGAAAATCCCCCGCGAATCCGCCGATATCAAAGCCCCAGAACGGCACTCCGGTCAGTCCCAGCGACAGACCCGCGGTCAATTGGCCTCTGAGTTCCGAAAATTCCGACACTTGATCCCCGGCCCAGTGCGCCGGGTACTTCTGCGCCCCGGTGAAGCCCGCCCGGCTGAAGGTCAGGCCCTTGCCCGGGCCGAGCGTCTCAGTCATAAACTCGTGGTAGGCGCCCTCGTAGAGCAGCGGGTACTCGTTGTGCAGCTCATAGCCCGTGCGCCCGTCGGAGCTGTAAGCCTCGGGGGCGAACAGGAACTCCCCTCCGTCCGTCTTGAAACCCGCAACGTGCATCTGCTCCGTCAGGTAACGGCGCTTGTCAAACCACCAGCGCCGGGTCTCGGGATTCGTGAAATCCGGCATCAGCGAATTGCCGAACCACATCTCGGTTATCCGATACGGGCTGCCGTCTCCATCTTTGATGCACAGCCCGTTTTCTACCGCATATTTTTCATCCAGATCGAGCTGTCTTCCGTGTTCTGCCCGCTCGTATTTTATGACCGGTATCTGCCACAGCACCAGTTTCAGCCCGCGCTCGCTCAATCTGTTCACAAAAGCCATCGGGTCAGGCCACTTCCCGTCATGCCGGAAACTGAAGTCCTCATACCTGAATGCACCGCCGTCATCCCGCGGCTCGTACTCAGCGTCATTCCATATGTAAAATGTCTCCTCGTCGCTCCAGGCCTCGAGCACCATCACCGATGCAGGTATGCCCGTCTCTGAGAGCTTGTCGAGCTGTTCCTCCGCCTCAGCTTGCGTATTCCAGCCGTTCGAGGATATCCACGGCCCGAACGCCCAGTCCGGCGGCAGCGCCGGTTTGCCCGTCTGATGCGTATACTCTCTTATCAGCTCAGCCGGAGTCCCCCTGCTTATCACCGCTTCGAACAAAACGCCGGTCTCCGGGCAACGGCAGCTGATATCCGCAGCCAGCATCCCGGCTTCGCAGCTGCGGCTGAGGTCAAAGCGCGAGCGCGAAAAGCCTATCTGCAAAAAGCTCACGCCCCCGTCGGTAAACATGAAGGGCACCGGCATATAGCTCTTGTCCTGCTGATGCGAATACTGCTCCACTACGTAGTTGAGCGGTTTGAGCCCAACCTGGTCAACCCTGTCGAACTTCTCCCCGAAGCCGTACGCAGCCTTGCCCGGGAACCTCAACGAGAAACTCAGTTCCAGCGCCCTTCCGCACGAAGCCAGAACCTCAGGCTCAGCCTCCAGCTCAAAGACCATCCGCCCGGCCTCGGAAACCGACAATCCGCCGCCCCTGAGCTCCGCGGTTAACCCTCCTTGAAAATGTTCAATATTATCAGAAAATTTATTAATTTTAACGTTTAAATTATCCGTAAAAATCAAACGGATACACGGGAAAAACTCAATTTTCAGTCCGACTTCCAATGTATCCGTTCCGTAAATCATCCAGACCCCGTCCTCACTGCGCAGGCTTTTTTTCAAGTGAAGCCTGTGCCTGTGCACCAGTGGGCAGGTGTAGGTTTTACTTTTTTCTCCTGTTTCCGTCACAAAGCGGTAGTCAAAGCCTGAACCGGAGTCCGGGGCTGCGACGCAAAAACTGAAGTATTTTTGGCCAAGGTCGTTTGTTTGCAGGTGTTCCCCCTCAAACATATGGGACTCCCCCGCATACGATACCTCAAGGGTGAGCCTTTCCGCCCCTTCATCCAGGCGGCAGCCCAGGACTACTTTCTCTCCGGGCTCCACCCAAAACGGTCTTCGCTCGAACCCGCAGTCAAAGTGCGGGAACAAGCCGCCGGGAATGTGCTTGTATTTCATATGACCTCCGAATCCGGCGTCAGCCTTTTCACAGATTCCCTTTCCACCAACTGCATGGGGATGATCGTCTCGCCGGCCGCCTTCTTCCCGCTCAGCACATCTATCATGATCCGGGCCGCCTCGTGTCCTTTTTCGATTATATTCTGCCTCACCGTCGTGAGTCCGGGGACGCACATACCGGCGTAATCTATATCGTCAAACCCGATTATCGAGATATCGCCGGGCACGGAGAGCCCGAGCCCGCTCATGCCCTTGATGAGTCCGATCGCCGTGATGTCCGAGGTGGCGAACGCCGCCGTTATCTTCTCCTCCCTGCTCCTGTTCGCTGCAGCTATCTCTGCCGCGGCCTCTGCGCCGTAGCCGAAACCCACATAGCCGCCGAACACCAGCCCGCTGTCACACTCTATCCCTCGCTCTTTTAGCGCGTCCCGGTAGCCTTGATAGCGCATATAGTTGACGCCGTCTTCCTTTATCTCGCCGGACACGAAGGCTATATTCCTGTGCCCCATCTCCAGCAGATGCTTCGTCGCCAGGTACCCTCCCAGCCTGTCGTCCGTGCGTATGCTGAAAAAGTCCTCGCCTTCGCTGCCGTAGCAGTCCACCAGCACCGTCGGGATGTTGAATCGCCTGTACTCCTCAACGTCCTCAGACGGATATATGCCGATGATTATCACCCCATCCAAAGCCCTGCTCTTGACTACTTCGATGTAGCTCTGCCCTCTGTTCGTGCCGGTGACAAGCACATGATAATTCGCCCGGCGCATCTCATATTCGACCGCGCTCAGGAACGTGCTGTAAAAGGGGTTGTTCAGCATAATGTAGGCGTCATCCGCGCTGTCCTCCGTCTGAGGAATGACCACCCCTATCATCTTCGACTGCGTCCTTCCCATGACCCTGCTGGAACCCAGGGTCTTCGCAGCCTGGCTAGGGACATATTTCAGCTTCTCCGCCGCAGCCAGCACCCTCGCCCTGGTCTCCGGCATTATCGAGACATTCTTATTGTTATTCAGAATATACGAAACGGTAGTCGGCGATACCCCGGCTTCCTTCGCCACGTCTTTGATGCTGACTTTCTTCATAGCAACACATACTATTGCACAAATTGTTTCATTTAAACGTTTATGTCATTTATTTTAACGTTTCAATAAGTGCGTACAATAATGGCCCCCGGTTATTGTACAGTTTTGATAAAACCTTTGGTAACGGGAGCCGACCTTGTCAATATTTACATTTACATTATATTCTTGCAACATTTCTTTGTCAATATCACTAATATCACATATTTCGCCCGGCATTTTTGTCGAGGTTGCGTAGGAAATGTTATCAGCATCGTTTTCAGAGGCGTCTTTTGATAAAACGCCCGCTCGACTGAACAGCACCACATAAGTTAGACAGTATGACAAACTGGATAATAAGTGGGGTGCTTCATTATGCCAAAGGGGGTGCCAAACAAAAAATACACACCGGAATTCAAGAAACAAGTCATTGAAACCATGCTGAACGAGCATTGGAAGGTTTTGCAGCAGAGCGACGCGGCCGCAGAAATATGGGCCGTTCCAGGCAACTGCCAAAAGCGGTGGAAGAGGACTTGGTGGCCGAAGTGCAGCGGCTGCGTGCGAAGAACGAATACTTAAAAAACTTGCAAGCCTTGGTTTTGGAGAGAGAGCGGCGCCAGGGGAAAAAGCCCAGGTAGTCCAAAAACTAAGGCCCAAATATGCTTTGCCTCTCCTTCTCGAAATCGCTCAACGAAAACAAAGGAGGATACGGCTACCGGCGTATCACGATGGCACTGCGCAGCAGAGGTTTTTCCCTGAACCACAAAACTGTACAACGGCTTATGAGAGAACTGGGCTTAGTCTAACGTGTCAGATCAGGCCAGAGGTAGCAATACCAGCACAAACGGTATCAGCAGATGTAAAATGCAAGGGCATTAGAAAAAGAATGAGCCGCAAAGGGAATTGTCTGGATAATGCTGTCACGGAAAATTTCTTAGGCATACTCAAGATCGAACTGTTGTACCTTCAAAAATTCAAGTCTATGGAACACTTCAAGCAGGAATTGCTGGACTATCTGGATTACTACAACAACCGCCGCATCAAGGCAAAGTTAAAGGGCTTGCCGCCTGCTCTTCACAGACAACAAGCCCTCTCGGCCGCTTAAACAATTTTTGTTCTTAAATATTGTCTAACTTTTTGGGGTCACTTCATACGTACGCGGGGCGTTTTATCAGGTTGTTTCCACTGATGTCAGATACCTGCTCAATACTCGAAGTTATGCGCTTTCTCGAGCACCATGTCTTTGACCTTCATCAGCCTGACCTTTGTGGAGCTCTCGTTCTCCTCCAGCTTCATGGAGATATAGCGTATGCTCTCCTCGAAGTTCGGGATCATGACGTATTCCAGCGCGTTGACGCGCCGTCTCGTCTTTTCGATCTCCTCGGCCAGCAGCTGCATGGTCTTTTCTACCTGAGCCAGCTCCAGCATATCCTCGAACACCTTTGCCAGCTTCTCCAGCGCGTCGTCCAGCTCGCCGCTCGTCTGAGCAAAGCCGTAGGGGTAGATCTCCGACGGGTCGTTGTTCTTCGTCCTGAAGCTGTACACCGGGACGTTCACGCTCATGATGTTCTTGAAGCTCATGCCCAGCTCCACGCTCTGGCGCGGATACAGCAGCGCCTGCTCCAGCATCTCCGGGGACATGATCGTGCTCGCCACCGTCAGCGACGCGAACGCGCCCGTCATGCCCTCCTCGACCTTGCGGCGCAGCTCCTTGTTCAGCCTCACCACGTCCATGAACTGGCGCA
>CABVBV010000069.1 GCA_902496595.1 uncultured Eubacteriales bacterium | reverse complement strand
CGGGCCCGCCGCGCCTCTCTCTTGCGCGGGGGCTCCCCCTATTTAATGTTACCACGTTTTGTAGATATTGCAACAGGCAATCTTGCGCTTTCCGAAATTTTAGGTTAAACTATACAAAAACCAACGGGGGTATCCGTAATGTGCGTTAATGTCTCTATTGCTGCGTGTCCGGATTATGGGCCCGAGACTGTGAGGGCTGCGCTGGAAGAAGCGCTGGGGCCTGTGGGCGGGCTGGACTGGGTGAAGCCCGGGATGAAGATAGCGGTGAAGGCGAACCTGGTGGCCCGGATGAAGCCTGAAACTGCGGCGGCGACGCACCCCGTGCCGGCGACGGAGCTCTGCCGTATGCTGACGGAGCGAGGGGCGGAGGTGATCGTGGGCGACAGCCCGGGAGGCCCGTTCACGGCGGCCTGGGTGGGCGGCATCTACACCGGAACCGGGATCAGGATGATTGAGGAGGCCGGGGCGAAGCTCAACTCCGACTACTCCGTGACCGAGGTGAGCTTCCCGGAGGGGAACACGGTGAAGAGCTTCCCCTGCACCAGCTGGCTGCTGGATGCGGACGCGGTGATCGACCTCTGCAAGCTCAAGACACACGGCATGGCGGGCATGACCTGCGCGGTGAAGAACTTCTTCGGCGTCATACCGGGCACGAGGAAGCCGGAGTTCCACTATATGCACCCGAAGACGTCGGAGTTCTGCGATATGCTCTGCGACCTGGCCCTGTACATGAAGCCGAGGCTGACCATAGTCGACGCGGTGCTGTGCATGGAGGGGAACGGGCCTACGCAGGGCAAGCCGCGGCACATGGGCGCGATACTCGCGGCGGACACTCCCTTCAACGCGGACTTGGTCTGCGCGGGGCTCATCGGGATGAGGCCGCAGGACGCCCCGACGGTTGCGGCGGCGATAAGGCGGGGGCTCTGCCCGGACTCCGCAGAGAAGCTCTACATCTCCGGAGACCCGGAGCGTTTCGCACTGCCGGACTTCGAGAAACAGCCCATCTCGCAGGACATCACTTTCCACAGGGGCTTCCCGCTCATAAACGCATTCATCAGACGCAACTTCGGCACAGGGCCCAAGGTGGACAAGTCGAAATGCGTGGGCTGCGGAAAGTGCCACGAGGTCTGCCCGATGGGCGCGGCGAACGTGAAAAAGGGCAAGGCCGGGATAGACACGAAAAGCTGCATAAGATGCTTCTGCTGCCAGGAGTTCTGCCCCAAGGGCGCGATAACGGTTCACCGGCCGCTCCTGGCAAGGCTGCTGTCCAGGTGAACCGGGATGCGCAAGCGCAGCAACGGCGGCTCCGAGCGCCGCACACTCTGAAAGCGAGGTAGCGACCCATGCTCTGGCTCCTGTTCGCACTGGGCTCAGCCCTGTTCGCCGGCCTGACGGCCGTGCTGGCTAAAATCGGCATCGAGAACGTAAACTCCACCCTGGCAACTGCGCTCAGGACGGTGGTCGTCCTCGTCTTCTCCTGGATCATGGTCTTCGTCGCAGGCTCGCAGTCGGGGATAGGGGACATATCGGGAAGGACGCTGCTCTTCCTCGTGCTCTCCGGCCTCGCCACAGGCGCTTCCTGGCTCTGCTATTTCCGGGCCCTCCAGCTCGGCGACGTGAACCGGGTCACGCCCATCGACAAGTCCAGCACCGTGCTCACCATCATCCTCGCCTTCCTCCTGCTCGGCGAACCCATCTCGCTGCCGCAGGCCGCGGGAGTCGTGGGCATAGGCGCCGGCACGCTGCTCATGATCTCCAAAAAGGAGACGCAGACCGAGACGAAGGGAGGAAAGTGGTTCTTCTACGCCGTGCTCTCCGCCGTCTTTGCCAGCCTCACCTCCATCTTCGGAAAGATCGGCATCGAAAACGTCGACTCCAATCTCGGCACCGCCATACGCACCATAGTCGTGCTCATCATGGCCTGGCTCATGGTCTTCATCACAGGGGAGCAGAAGGGCATGGGCAAGATAAGCCCCAAAAGCTGGCTCTTCCTCGTGCTCTCCGGCTTTGCGACCGGAGGCTCCTGGCTCTGCTACTACCGGGCCCTCCACGACGGGCCCGCAAGCGTAGTCGTGCCCATAGACAAGCTGAGCATTCTCGTCACCATCTTCTTCTCCAGCGTCATACTCAAGGAAAAGCTCAGCCGCCGCGCCGCAGTCGGACTTCTGCTCATAGTCCTCGGCACGGGGGCCATGCTGCTCTGACGAACCGGAGCTTTCCGTCCGTCTCCTGAGGCAGACTGCGGCGCCCGGCCCGGGACATCCTGCAGAGGGTGCCCGGGCCGGGCTTTTTTTGCCCGCTGCGGAAAGGGGCAAGAAAAAATTGTGAGAACGGGAAAGTCCTGCTATAATGGAAAAAGCGAGGAGAGCCAGAAAAGAGAAAGGACGGTGCCGCTGTGAACCGCAAGACTCTCTACACTGTGGTCGTGGCCGACGACGAGGACGAGCTCAGGGAGGCCGTCTGCTCCATGATACCCTGGGAGGACTACGGCTTTCTGCTGGCCGGGAGCGCCGGCAACGGGCTCGACGCGCTCCAGCTCGTGGAGCAGCTGGAGCCGGATCTGCTGCTGACGGATATACGTATGCCCTTCATCTCGGGCATCGAGCTCGCCAGGCAGGTGCGCGAGGTGCGGCCCGCCACGAACATCGCCTTCCTGAGCGGTTTCGACGATTTCGAGTACGCCCAGCAGGCGATACAGTACAATATAATAAGCTATATGCTCAAGCCCCTGACGGTGGAGGGGCTGGGCAAGGAGCTGAGGACTATACGGCAGAAGATAGACGCGCAGTTTGCGATGTTCCGGCAGGCGCCGCCGAGGGCGGAGGGGCCGGATCTGCGGGCGGCCATGCTCATGCCGCTGGTGCTCGACGACTTCGGCGACCCCGAAGGCGACGCCCACTCCGAGGCCTATGCCCGGCAGTGCGGCCTCCTGCGCGACAAGAGCGACCGGCCCTTCTACACCGTCATGGTCTCCATACTGCTGGGGGAGGACGGGAGCAACCGCACCGCCCCATCCTTCGTGGCCTCCGTGGACAGGCTCGCCTCAAAGTATCTGCGCAGCGTCAGCTTCTTCGCCTCGGGAAAGGTGATAACCGTCCTCATGGGCAACCCCTCGGACTTCGAGGAGTATCTGCACATACTCGCGGACGAGCTGCCTCAGATGGCAGACCGTGTGCTGGGCAGGCGCTGCCGCATAGGCGTCAGCCGGGCGGTGCGCAGCCTGGGCGAGCTCCACGGCGCTTACCGGGAGGCGATGGAGGCGCTACGGCAGGGCGACCGTTCCGAGAGCGGGGCCCAGTTCATAAGCGACATCGCCCCCGCCGTCAAGGGCGGCAGCCTCCTGTGCAAAAGGGCGCTCGAGGCCATCGACCAGAACTACATGGATCCGGATCTCTCCCTCGTATCCCTGAGCGGTATGCTCGACGTGAGCCCCAACCACCTGAGTTCCTGCATCAAGAAGTTCGCGGGCGAGAGCTTCATAAACATTCTCATCCGCAAGCGCATGGAGGCTGCAAAGGAGCTGATAGCCGGCACTGCGCTAAGGATCCAGGACGTATCCCTGCGCTGCGGCTACACCGACCAGCACTACTTCTCCTACTGCTTCAAGAAATACTGCGGCGAGTCTCCCAACGCGCTCAGGCGCAGGCTGGAGACGGGGAAGGAGGCTGAGGAGGTTTGAACCCGAGGCCGCCGCGCAGTCAGCTGCGCATTACGACCATACTTGTCGCCATGGTCGTGGGCATCGTGGCCGTCATCCTCGTCTGCTGCATCCTGCTCTTCCTGAACCGCTATCGGAACGCGATGGTGCAGAGCGCGAGAACCAGCAGCGCCCAGGCGGTTTCACAGGTGTCGAACACCGTCGGCAGCTATCTTGAGGACATGGGCCAGGCGATGGAGCTCGTGGAGCAGTCCGTCTCCGAGTCCGGGGAGAGCCGGGACGAGCTCCTCTCCGTCTTCCTCAGATACAGGCCGGACGTCGTGGCCGTGACCAGCTACTCCGGGGACGGGGAGCTGCTGGACTGCTGGGCCACGGATCGTGAGCCCAGGGACGACATATTCAGGAACCTCTCCTTCGACTACGGGAAGGCCCTCGATTCCGGGAGCTCCTACCTCACCGCTCCGCACGTCGAGACCATCTTCGAGGGCTACTATCCATGGGTGGTCACGATGACCTCGAGGCTCGAGGCCGGGGGCGAGGCGGCCTGGCTCTCGCTGGATCTGAGCTTCTCAGGCATCTCGAGCTACATAAACAACGTCAGCATCGGCCAGAGGGGCTACTGCTTCCTCATGGACGCCGAGGGCAACATCGTCTACCACCCTCAGCAGCAGCTGCTCTACGCCGGGCTGAAGAGCGAGGACACGGAGGCGCTTGCCGCGCTGCCCGACGGCGCATACGCGGACGACACCGTCATATACAGCCTCAACAGCGTCGGGGACAGCGGCTGGAGGGTCGTCGGTGTCAGCTATGTCGACGAGCTCGTGAACCGGAACGTGAACGAGATGATAAGGCTCTCCTTCGGCCTCGCGGCAGTGGTGCTCTGCGCGGCCCTGCTCACGAGCCTGCTGCTCTCAAAGCTGCTCGGCCGGCCGCTCCGGGGCCTCGCCTCGGCAATGGAGAGCTTCGAGTCCGACGCAGACCACTTCTCCTACCGGCCCGTCGGCGGCACGAGGGAGGTGCAGGAGCTGTCCGACTCCTTCGAGCACATGGTGCTGAGGATACAGCAGCTCATGTCCACCGTCCGCGAGGAGGAGATAAACCTCCGCAAGACCGAGCTCAAGGCCCTCCAGGCCCAGATAAACCCGCACTTCCTCTACAACACCCTGGACTCCATCGCCTGGATGTGCGAGCAGGGCCGCAACGCCGACGCCGTGAAGATGGTACACGCCCTCGCCAGGCTCTTCCGCATCAGCATCAGCCGAGGCCACGAGTTCATTCCCATCGCAAAGGAGCTCGAACACGCTGAGAGCTACCTCCAGATCCAGATGTACCGCTATAAAAACCAGTTCACCTACGCCTTCGACGCAGACCCCGACTGCCTCGGCTACTACTGCAACAAGATCACCCTCCAGCCCATCATCGAGAACTCCATCAACCACGGCCTCGACCTCATGGTGGAGGAGGGGCGCATAGACGTGCAGGTGCGCATGGACGGGGACGACATCGTCTTCTCCGTCCGCGACAACGGAGTCGGCATGAGCGAGGAGCAGATAGAGGCCGTCATGCAGAGCGAGCAGACCGACAGGACGGGCATAGGCATCAGGAACGTGAACGACAGGCTCAGGATATATTTCGGGAAGAATTACGGCCTGCGCATCACGAGCGAGCCGGACGTCGGCACCTGCGTGGAGATAAGGATGCCGAAGATAAGGGAGGGCGAATATGAGACGAAATAGCCGCGGCCTGCTCTGCTGCGCCCTGGCCGCCTGCCTGCTGACGGGCTGCGCCGCGGAGAGCCCCGCCGCCGAACAGTACCGCGTCGCGCTCGTCGCCAAGTCCACCGAGACGGAGTTCTGGCTCTCCGTCTTCGCCGGGGCCGAGGCCGCCGCGACGGAATACAACGTAAGCCTCTCGATAACCGGGCCCGAGACAGAGGAGGACTACGAGACCCAGAACCGGATGATAGCCGACGCGGTCGAAGCCGGAGCCGACGCCCTCGTCTTCTCTGCCATCGACTACGAGAACAACGCCTCGGCGATAAACGACGCCGCAAAGGCCGGAGTGAAGGTCGTGGCCATCGACAGCTCCGTGGCCTCGGACATGGTGAGCACCTACATAGGCACGGACAACCACGCCGCGGGCCAGATGGCCGCTCAGGCCGCCCTTGACCGGGTGGAAGGGCCGCTCGTCGTGGGCATGGTGAACTACGACATCAGCAGCGCAAACGGACAGGAGCGCGAGCTCGGGGCGACCGAGCTGTTCTCCCGGAGCGGCAGGGCTGAGATCGCCGCCGTCATCAACACCCTCGCCGAAGCCGGGGCCGCGAAGACGGACACCGTCAGGATGCTCGGGGAACACCCTGAGATTAACGTGCTGCTCGCCTTCAACGAGCCCACCAGCGTCGGAGCCGCCCAGGCCGTGGCTGAGCTCGGCCTCTCCGACAGCGTCTTCCTCGTCGGCTTCGACTCAAACGTCGCCACCGTCGACGGGCTCCAGGACGGCAGCGTCGACGCGCTCATCGTCCAAAACCCCTACGCCATGGGCTACCTGGGAGTGGAGAGCGCCTACAAGCTCCTCTCCGGCATGGAATCGGAGTTGGAAAAAATCGTCGATACCTCCACCAGAACCGTCGACAGGGACAATATGTTCTCTATGGACAGCCAAAAAGCCCTGTTTGCCTTTGAACAGAGAGAAAATTGAACATGATGCACAATTTTGCTCCCTGTAAATTTGACTAATTATCATAATCAAATAAAAAAACACACTTTGTTTCGGTAAAATTTAACCTTGTAATCCAAAAATTATTTTAATAAGATTATGGTAGAGCTGATGGGATTTTAGAGTAATCCCATTGGAAAATGAAATGAAAGAGGTTGATTCCGATGAAAAAGTATCTTGCGCTGCTTCTGGCTCTGGCAATGATATTCTGCCTGGCGGCCTGCGGCAGCACTGACAGCACCCCGACGGACGCCCCCGATGACGGCGGCAGCACCGTGACCGACACGCCCGACGACGGCGGCAGCACCACCGTTGCCAACAAGGATAAGCCCCTGGTGTGGTTCAACCGCCAGCCCTCCAACAGCACCACCGGTGAGCTGGACATGGCGGCCCTGACCTTCAACGAGAACACCTACTACGTCGGCTTCGACGCCAACCAGGGCGCCGAGCTGCAGGGCACCATGATCCTCGACTACATCAAGGCCAACATCGCTGACCTTGACCGCAACGGCGACGGCGTCATCGGCTACGTCCTGGCCGTCGGCGACATCGGCCACAACGACTCCATCGCCCGTACCCGCGGCGTCCGCAGCGCTCTGGGCACCGCCGTCGAGGTCGACGGCGTCATCGACAGCACCCCTGTCGGCACCAACATCGACGGCACCTCCCCCTACGTCAAGGACGGCGAACTGGTGATTGACGGCACCACCTACATCGTGCGTGAGCTCGCCTCTCAGGAGATGAAGAACTCCGCCGGCGCCACCTGGGACGCCGCCACCGCCGGCAACGCCATCGGCACCTGGGCCTCCTCCTTCGGCGAGCAGATCGACATCGTGGCCTCCAACAACGACGGCATGGGTATGTCCATGTTCCTCGCCTGGTCGAAGGCTGAGGGCGTGCCGACCTTCGGCTACGACGCCAACTCCGACGCTGTCGCCGCTATCGCCGAGGGCTACGGCGGCACCATCAGCCAGCACGCCGACGTGCAGGCCTACCTGACCCTCCGCGTCCTGCGCAACGCCCTTGACGGCGTGGACATCGACACCGGCATCGGCACCCCGGACGACGCGGGCAACGTGCTCACCGAGGACGTCTTCTACTACGACGAGGCCTCCCGCAGCTACTACGCCCTGAACGTCGCCGTCACCGCCGAGAACTACGAGGGCTTCCTGGATTCCACCGTCACCTATGAGCCGGTCTCCAACCAGCTCGACGCGACGGCGCACCCGACGAAGAACGTCTGGCTGAACATCTACAACTCCGCCGACAACTTCCTGGGCTCCACCTACCAGCCGCTGCTCCAGAAGTATGACGACCTGCTGAACCTCAAGGTCGAGTACATAGCCGGCGACGGCCAGACCGAGTCCAACATCACGAACCGTCTGGGCAACCCCGATATGTACGACGCCTTCGCCATCAACATGGTGAAGACCGACAACGCCGCCTCCTACACCGGCATCCTGAGCCAGTGAGCCGTCCGGCGCAGTAAAACGCACAGTTAACTGAAACCTTTGCTATTGGGGGGATCACGCATCCCCCTGATAGCAATTTGTGATAATGTGATGAAAGCCGGGGAAAAGCCGGCAATTCTTAAACGGGAGTAACTAGAATGGCAGATGCGAAAAACGACATCGTCCTGTCAATACGCGGTATGAGCAAGTCCTTCGGGCGCAACCGGGTGCTTGACCATATCAATCTGGACGTGAAGCGCGGAACTGTCATGGGGCTTATGGGCGAGAACGGCGCCGGAAAGTCGACGATGATGAAGTGTCTTTTCGGCACCTACCAGAAGGACGAGGGGAAGATCTTTCTAAACGGCAAGGAGATCAGCTTTTCCGGGCCGAAGGACGCTCTGGAGAACGGTATCGCGATGGTGCACCAGGAGCTGAACCAGTGCCTGGAGCGGAGCGTGACCGACAACCTGTTCCTCGGCCGCTACCCGACGAACGGCGCGGGCGTCGTGGACGAGGGCGGTATGAAGAAGAAGGCTTCGGAGCTCTTCCGCAAGCTGGGCATGACCGTGAACCTCAGCCAGCCGATGCGGAATATGTCCGTCTCGCAGCGGCAGATGTGCGAGATAGCGAAGGCGATCTCGTACAACTCTCAAGTCATAGTGCTTGACGAGCCGACCTCTTCGCTGACGGTGCAGGAGGTAGACAAGCTCTTTGAGATGATGCGGATGCTGCGGGATCAGGGCATCTCGCTTATATATATCTCTCACAAGATGGACGAGATATTCGAGATCTGCGACGAGATCTCGGTGCTCAGGGACGGCAAGCTGGTGATGACGAAGCCCGCAGCGGAGACGAACATGGGCGAACTCATAACCGCCATGGTCGGCCGCTCGCTGGAGAGCCGCTTCCCTCCGGTGGACAACACCCCGGGCGACACGATCCTCTCGGTGCAGCACCTTTCGACGAAGTACGCGCCGTATTTGCAGGACGTGAGCTTCGACGTCAGGGAGGGCGAGATCTTCGGCCTCTACGGGCTCGTCGGCGCGGGCAGGACTGAGCTTCTGGAGACGATCTTCGGCGTGCGCACCAGGGCCGCCGGGCGTGTGTACTTCAAGAACAGGCTCATGAACTTCATGAACGCCAAGGAGGCCATAGAGCACGGCTTTGCGATGATAACCGAGGAGCGCAAGGCGAACGGCCTCTTCCTCAAGTGCGACCTCACCTTCAACACGACCATCGCCAACCTCAGGCAGTACAAGGCCGGCCCCGCGCTCTCCACGCCCAAGATGGTAAAGGCCACGAACAAGGAGATAAAGACCATGCGCACCAAGTGCATGGGCCCGGACGACATGATCACGAGCCTCTCCGGCGGCAACCAGCAGAAGGTCATCTTCGGCAAGTGGCTCGAGCGCGAACCCCAGGTCTTCATGATGGACGAGCCGACGAGGGGCATTGACGTCGGCGCGAAGTACGAGATATATGAACTCATAATCAAGATGGCGAAGCAGGGCAAGACCATCATAGTCGTCTCTTCCGAGATGCCCGAGATCCTCGGCATCACGAACAGGATAGGGGTCATGTCGAACGGGCACCTCTCCGGCATCGTGAACACGAAGGAAACGGATCAGGAGGAGCTTCTGAGACTCAGCGCAAAATACCTGTAAGGTAGGAGAAAACGCATATGGTTGCAGAAAACACTAAGATCCTGACCGCTGAGCAGGAAGCTCAGCTCCTCTCGCCGATCGACGAATATGTGGGCGGCATACAGGAAAAGATAAACGCCCTGCGCGTTGACGGCACGGACAAAGTCCTGGACATCCAGAACAGCCTTGAGAACCTCAAGCGCGACCGCATCTACACCGCCGAGGAAAAGCAGAAGCGGGCCGCCGAGCTGAAACAGCAGCTCGTCAAGGCCAAGGAGGTCGAGGCGAAGAACAAGGCCGAGGTCTCGAAGCTCGTAGCCGAGGCCGAGAGCTACCTCAAGGCCAACTACGGCGCCTACTACCAGGCCGTCGTCGCCAGCTGCGCGGAGGAGAAAGTAAAGGCCCAGGAGAGGTACAAGGAGGCCGTCGAGCAGCTGAACCGCGAGCACCAGGAGACCGTGGCGAAGCTCTCCGACCAGCAGGAGCTCAAGGACGAGAAGTACGTCCACAAGAACCGGCTCTTCGACGCGAAGATGTCCCTGCTCAAGGAGAAGCAGACCATCAAGGACAGGCGCCACGCGGCCTTCGACCACAAGTACCATCTTATAGACCTGCTGCGTATGTCGAAGTTCACCGTCGGCGAGAGCCTCGCCCAGAAGGCGGAAAACTACCGCTACACCTTCAACCGGCGCGACTTCTTCCTGCGCAACGGCCTGTACATAGCGATAATCATCATCTTCATCGGCCTGTGCATAGCGACGCCCATCATAAAGGGCGTGCCGCTGCTCACGGTGAACAACATCCTGAACATACTGTCCCAGGCCTCGCCGCGTATGTTCCTGGCCCTGGGCGTCGCGGGCCTCATTTTGCTCGCAGGCACAGACCTGTCCATAGGCCGCATGGTCGGCATGGGCATGACCGCCGCTACCATCATCATGCACAACGGCCCCAACACCGGCTCCGTCTTCGGCAAGGTCTTCGACTTCACCGGCGTGCCGCTGCTCGGCCGCGTGTTCCTCGCCCTCTTCATCTGCATCGTGCTGTGCACCATCTTCACCACGATAGCGGGCTTCTTCACCGCGAAGTTCAAGATGCACCCCTTCATCTCGACCATGGCCAATATGCTCGTCATCTTCGGCCTCGTCACCTACTCGACGAAGGGCGTCTCCTTCGGCG
>CABVBV010000068.1 GCA_902496595.1 uncultured Eubacteriales bacterium | reverse complement strand
GCGGCGAACGTGAGTGCGCAAAGCTTTGAGCGCACCATGCACAATGAAGCTACCGACCCCGTGAGTGTGAGCGTCCACGCTCGGGGAAGGGAATAAAAAGGACTCTCTGCGCCCGGAGAAGTCCCCGAGGAAGCACTTTCGGACGGGGGTTCGATTCCCCCCGACTCCACCAAAAAAGCACCGCAGTTTTGATACGCTTTGCGTCAAGGTTGCGGTGCTTTTTTTCCCGAATGGGGCTGGGCACTGCTGCTTTCGGGCTTTTTTCTTTGGCTGTTTCCGGGTAAAGGCGCAATATCCGCACCCGCTACGCCGCATTTGCCACTAAAGGCACATTGCCTATGGATTGACGATTCGCGATCTTATCAGGTGCGGCCGGGCTTGCAATATGTCCGGCCGCGTTTTATTATATAGTGGTCAATAATTCTTTGGAGTTGTTACATGAAACGTGCTCTTTTCTTTTTACTTGCGCTCTCTGTCCTGCTGAGCGGGTGCGGGGCTGTGGAGGAGGCGGACGGTGGTTCCGAGGCTTTCCTCGAGTTTACGGACGACCTCGGGAGGACTGTAACTGTTTCGGAAGCACCGCAGCGCGTTGCGGCGCTTATCGGCAGCTTCGCCGACATCTGGTGCCTGGCTGGGGGGAAAAGCACCCTCGTTGCCGCAGCGGACGACAGTTGGACATCCTTTGACCTCGGGCTCTCGGATATGGTAACAAACCTCGGCGCGGTCAAGGAACCCAGTCTGGAAAAGCTGCTCGCCTCGGAGCCGGATCTCGTCATCGCCAGCTGCAACACCTCAGCCGACCTCGAGCTGGAAGACGTGCTCGCCGGTGCGGGCATCACCACGGCCTACTTCGACGTGCAGAGTCTGGACGACTACCTGAATATGCTCGACATCTGCACCAAACTCACCGGCTGCCCTGAGAATTTCGAGACCTTCGGCGCCGAAGTCCGGAAGCAGGCGGACGCCGCCATCTCAAGGCAGGACGGCTCTGCGCCGACGGTCATATGTATGCGGGCGACCGGAGTGAGCGTCAAAGTCAAAGGGAGCGAGGGCTTCGTTCTCGGCGAGATGCTGCGCGACCTCGGCTGTACGAACCTTGCCGACAGCGGAGATGTGCCGCTTGAGACTCTGAGCCTGGAGTACATCATCGCCGCCGAGCCGGACTACATCTTTGTCGTTCTCCAGGGTTCAGACCCATCGAACGCCATGGAGACGCTGCAGCAGACCCTGCTCTCAGACCCCGCCTGGGCCGGCCTTGAGGCTGTGCGGAAAGGCCGGTTCTACACTCTGGAGCACTCGCTCTACAACCTCAAACCCAACGCCCGCTGGGGGGAAGCCTATGAAAAACTCGCAGACATCCTCTATCCGGCCTGAAAAGCCGCTCCTGAGGCTGTATCTGACCCTATTTCTGATAACTCTCGCATCCGCCTGCCTGAGCTTGATGTTAGGGCCGGTGAGCCTCAGCCCGGTCGAGGTCGTGTCGGCTCTCTTCAAGGCCGACGCGGTGACTACCGCCGACAGGATCGCGCTCTACGCCAGGCTTCCACGCACCTGCGGCTGCATAGTTGCCGGCGCGGCGCTTGCCGTCTCCGGCGCGATAATACAGGGCGTGCTCTCAAACCCGCTCGCGGCTCCGAACGTCATCGGTGTAAACTCCGGCGCGGGTCTTGCCGCCGCCATCTGCTGTGCGTTTTTCCCCGGGGCGTATGCGCTTGTGCCGTTCGCGGCTTTTTTTGGCGCGCTTTTGAGCGTGCTTCTCGTGCTGCTGATCGCCGAGCGCACCGGGGCTTCCAAGATCACTCTGGTGCTTGGCGGCGTGGCCATCTCCAGTGTGCTCTCGGCCGGAGTGGACGCGGTCGTGACCTTTGTTCCCGATGCGCTGGTCGGCTATTCGGATTTCCGTATCGGCAGTCTCTCCGGGCTTACCATGTCGAAGCTCTCGCCTGCCGCCTGGGTAGTGCTCGCCGCGTTGGCTTTGGCCTTTTCGCTCACACACGAGCTTGATCTGCTCATGCTTGGGCGAGACACGGCCCGGAGCCTCGGGCTGAGGGCCGGGAAGATGCGCATCCTCCTGCTCGCCGTTGCGGCGGCGCTTGCAGGAGCTGCGGTGAGCTTCGCGGGGCTTCTGGGCTTTATTGGACTTATTGTGCCGCACATCATGCGCAGGCTGGTCGGAGACGAGAGCCGGCTGCTCCTGCCCG
Organism: uncultured Eubacteriales bacterium; assembly: GCA_902496595.1. GTDB lineage: Bacteria > Bacillota > Clostridia > Oscillospirales > Oscillospiraceae > Scatomorpha. The sequence goes on along the minus strand of CABVBV010000068.1, from coordinate 8,452 downwards.
GCTGCGCTATGGGAGGAGCCGTTATGCTGCTGCTGTGCGATCTTTTGTCGCGTATGCTGTTCCAGCCATACGAGCTGCCCGTAGGCATTGCGCTGTCCTTCATCGGCGGGCCCTTTTTCGTCTGGCTGCTGCTCCGGCAAAGAAAGGGGCGCAGGCATGATTGAGATAAAAAAACTCTCGGTGGGATACAACGGTCAGGCGGTTTTCAGAGATGTGAGCCTGGATTTCGTGCCGGGTGAAGTTCTCGTGCTTGCCGGGCCAAACGGCTGCGGCAAAAGCACGCTTTTAAAGGCCGTTGCGGGGATCGAGCCGGTCATGGCAGGTGAGATATGCTTTGACGGCGTCCCCATGCGCAAACTGAGCCCGCGTGAGACGGCCAGAAAGGTGGCCTATATGCCTCAGGAGCGCGGGGTGCCCAGTATAAGCGTCAGGCGCATGGTGCTGCACGGCAGGTTCCCATATCTTAGTTATCCCAGGCACTATCGGGATGAGGACTACGGCATTGTTGACGCGGCACTTGAGCGGGCTGACGCGCTCGAGCTCGCTCAGAGGCCGGTACCTGAGCTCTCCGGAGGTCAGAGGCAGCGGGCGTATCTGGCCATGGCCCTGGCTCAAGAGACTCAGACTGTGATGATGGACGAGCCGACCGCCTTCCTCGACATCGGTCATCAGCTCCGGGTAATGGACACGGCGTCTGCGCTCGCCGCCGAGGGCCGAGCCGTTGTCATCGTTCTGCACGACCTCTGCCTTGCAATGAAGCGGGCAGGCAGGCTTGCGATACTATCCGACGGCGCTCTTGCGGCGCTCGGTGCTCCGGAAGAGATATTTTCCTCCGGAGTTGTGGACAGAGTCTTCGGCGTCCGGCTCAGGCGCGTAAGCACCGGGGACGGCTGGCAGTACTATTTCGCGTAGGTGGTTTCTATGGCCCTATTTCCACTGTTTATCGAACTTGACGGTCTCGACATACTGATTGTTGGCGGAGGTCGCGTGGCCGGACGAAAGGCTGTGAGCCTCGCGGACTACGGGGCGGCGATACGTCTGGTCGCACCGGAGTTCTGCCCTGAGCTTGAGCTCGACCCGCGGTTCCGGCTGCTCCGCCGCTGTTTTGAGGATTCGGACATCGATAACGCCGGTCTGGTCATCGCAGCGACCTCCGACCGTGAGCTGAACCGGAGGATATCGCTGCTCTGCCGTGAGCGCGGTATCCCCGTAAACGTCGTGGACGAACCCGACGATTGCAGCTTCATCTTCCCCGCCCTGCTCAGGCGCGGGGCGCTCTCAGCGGGCGTCACGACCGGGGGAGCCAGCCCCACGGCCGCCGCCTGGGCCAGAGACAGGCTCGACGAGGCCCTGCCGGAAGGTCTGGAGGAGATGCTCGACTGGCTTCGCACAGTGCGCCCGCAGGTGAAAGGGCGTTTTCCCGACATTGGAAAGCGCAGCGGCCTTTTCGCAAGGCTCTTCGGTCTGTGCCGAGAGCTGGGCCGTGCGCCGGGCGAGGAGGAACTTACGGCGTTTCTGGAGGCTGAGGATGAACAGTAGATTTGGAAAGGTATACCTCACAGGCGCGGGCTGCGGAGGCCCGGAAATGTTGACGCTCAGGGCGCTTCAGCTCATATCGGACTGCGACTGTCTGGTTTACGACGACCTCATCGACGAGGACATATTGTCGCTTGCCCCGGCTGGAGCCGAACGGTTCCACGTCGGCAAAAGGGCCGGGCGGCACTCTATGAGGCAGGAGGAGATAAACCGTCTGCTTATTGACTGCGCGGGCAGGTTCTCCAGGGTCGTGCGGCTAAAGGGAGGCGACCCTTTTGTGTTTGGCCGCGGAGGTGAGGAATTTCTGGCGCTGAACGAGGCCGGAGTCTATTGTGAGCTTGTGCCCGGCATCAGCTCCGCAGTCGCGATACCTGAACTTGCGGGCATCCCGGTCACGCATCGCGGCCTTGCCCGGAGTTTCCATGTCATCACTGCGCACACCTCGGGAGATGAGCTTCCGGAAGATCTGCCGGAGCTTGCGAAGCTCCACGGCACTCTGGTGTTCCTCATGGGGCTCGGCAGGCTCGGCAGGCTTGCCGGGGCTCTGATCGAGGCGGGTATGGCTCCAACAGCCCCGGCGGCGGTAGTCTCGGGCGGGAACGCCGCCAGGCCGCTCTGCATTCGCGGTTGCCTGGCCGACATAGCCGGAAAGGCCCGTGAGTATGGAGCCGAAGCCCCGGCTGTCATCGTTGTCGGCCCATCCGCCGCTCTCGAGTTCAAGTCAATCGCACAAGGCTCGCTCTCCGGGATCCGCGTGGCTCTCACAGGCACTGAGAGCTTCAGGAAGCGCCTTGTCGAGCGCCTCGAACCGCTCGGGGCAACGACTGTTACCGCGTCCAGGACGCAGCTGCTGCCCCTCGACTTTGAGCTCCGGCCGGAGCAGCTGTGTGAGGGCTCCGGCTGGCTAGTTTTCAGCTCCGCGAACGGCGTTGAGCTGGCTCTGGACAAGCTCTTTGACCGTGGGCTCGACCTCAGAAGGGCCGGGGGCTGGAAGCTCGCCGCCATCGGCCCCGCGACAGGCGAGGCGCTGAGGCGGCGCGGTCTGAACCCAGACCTAATACCGCCGCAGCACACGAGCTGCGCTCTGGCAAGAGCCCTGCAAGGACGCCTCCACGGAGGTGAAACCATACTGCTCCTCAGGTCAAAGAACGGCTCCGCCGAGCTCTCCGAAGCTCTGGGCGAGCTCCCGGGCTTCCGCGATATCGCAGTTTATGACAGCGTCTGCCGCTCCAGAAACGTGAGCGCAGACTACATCGTCTTCGGCAGCGCTTCCGCCGTGCGCGACTATTTTGAGTCGCATGACCTTTCCCAGTCTACCGCAGTCTGCGTCGGCCCCGTCACCGCCGCTTCCCTGCCCGCCGGAGCCCGGGCTCTTGTCGCCGGTGACATCTCCTGTGACGGAATCGTAAAATGCATCCTTGAAGATGTTGGTTGACATAATTATTAGGCGCAGCCGGACGGCTGCGCCTAATAATGTTTACATAATATCTGATTCAATCCGCCTCGCGCATCCAGTAGCCGACCCCGATCTCGGTAAAGATATACTGGGGCTCGGCAGGATTTTTCTCCAGTTTGCGGCGGATATTGGCCATATTGACGCGGAGAATCTGGCGGTTTTCCTTGGTACTCAGGCCCCAGAGCTCGCGGAGCATATAGTCGTAGGTCAGGACGCGGCCGGAATAGAGGCCGAGCATTGAAACTATCCGGTACTCGTTCTGGGTCAGGTGAACGCTCTCGCCATCCACAAAGACACGGCGTTTATCGTAATCTATTTCGAGGCCGCCTGCCCTGAATTTTCCGCTGGTGGCGAGGCTGCTCGAGGTGGCTGCCGTTCTTGTGTGACGGAGCGCCGTGCGTATCCTGGCCAGCAGCTCCGAGGTACCGAAGGGCTTGGTCACATAGTCGTCCGCGCCCAAATCCAGAGCTTCGACCTTGTCCCGCTCGTGCGTCCTTGCGGACACTACGATGATGGGCAGGTGCGTCCACTCCCTGATGAAGCGCAGCACCTCCACCCCGTCCATGTCCGGCAGGCCCAGATCCAGTATCACGAGATCCGGGCAGTGCGACGTGACCATGGTGATCGCCTTCGCTCCGCTGTTCGCGGATATCACATCGTAACCGTTTGAGCTGAGCACCGTCGTCATAAAGCTCAGGATACCCTTTTCGTCTTCGACTATCAGTATCTTGTCCTTCGCCGGCATTTGCCCGGCCCCCTTCCATTTTAATCTTCCAGCGGCAGCTCGAACCAGAAAACTGCGCCGCCGTCCGGCAGGTTTGCCGCCGTCATGTCTCCTCCGTGGGCCTTCACTATCGTCCTGCAAACCGTAAGTCCTATGCCCATATTGTGCCTTCCGTTGGAGTCCACCGGAGCCGCGCCTCTCGGCCTGTCTTCAAAAATATAGGGCAGTGTGTCCGGGTCTATACCCTCTCCGTCGTCCTCTACCGCAAACTTCGCCTTGCCGGCGGAGGTAGTGACCTTGACTGTTATAACGCTCGTAGTCTTCCCGTGCGAGGCGGCATTTTCCAGCAGGTTGGTCAGTACCTGGCATATGAGTACGGCGTCCATCGGAACAAAGAGCACGTCCTCGGGTATCCGGATATCTACCTTCACGTTCGGCCTGAGCTTCTTGAACTTCCTCACCGCGTCCGCGACGACCTCTTCTACGGCCTCGGGGCTTTTGATTATCCTCGCGTTCTCCCCGCCTACTCTGGTGATGGAAAGCAGATTCTCCACCATCCGGATGAGCCACTCCGAGTCGTCCTTTACTCCCAGGAGCAGTTCCCTGCGCTTCTCCTCCGGCAGTTCCGCGTTCTCCAGGAGCACGGAGGCTGAACCCGCTATGGAGGTCAGCGGAGTGCGCAGGTCATGAGAGACCGAACGCAGCAGGTCGGCTCTCATCCTGGCCTTCTCTCCCTCGAGTCTCAGCCGCTCCTGCTTTTTCACGTTCGTCGTCAGTGCGCTCGTGCTTATCGACACTGTCAGCATGGTCACGAAAGTGAGCGGATATCCGGCTATGGTGAAGTTGAAGGCCATGAACGGGTATGTGAATATAAAGTTTACGAGCAGCACCGCCGCGACGCTTGCCGCTATGCCCCAGCCATAGCCGTCCGTCAGTCTGGCCACGATATGGATGCAAAGCACGAATATCAACGAGCTGGCCGCCGAACTCCTGGCTATGCCGTTCAGCCCGAAGCAGATGAGCGCCGTAACGGCCAGCGCAGAGGCTGTCACAACCATATTACTCCAAAAACGCCCCGCTGCGTCCATTTTCCTCACCCTTTACTAATATAGCATAAGCCGTATAAAGATGGCATTAAGAAAACATTGGCACACAGGGACAAAAGGCGCAGGCCGGCAGGAACCGGTCTGCGCCTCAGCTTGTCAAAGAAGGGCTTGCTATTATTCGTGACTGCCGCATTCGTGGGCGTGTTCGTGCTTGTGGCAGATGGAGCCGGTGCTCTTGAGCTCGCCTTTGAGCCACGCTTCGACCACCGCCGTCGCGTCGCCCATGGCTCCGACCACCACTTCAACGCCGCGCTCGTTGAAGATATCCACCGCGCCGCCGCCCATGCCGCCGGCGATGATGACCTCAACTCCCCTGTCGGCCAGGAAGTTTGGAAGGAAGCCGGGACGGTGGCCCGGATTCGGGATCGACTCGGACGAGACGATCTTGCCGTTCTCGGCCTCATAGATGTTGAAGTTCTCGCAGTGCCCGAAGTGTCCGGACACCGTATTCCCCATTGCTGCTACTGCGATTTTCATGTTTATTCTTCTCCTTTTATCGTATATTTAAATTTAAAAGCTCCATTGTCTTGACGAACACCGCATAAAGGACGTCTCTTGCCGGGCAGGCCGTGTCCGCTAGGCTCCTGCCCTCGTTTACGGCTGCCTGGGCGCTTTTGTCGAATGGTATGCAGCCCAGGAAGGGCAGTTCCTGCTCCCAGCACCAGCGCTCGATCTCAGCGGCCAGCTCAGGATTTACGTCCGCCCTGTTCACGCAAACCGCAGTTTTGACCCTGGACATCGAGGCCGTGCGAACCAGCCTCTTCATATCGCCCAGGCCAGATACCGAAGGCTCGGTCACGACGAGCGCAAGGCTCACTCCATTCATTGAGGCCATAACCGGGCAGCCGACTCCGGGCGAGCCATCTATTATTGCCAGCTCCTCATCGCCGCAGTTCTCGAACAGGGCCCTTTTGACTTCAGTAACGAGTTTTCCAGAGTTGCCGCGTCCCATTTTCAGCTCCGCGTCCGCGAATGTCCCTTCGCCGTTGGAAACCCTGACTTTTCCGGCCACGTCCGGCAACATTGACGCAGCGCCCGAGGGGCAGCACTCCGTACACAGCCCGCAGCCCTCGCATTTGAGTTCGTTTACTCTATACTTCCCATTTTCAGTCGTTTCTATGGCGTCGAAACGGCAGAGGCGACTACAACTGCCGCAGCCCAGGCAGAGCTCCTCGTCAATGTTCGCCTTGTCTGAGCCCATGAAGTCCCTCTCAGAGCTCTCGGGATATTCCCCAAGCACCAGTCTCAGGTTTGCAGCGTCCACGTCGCAGTCGGCGACGGCACGGGCTCCTGCGAAGCGGGCGAAAGCGGCTGCGGTAGTGGTCTTCCCAGTGCCGCCCTTGCCGCTGAGGATGAGCAGCTTTTTCATCTCGTCAGCCTCCGTATCCGTTCCAGCAATTCATCGAAGGCCGCCCCGGTATCTTCGTCCTCAAAGTATGCCAGCCTGCCTTCCGAGCCAGCTCTGGCCAGCTTTTCGCTGTAAGGTATGCTCTCCAGCAGCGGGATGCCCTCTTCTTCAAGGAAGCTCTCCAACTTCGGGTACCCGGCTCCCGCCTTATTCACGACTACGCCGCAGGGCTTGTCCAGCACGCGCATGAGTTCCAGCACGAGTTTCAGGTCGTGGAGTCCGAACGCCGTCGGTTCAGTCACCAACACGCAGAAGTCCGCCGTTCTCGCGCTCTCCATAACCGTGCAGGCGCTTCCGGGCGGGCAGTCGACCACCACCGTGCCTTCGTTCCCAGCCTCCTCCAGCGCCGCAGAGATGACCGGGACTCCGGTGGCTTCGCCTAGCTTCAGCTCTCCGGTCACGACCTTTACATTCCCGCTCCGTCCCGACTCAACCGAGCCAACTTCCAGCCGGGTTTCAGACACCGCACCCTCGGGGCAGACATAATCGCACACCCCGCAGGAATGACACACTTCCCCAAACACCATCGGCAGCCCTTTCACAAGCACCAGGGCATTGAAACGGCAGCTCTCGACGCATCTGCGGCAGCCGCTGCATTTATCCGCGTCGAACTCAGGCATTCTTCTGAACACCGGCATTGTCTGCGTACCTACGGGCTTAAAAAACAGCCTTCCGTTCGGCTCCTCCACATCGCAGTCCACATATGTCGCCGAGCCCGCAGCACAGGCCAGGCCGCAGGCGACCAGGGTCTTGCCCGCTCCGCCTTTGCCGCTTAAAACCGCAATTTTCATGATATGCCCTGGAATCCTGCATGGAAGCGGGTGAGCGGCTCCAATTCTCCGGCTTCCAGCGCCCTCGCGTTCTCCAGAGCTGTGCCGTCGACTGATTTGAATATCTTCATTCCAGCCGCCTTGAGTACCTGCGCCGCATTCTCGCCGCATCTGACGGTTATCAGGGCCTCGGCTCCGCTGTCCGCCGCCGCTTGGGCGGCCTTGAGTCCGGCGCCTCCCTCGGCGCTCGCTCCGGGATTCTCCACAAACTCCGTCCGCCCTCCCTCGCAGAGCATAAAATATGGGGCTCTGCCGAAAGACGGACATACTTTGCTCTCGAGCGCGGCCTCGTCGACCGGGATTATCACCTTCATTGTTCTTCTCCTTTCTGGCAGCGCCGCCTCCGGCAGCCGTGCCTCCCGCAGTGCTCGGACGCGCCCTCGCACAGCCTGTACGAGCCGCCCTCAATCCTCAGCTGTCTGCCTTCCACAAGAGATTCGGCCAGCTTCTTCCTCGCGCTGTTATAGATGAACTGAGCCGTGGTTCTGGCGACGCACATATACTCGCTGCACTCCGCCTGGGTGCAGCCCAGGTAGTCTATGAGCCGGATGGCCTCATATTCCTCAACGGACATCAACACAGGCCCCGGCCTGTCCTGCACTCCGTCAGAGGGGCCGAACTCGCTGCAGCTCGGCAGTCCGCAGACTCTTCTGCACTTCTTGGGTCTCGGCATTTTGGCACCTCATTTCTGACATATGCCGAATTACTGATATGAGTTTAGCACTATTATCGACATATGTCAATAACCTTTCAAAAGCGGGCAAAAAGAGCTTTATGGGTGCTTGACAAACGGCCGATGTGATGGTAATATAACTAGGCTTGCGGGCGCGTCCGGGGATGACCGGGTGCGGGAGCCAGTTGCCTGCGAAATAAGCGCCAGTAGCTCAGCAGGATAGAGCAACTGCCTTCTAAGCAGTAGGCCGGGGGTTCGAGTCCCTCCTGGCGTGCCAGGGCAAGGCTCCGAGTGATGGTGGGTGTAGCTCAGTTGGTATGAGCACCGGATTGTGGTTCCGGGTGTCGTGGGTTCGAGCCCCATCTCCCACCCCAGAAAGAGCGGGGGCCTGTTGCGTTTCTATGCAACAGGCCCCTCTGCACAGCACGGTGGGATGTAGTGTAACGGTAACACACCAGACTTTGACTCTGATATTGTAGGTTCGAGTCCTGCCATCCCAGCCACGTCGCTACCTGCCTTCCGGTTCCGATTTTCGCCTGTGTCGGGAGGCGAAAATCTCCACCTCCGGCAGTCGCTCCTTCTCGTTCAAAACTACAGGTTTTGAACGAATTACGAGGGGAACAAGGTACATTGATTTCAATATGACCCAGTAGCTCAGCAGGCAGAGCACCTGCCTTTTAAGCAGGGTGTCCGGGGTTCGAATCCCCGCTGGGTCACCA
>CABVBV010000067.1 GCA_902496595.1 uncultured Eubacteriales bacterium | reverse complement strand
CTCAATTTCTCCATTGCGAAAACCTTCCTTTCACCATACGACTCAGTGTATTCGCCGCCCCGTTAAATAATACCGGGTGACATAATACTTGAAAATCTCTGAATCATCCTTTATAATGACATAACAGGTCGAAAAATGCAAGAACCTACATGGCCTTTAGTGATTTAATATTTTACCACTGCGTTTTTACAAGTTCAATAATCGTCAAAAGGTGAACGAATGAAAATGAAAAGACTCAGAAGAATACCTGCTCTGCTGCTGGCGCTGGTGCTGATCGCGGGCCTGATGCCCGTGCTGCCCGCCTCCGCCGCGGACGACATATATGTGAACAGCTCGACGGGTATGCTGTCCGGGCCCTTGAGCTCGGCCTATGCCGTCGGCTCCGGCGGCACGGGCGCGGTGTCCGGTACATATGTCATGACCGCCGACGGCCTTGTGACCATCGACGGCGGCGGCACGGGCACAGGCACAGGCAGCACCGTGCGCCCGGGCAGGGACGAGGTCTCGCCCACGCCTGAGCACCTGTCCGTCACCGGCAGCATCACGCTCGATTACTCCAAGGTCAAGGTCGGCCTGTACTTCGACACCGGCTCGAGGGACACCTCGCTCGACCACGCGAATCTCCTGAACGCCGTCGGCAGCGGCTACAAGTTCGGTTATTACGACGCCACGCGCAATTTCGTCGAGGTCGGATATACGTCGGAGACGGCCATCACAATGGTCATGGACACCAACACCGCCATCGACAGCGGAGCAGTTGTCGGCTGTTACCACATACTGCTCGACGGCACATATCAGAGTTTTGACGAGGCATATGCAGCCGCCTCGCAGTGCGGCGGTTTCCCGGCCTATTACAGCGGAGCGTACAGAGTTCTGGTCGGGCAGTACGAGACTCAGAAACTGGCCGAGGTCGCGATGAGCCAGCTCGGTATAAGCGGCACGGCCTACTCGGCGTCCAACCGCTGCGTCGTGGTGGTGCGCACTTCTGACGCGAAGATACTCTTCGAGTTCGACTGCGGCAGCGAATACGACCTCGCCGTCAGCCCTCAGAGCAGCTCCGGCAAGGCGATCACCTGGTTCAAAAACGTCAAGTATTACGGCGACTTCATTTACAGAAGAAACGGCGGAGAGCAGCTGACCGTCATAAACGTTGTGGACATAGAGGACTATGTCAAGGGCGTCATCCCATATGAGATGAGCGCGAGCTGGCCGGTCGAGGCGCTGAAAGCCCAGGCTCTCTGCGCGAGGACATATGTCGCCAGCCACTTCGGCTCCTACTCGAGCTACGGTTTCGACGTTACAAACGACACTTATTGCCAGGTTTACTTGGGCACTAACAGCGCTACGGCCGCCTCGGATGCCGCAGTGGAAGCGACCGCGGGCATCTACATACTCTATAACGGCTCGCCGATCTCGGCGATGTACTGCTCATCGAACGGCGGCGCGACGGAAGACAGCGAGAACGTAACCGGTTCCGCCGTGGGATACCTGCGCGGCAAGGTGGACAGTTTCGAGGCAGCTGCCGCGAGCATAAACGGACATAGCAGCTGGAGCTACACACTCACCAGAAGCGAGATAGCCCAGAGGGCGAATGTAAGAGGCTTTTCCATCGGCGCTGTGCAGGACATAGAAATAACCTATTCGGATACCGGAAACGTCATCGGCATCAAGCTGACGGATGCGAGCGGACGCTCCGCCACGTTCAGCGGAAGCAGCTGCTATAACTTCTGCATCTCCGGCCTGGGGCTGGACAGCATATCCTTTGAGATAGATGAGGGGCAAAACAGCGTGACCTTTGTTGGCAGCGGTTGGGGCCATAATCTCGGCATGAGCCAGTTCGGCGCTTACGCAATGGCGAACACCTACGAATTCACGTATGACCAGATAGTCAACTTCTATTACACGGGCATAACCCTCGCCAGAGGCAGCTATGTCTATTGAGGCGGGAAATGAAAACATCAGACTTTTACTTTGAGCTGCCGGAGGAACTTATCGCCCAGACTCCGCTGGAAAAGCGGGATTCCTCAAGGCTGCTCTGTCTGGACAAAAACAGCGGGGCAATGGAGCACAGGGTGTTTTCGGAGCTGCCCGAGCTGCTCCGGCCAGGCGACTGCCTGGTAATGAACGACTCGAGAGTCCTGCCGGCCAGGCTGCTCGGGTCAAGGGAGACGGGCGGAGCGGCGGAACTCCTGCTCCTGCGTGACCTCGGTGAAGGCAAATGGGAGTGTCTCGCAAGGCCGGGCAAGAAGCTCAAGCCCGGCGCGAAGGTGTATTTCGGCGAAGGTGAGCTCGAGGCTGAGATACTGGAAACGGTCGAGGGCGGCAACAGGATCGTGCAGTTCAAGTTCCAGGGCATCTTTCTGGAGGTGCTCGAACGGCTGGGTAAAATGCCTCTGCCGCCGTATATCAAGACCGAGCTGGAGGACGGCGAAAGATACCAGACCGTTTATTCAAGGGAACTGGGCAGCGCCGCCGCGCCCACGGCAGGCCTGCACTTCACAAAGGAACTGCTTGAGAAGATAAAGGCAATGGGCGTGCGCGAGTGCTTCGTCACCTTGCACGTCGGGCTAGGCACCTTCAGACCGGTCAAAGCCGAGGACATCGAGGAACATGAGATGCACTCGGAGTTCTGCATCATGCCCGAGGACACGGCGCGGATAATAACAGAGACGAAGAGGAACGGCGGGCGCGTGGTCTGCGTGGGCACGACCTCCTGCAGAACCGTGGAGAGCTTCGCCAACGAGGACGGCACGATGGACGCCAAATCCGGTTGGACGAATATCTTCATCTATCCGGGCTACCGTTTCAAGTGCCTCGATGCGCTCATAACGAATTTCCACCTGCCGGAGAGCACGCTCATCATGCTCGTATCGGCGCTTGCCGGAAGGGAACATATCCTTGCGGCGTACAACGAGGCCGTTAAAGACCGCTATCGCTTCTTTTCCTTCGGAGATGCGATGTTCATAAGTTGAGCCCATAAATGATGCGAACCGGCGCCGCTTTCACTGCGGCGCCGGTTTTTTTCTATTCTCTCATGTATTCGGCGCGAAATTCCTCATAGAAAAGGCCGGCGGCTCCGCTCAGGCCGGAGTCCCGGATGTAGAGATACTCATTGAAGCGGCAGTCCCTGTCGGATATGCCGACCATGAAGATGTCCTTTGTCAGCATATTGCGAACGTATCTGGGCGCGATGACGATGCCTCTGCCGGTGGAAACGAGGAACAGCGCCGTCATGAGGTTTGGAGCTTTGATGCAGCTTATCCTGCCCCTGGTGCTCTTTTCCGCCAGCAGCCAATTCCGGGCATATGGCCCGAACGGCTCCCAGGCATAGGGGACTATCAGCGTCTCGTCCGTGAGATGATGCAGCGCGATGAGAGACTTGGTCATGAGCTTGTGCCCGGGGGGAAGCACCGCATAAGTGCCGTGACTCCCGATGAGTTTTTTCGTCACGCCCTGAGGCAGCTGGGCATATTCGCAGGGCGTGAATACCAGGTCGTACCTCGAGCACAGGGATGGAGGGGTGTTTTCGGCCGCGACGTCGAAATACAGCTCGATGTCGGGATACCTCTCCATGAACCTTGCAGTGAACTCGCGTATCTGCGCCGCGTAAGATATCTCCAGCTCGCAGACGATCCTGAGCTCGCCCTTGACGGGCATATTCCCGGCCCTGGTGAGGCTAAGGGCACGGTCGCATTTTTCGAGAAGGCCCTCGCACTGCTTTGAGAGCAGTTTTCCCGCCTCGGTAAGCGTCACTCCGTGGGTGCTGCGCTTGAAGAGCGGCACGCCCAGCTCCGTTTCCAGAGCTTGAATGTGCCTCGTGAGTATGGGCTGCGAGATGTACAGAGCCCTGGCGGCCCTAGAGTAGTTAAGAACTCTCGAGAGCACAAGAAATTCATAGAGCCGCTCTGTGTTCACGTCTGTGCGCCTCCTTTGCAAATATCACATAGTCCCGGACGAAAGCCTCTGCCTCTTCGTTGAGCGCGGCCCTGTCGTAAAAGAAGCATGGCGCAGCGGGATAGGGCACATCTGTCACGGAGATGCAGACAGTGTTCGGCGGCAGATCCATGATGTCCCTCGGAGAGAGTATGATGCCTTTGCCTATGGGCACCAGCAATTTGTAGAAGAGGGGGGAGGTGCCGCTGTCGTAGAGCCTGTACTCGATGCCGGAGGCCCGCAGGTTCTTCAGCTGAAAATCTCTCAGGCAGCTCTCTCTGGTTTTCGGATAGAGCACGAAACACTCGCCGTCCAGTTCCTTCAGGCTCAGCGCAGTCCTGTTCGCAAGCCTGTGCGACCTGGGCATGAGCACATACTGGCTCGACGGGGCGACAACGGTCTTTGTGAGCCCCGGAATATCGAGCTCCCGCGTCACGGAAGCGAAGTAGATGTCCACAGCCCCGCTTCTGAGCCCGTCTTCGATAGAGAAGCGCGAATCATCGATCAGCTCGATGCTGATGTCAGGATATCTCAGGTTCAGCTCGTCCAGAAACGGGCCCAGATAAATTGGAAGCCCGGAACCGGTGATGCCGATGCGCAACCTGCAGTATCTGTGCCGCTCCGCTTCGCGAAGCTCGTTCTTGAGCTGGCTCAGGTTGTCCAGGATCTCTTCCGCACTCGGCAGCAGCCGCTCTCCGGCCTGCGTGAGCTCAAGACCCTGAGCCCCGCGCCGGAACAGCTCCAGGCCGAGATCGTCCTCAAAACTGCGCAGCCTCGCTGCCAGCGTCGCCGCAGGTATGCCCAGCTCCTGTGAGAGCGCCTTTATGCTCCCGCTCCGGGCGGCTTGCGCAAATTCCGCAAGTCTGTCAAGATCCATTTGAGCTCCTCCGTGAATTTTCGTATAACAGCTATGACACACATGACTCTTTACCACTTCAAATTACATTAAACAGGCTACACCATTTTGTCAAATATGTCAAGGAGCTGGCAGTAAGCACAAAGTAATATCCAACTTATTGTCTAAAATGCTTGGAAAGTGCGTAAAAAAATAGAATTACAAATGCGCAAATGCGGATTTCCAAGCGCCGTATTGAAAGCTACAATCATATTCAGAAGTGTTTTATGCCACAAATTACAGATATGGAGGAGAAAAAATGAAAAAGTACCTGAGTTTATTGCTTGTCGCGGCGCTCCTTGCAGGGCTGCTTGCGGGCTGCGGCTCCGAGCCCGCGCAGGATGACACCGACGGCGAGGGCAGCGGCCTCATCGGCGTATGTATGCAGAATATGTCCAGCAGCATAGCGGAGCTGCAGTCCACGGCGCTGACAGAGACCTTTGAGGCTCTGGGCTACGACGTTCAGGTGGTATCTGCCGACGACAGCGTCTCCAACCAGATGCAGCAGATACAGAACTTCATCCTTATGGATGCAGAGATGCTGGTAGTGCTGCCCTGCGAGATAGAGACGCTCGAGGACACGCTGCTTGAGGCGCGTGAGGCAGGCATCAAGGTCGTCATCAGCGGCGGCACGGGAACAATATCGGAAGACGCTTACGACGCGGTGTCGGCAGACGACGAGTACATGATAGGAATGTACGTCGCGTCGGTGGCGAAGACCTGGGTGGAGGAGCACATGGATCCTGACGGCGACTGGGACGTGGCCTTCCTGAGCAGCACCATCTCCGACGACGCCAAGAGCCGCTGCGCCGGCGAGGCCCAGATACTCGAGCCCTGGCTCAAGAACGAGGACGGCGAGTACGTGAACCTCATGGGCGAGGTCGTCTCCGAGGCCGAGCGCATTGAAAACCCCGTCTACTGCGAGATGATCGCCTCGCGTGTGACCAGCTTTGACGACGCCTCGACCGAGATGGACATCTCCGGCGACAACCGCAGCGTCGTTGCGGGCGTGCTGACCGACAATCCGGACGTGCGCGTCATCATAGCCTATAACTCCCTCGTCTCCACTGCCGGCAGCCAGTACATTATGGACACCTACCCCGAGGACGAGCAGGACGAGTTCGCCTTCTTCTCCGGCGGCGTCATGGGTGACGAGTACGAGTACCTCATCGGCTCCGTCTCCGATTCCGGCACGAAGAGCGTTTTCCGCGGCGCCTGCCAGTTCGGCGGCGGCGACGCGGCGGCGACCCTGGCGAACCTGGCCTACAACGTCATGTTCGGCGAGGCCGGCGTGGACTACGGCAAGTCCAACCCGAACAGCATCGGCCTGTTCTTCCCGATAGACGCCGAGCTGAACGGCGGCAACGCGGCGCTCGTGTGCTTCGACACCTCGCCCTACATCGAGAGCTTCACCTACGAAGAAGTGCTCGCCCGTGAGAACCTGATGTACTACTGGGACGCCGAAAACGGCTATAACGACAGTATGCAGGAGCAGGGCGGCTCAGAGGACGTCTCCACCGTCGCCGGCGGCCCCATCGAGGGAGGCACGGCTTACATAGGCATGATGGAGGGCATAGGCGGAGCCGAGGCCCACGAATTTGACCTCATGGACGACGGCACCTGCCAGTTCTTCCTGCCCGGCAGCGCCATGATTACGGACGTCTACGCGGGTACCTACGAGATAGCCGCCGACGGCGTGACGGTCAGCATCAAGGGCCTTGCGAACGTCGACGCATCCTCGCCGTACCCGACGCCGGGCCTCTGGAGCTATATCGACCCGACCACCGGCGACGCTGTCATCACCATCGACACTGCGGCCTACACCTTCACAGCCGACGGCGCCGAGGCCCCGGCAGACGAGGGAGGCGACGCCCCGGCGGCAGAGGGCACGGCCTACACCTGCGACTATGCGGGCGCGATGGGCACGGAGACGCTGGAAATCGACCTCGTCGACGACACGACCTGCCGCTTCTACCTGCCCGGCAACGCCATGATAACGGATGTGTACGAGGGCAGCTACGTCCGCGAGGGCGACACCCTGACCATCACCGGCCTTGCGAACGTGGATGCTTCCTCTCCCTATGCGACCCCGGGGCTCTGGGACTTCATCGACAGCGCCACCGGCGATGCGGTGGTGACACTGGACGACGCGGCGGGTACCTTTACGCCGGTCGAATAAGCCGAAAGGAGCGTGTCCGGCAATGCTGAAGCTGGAACACATCAGCAAGACCTATCCGGGCGTGACGGCGCTCGACGACGTATCTCTCGAATTTGAGCAGGGCGAAGTACACGCCCTGCTCGGCGAGAACGGCGCCGGCAAATCCACGCTCATCAAAATAATCGCAGGAGCGATAGAGCCCGACGCGGGCGGGAGCATCGACTTTGACGGCGAGATATACCACCGCATGACGCCCGCGCTCTCGGCCAAATGCGGCGTGGCGGTCATCTATCAGGACATAAACCTCGTAACGCCCATGACCGTTGCGGAAAACATCTTCATGGGCCGCAAGATGAGCCGCATATACAGCAAGCGCCGTCTGAATGCCATGGCAAGGGAGCTCTTTGCCGAATATGGTTTCGACATGGAGCCTTCGATGAGGGTCGAGCGGCTCTCGCCCGCAAACCAGCAGCTGGTGGAGATAGCGCGGGCGATCTCGAACAACGCAAAGATAATGATAATGGACGAGCCGACCGCACCCCTTGCCTCGCACGAGGTGGAGCTGCTGTTTTCGATAATCCGCAAGCTCAAGGAGCGCGGCGTGACGGTAATCTACATCTCGCACCGCATGGACGAGGTCTTCCAGATAACCGAGCGCATCAGCGTCCTGCGCGACGGCAGGCTGATAAAGACCCTGCCGACGGCCTCGACGAACCGGCCGGAGCTCGTGAGCCTCATGGTGGGCCGCGAGCTGAACGAGAGTTTCCCGGCCCGGAAGACAAAGCCGGGCGAGGTGGTACTCGAGGCTCGAGACCTCACGGGCAACAGCGTGGAGCACGTGAGCTTCAAGCTGCACCGCGGCGAGATACTGGGCTTTGCCGGCCTTGTGGGCTCCGGCAGGAGCGAGACCATGGAGCTCGTGAGCGGCGCAAAACACCTGGACAGCGGCGAGATACTGATAAACGGGAAAAAGGCCCGCATCACCTCGCCCAACGCGGCCATCCGCCACGGCATCGGTCTCATACCGGAGGATCGCAAGGAGCAGGGCGTAATCCTGTACAACACCGTGCTTTTCAACACCTCGCTCTCCTGCATGAAGCGCCTGACAAGGCTCGGTTTCATAAACGGTCGCAAGAACAGGGAAGTCGCGGAGAAATACCGCGCCGACCTCTCTATCAAGGTGCCTGGGATAAAGCAGATGGTTGTGAACCTCTCAGGCGGCAACCAGCAGAAGGTCGTGCTCGCCAAGGCGCTCGCGGCCGACCCGGAGATAATCATCTTCGACGAGCCGACCAAGGGCATAGACGTCGGAGCAAAGCAGGAGATCTACCAGCTCATGAATGCGCTCGCCGAGGCGGGCAAAGCGATTATAATGATCTCCTCGGACATGGAGGAGATACTGGGTATGTCCGACAGGATAGTCGTGCTGCACGAGGGCCTTGTGGCCGGCGAGCTCAGCAGGGAGGAGTTTTCCCAGGAGCGCGTGCTGCAGCTCGCGTCCGGGATCTAAGGAGGAACAGCCATGAAAGACAAACTCAGGGGCGCGGGGCGCTACATATATCAGGAGGGCACGGTGTATATCATCCTGGTCGCGCTCGTCATCTTCTTCTCCATCTTCAACCCGACCTTCCTGTCGGGACGGAACCTGTACAACCTGCTCACCCAGAGCACCTACATAGTCATCGCGGGCATGGGCATCTGCTTTGTCATGATAAGCGGCGGCATAGACCTCTCCGTCGGCTACCAGATGGCGGTCTGCGGCTGCGTCTCGGCCATAATCATGCTCAATACCGACCTGCCCATCTGGACGGTCTGGCCCATCAGCATAGCGCTGGGCTTTGCCATGGGTACGCTCAACGGCGTCATCGCCTCCAAGCTGCGAATCTTTCCGCTGGTCGTGACCATCGCGACGAGCGAGGTGTTCAAGGGCATCGCGTACACCATCACGTCCTCCAAGTCCTACTCCGGTATGCCGGACGCCTTCAGAGCGCTGTACAAGACCAAGCTGCTCGGCCTGCCGCTGGACGTGTACCTGGCCATCCTGGTCGTTGCGGCGACCTGGATAGTGCTCAACAAGACCCACTTCGGCCGCGACGTGCTGGCCGTGGGCGGCAACAAGGAGTGTGCGCGGCTCTCCGGCATCAAGGCCGACCTCGTCCAGACGCTCTGCTTCTCGCTGACCGGCGCGATCTTCGCCATTGCGACGATAGATATGCTGGCTCAGCAGAACCAGACCTCGGCCACCACCGGCCCGGGCACCGAGATAACCTGCCTGACCGCGGCCATCATCGGCGGCATCAGCATGAGGGGCGGCAAGGGAAACGTCGTGGGCATGGTCGCCGGCATTTTTGTCATGCAGATGATAGCAAACGGTATGCAGCTCGCGGGCTGGGGCACCTATACGCAGTACATCGTCAAGGGCGTCATCCTGCTTCTGGCCATTGGCTTCGACGCAATTAAAAACTACCCGAAGCCGGTGGTGCGCATACATAAAGACAAGGCCAAGGCGGCCTGAGAAGGGGAGTGCAGGTTTTGTACGAGATCAATTCTCCAATACCCCAGACCTCGGCTCCACCTCCGGGCTGGGCTCCGCCGATGGCCGACATCGGCTGGGTCAAGCGCAAGTACCTGGACGTATGTTACGGTGACGACAGTCCCAACCAGAGGTTGGATATCTATCTGCCTCAGCGCGGCTCCGGCCCGTTCCCGACTCTTATCCACGTCCACGGAGGAGGCTTCGCCTTCGGCGACAAAAGGGACGACCACATGAACGCATATCTGAAGGCCCTGTCCTGGGGCTGGGCTGCCGTGTCGGTGGAGTACAGGTTGAGTGGAGAGGCCACTTTTCCGGCGGCGGTGCTGGACTGCCGCAAGGCCGTCCGCTTTCTAAGGATTAATGCCGGGAAGTACAGTCTAGACCCTGAGCGCTTCGCAGCCATCGGCGGATCCGCCGGAGGCAACCTGGCCGCAATGCTGGGCATGAATGTGCCGAACGGCTGCTTCCCCGGCGAGAAAGCGGGCAGAGATTATGGAGCGGAACCCTACGTTTCTGCCGCCGTATCGCAGTTCGGGCCAATGAATTTCAGGACTATGGACGCCCAGGCAAGGAAAAACGGCCTGAGCCTCGCCGACCACGACGAGCCATTTTCCCCGGAGTCCCGCTACCTGGGCTGCCCTGTACAGGACGCCCCTGAAGGCCTCTGCGCCTCGGCAAACCCCGCGACCTACGCGGGAAAGGGCATGAGTCCAATCTTCGTCCAGCACGGGACTGACGACAAACTGGTGCCTTTTGAGCAATCCGTGGAGTTTGTCGATGCCCTGCGAGATGCGGGCCTGGGCGACAGAGTGTGGTTCGAGAGCCTGAACGGCGCAGACCACGAGGACAAGCAGTTCTTTACAGACGAAAACCTGAACAGAGTACGCGACTTTCTCGAGCGAGTAATGAAGGAGGATTGACGATGCGCAAAAAATATATATCTCTAATGCTTGTTTTAACGATGCTCCTGAGCCTCGCCGCCTGCGGCACGGCCGAGCCCGCGCCGACTGCTGCACCCACGACCGAGCCGACGCCCTCGCTGCCTGTGGGCAGTTACAGCTTTTCAGAGAGCGCCATGGGCGGCGCGTTCACCGTGGAGCGGGAGCTTGAGCTGCGCGAGGACGGCACCTACACCATCGTCGAGCACAACCCCTTCATGGGCGACCTGACTTACGAGGGCGAGTACGAGTGGGACGGCGAGACC
>CABVBV010000066.1 GCA_902496595.1 uncultured Eubacteriales bacterium | reverse complement strand
AAGAGATGTGCGCCTCGTCCTGGAAGTGGCAGAGCATGAACCCGAACGGCTATCGCGGCTGAAGCGAGGGAGCAAAGAGGATATGGCCCGCCTGTGCGGGCCATATTTTGAGTGATAAGCTGAAAATAAGAGGGAGGACAAAGCTATGAAAAAACCCGTACTCGTTGTCATGGCCGCAGGCATGGGCAGCCGCTACGGCGGGCTCAAGCAGATCGACCCCGTGGGCAATCACGGCCAGCTTATCATCGACTACTCGATCTACGACGCGAAGCGCGCCGGGTTCGACACGGTCGTATTCGTGATAAAGCACGAGATCGAGGAGGCCTTCCACGAGGCCATCGGCGACAGGCTCTCCAAGTTCATAAATGTCAAGTACGCCTACCAGCAGCTGGACGACCTGCCGGAGGGCTATGAGGTGCCGGACGGGCGCGTGAAGCCCTGGGGCACTTGCCACGCGGTGCTGGCAGCCCGCAAGGTGGTGGACGGCCCCTTCGCGGTGGTCAATGCGGACGACTACTACGGCCCGGAGGGCTTCCGGGAGATATACCAGTACCTCGAGAGCCACCCGGACAGCGAGGGCTGCTATGAATTCGCCATGGTGGGCTACCTGCTGGGCAACACGGTGACGGAGTACGGCCACGTCGCCCGCGGCATCTGCGAGGAGGACGCGGACAACTACCTTGTCAAGGTGACGGAGCACACGCACATCGAGAAGATGGGCGACGACGCGCGCTATACCGAGGACGACGGCAAGACCTGGACGGAGGTCCCGGGCAGCACTATCGTGTCGATGAACCTCTGGGGCTTCACGGAGAGCTTCCTGAAGGAGGCCGAGGCGCGGTTCCCGAAGTTCCTGGATAAGGCTATGAAGGAGAACCCGCTCAAGGGCGAGTATTTCCTGCCGAGCGTGGTCACGGAGCTGCTCGAGGAAGGCAAGGCGCGGGTGAAGGTGCTGCGCAGCGCCGACAAGTGGTACGGCGTGACCTACAAAGAGGACAAGCCCTGCGTCGTGGCGGCGATAGCCGAGAAGACGGCGAGCGGGCTTTATCCCGACAAGCTGTGGGAGGTCTGAGCTATGTCCGAGGCTGAGAAGCTGCTTAACGAGGCCCTGTCCGCCTTTGATTTCGGCGGCACGCTGGTCGGCGCGGTGCGCTACGGCTCGGGGCATATAAACGACACTTTCGTGGTACATACGCAGCCGGGCGAGGAGCCCTGCCGCCGCTTCATACTCCAGCGCATAAGCTCCGCGGCCTTCAAGCACCCGGAGCAGGTGATGGCGAACATCGCGGGCGTGACCTCCTTCCTGGGCAAGAAGATAGCCGAGGCCGGCGGCGACCCTGCGCGCGAGACGATGAGCGTCTGGGCGACGAAGGACGGCGAGAACTTCTATACGGACTCCGAGGGCGGCGCCTGGCGTGTGTACCCCTTTGTGGAGGACACCATCTGCCTGCAGAAGGCGGAGACGCCGGAGCTGTTCCGGGCCTCGGCCGTGGCCTTCGGCAAGTTCCAGAGGATGCTCAAGGACTATCCGGCGGACACGCTGTACGAGACCATTCCCAAGTTCCACGACACTGAGGACAGGCTGGCGAAGCTCAAGGCTGCCGTTGCGGCGGACGTGATGGGCCGCGTGAAAGAGGTCACGGCGGAGCTGAAGTTCGTGGCTGAGCGCGAGGCGGACTGTTCCGTGGCGCTGTCGGCGCTGCGCGAGGGCCGGCTGCCGCTGAGGGTCACGCACAACGACACCAAGCTCAACAACATCCTCATCGACCGCGCGAGCGGCGAGGGCATATGCGTCATCGACCTCGACACGGTCATGCCGGGGCTTTCGATAAACGACTTCGGCGACTCCATCAGGTTCGGCGCGAACCACAGCGCCGAGGACGAGCGCGATTTGACAAAGGTCAACTTCGACTTGGAGCTTTTCGACGTCTACGCCGGAGGCTTTCTCGAGGGGGCCGGCGGTGCGCTCACCGAGGCGGAGCTCGATTATCTGCCCTGGGGTGCAAAGCTGATGACGCTCGAGTGCGGCATCCGTTTCCTGACCGACTATCTTGAAGGCGACCACTACTTCAGGACTCACAGGGAGGGTCAGAACCTCGACCGCTGCCGCACGCAGTTCAAGCTCGTCTCCGACATGGAGGCCAGCTGGGACGCCATGAAGGCTGTCGTCGACAAGTACAGATAAACCTTCTTCAATAAGTTTGGGCGCGTCCGTTGTGACGCGCCCTTTCTGTCTTTTCGCAGCAACCATTGACAGTTTAGCGCTGTGAGGTTATGATTGTTTTTACATATGAAGTGGGAGGGATGACCGTGAACTGGGCGGCGTTTTGCTCTTATGTTGTCCTGACGGCGATAACGCCCGGGCCGAACAACATCATGTCTATGTCGAACGCGGCAAAGTATGGGTTCAAGAAATCATTTCCGTTCAACGTAGGCGTTTTTTTCGGTTTTTTGATAGTCGTGGCGCTCAGCGCCGTGTTTTCTACGCTGCTGTATGAGCTGATACCTTCAATTAAACCCTATATGCTCGTGCTCGGCGCACTGTACATACTCTGGCTCGCCTGGTCTATTTGGAGAGACAAGCCGCACGAGGAAAAGAAGGGGCGGCTCTCTTCCACAACCACGGTGTTTGCGGGCATGGTCTTGCAGTTTGTGAACGTGAAAGGCATACTCTACGGCATCACTACGATGAGCTCCTTCGTCCTTCCCTACTACCGGGATATCCCGACCATCGCGCTCTTCTCCGTCATTCTTGCTGCAACAGGCTTTCTCTGCACCCTGCTCTGGGCGCTGTGCGGCTCAGTTTTCGAGAGATTTTTCAAGAACTATTCAAAAGCGATCAACCTCGTCATGGCCCTGCTCCTGGTCTACTGCGCCGGCTCAATGGTATACGAGCTCTTCGTCTGAAAACGCTTCCACAGCTGCTCCGAAAACTTGACAGGCTCATACTATTGTGATAGTATGAGCCTGAGCTATTAGTATTCGAGAAGTGTTCTTCAAGGGGCATTCTCCCGGGAAAACATATTGCGCATTATTTGCGGGGCTTGGGAGGTCATTGGATGAAGCTGTATGATTCGGAGCTCAAGGTTATGGACGTGCTGTGGCGCGAGGGCGAGATGCCTGCGCGTATGGTCGCTGATGTCTTGGCCGGGGCTGTGGGCTGGAACGTGAACACAACGTATACGGTAATAAAGAAGTGCGTCGCCAAAGGCGCGGTGGAGCGCCGGGAGCCAGGGTTTATCTGCCGTGCGCTGGTGACACGCGCACAGGTGCAGGAAGCAGAGGCGGAGGAGCTTGTATCAAAGCTCTTTGACGGCGCTCCGGAGAAGCTCTTTGCAGCGCTTGTCGGCGGCAAAAAACTCACAAAGGAGCAGCTTGCGAGGCTCAGGGAGATCGTCGACGAGTTGGATGAGGAGGCCTGAATGAGTCTTTTGCAGACGAGTTTTGCCGGCGGCGCTGCGATCCTGCTCACGGCGCTCCTGCGGCTGCCCCTGCTCGGCAAGCTGCCGAAGCGGGTATTTCCCTTGCTCTGGCTCATTGCGGCGCTGAGGCTGCTGCTGCCATTTTCGGTGCAGCTGCCTGTGAACTTCGACCTGGGCCTTGACCGCGTTACCGATGCGGCGAGCGCTGCCGTTTCCTTTGGTTCTGCTGCGGACGCGGCCGGCTCCGGCGGCATCCCCGCTGTTATCGCGCTCTGGCTGCCGGATGCCGCCGGTCGGACTATGCGCTTTCCCTAATTGAGTTTGCAGAGCGGTGCACGGCGGCTGCGATGGGCAGCGGGTTTTGCAGGAATGCTGTTGAGGAAAGGGTGAGGGCTGTTATGAAATTCAAAAAGAGTTCCGCCTCAACCGCGGCCTGCGCAGTCGCGCTCGTCGCGATAGTGGCGGCTATGTCCTTTTTCTCAGCGGACAGGCACATAGGCGACCGCGAACTCTGGTCGGACACCGCGGCTTTTACTGATGTCGGCTTCGGCTCAGAATCCGTTTTTCCCGGCTTTGTCCGCGTTACGGACGACGCAGCCGAGGTTCAATATGTGCTCAGCTACGGCAGCAGCGGTCTGGATGTCGAATTGGGACTGAGGGCCGCCGACGGCACAGAATACGCTGTCCTGTGTGACGGCGGGAGCGGAAACGGTAGTTTCGGCAAGCTGCCGGCCCAGGATTATGAACTATTTGTGCGCAACTGCGGATATGGCGGCTGCGAGTCCGCTGCGATCTCCGGGGCGGTGGGCATAATACTGAACGGCGGCGTTTCCTCCTGGCTTGCACACCAGTTTGGCGGATAAGCTATTGGGAACTTTGGATGAAGCGGTTCGTCCCATCTTGGGAGGTGGCCTTATTAATGCGTGCTATTTCTGAAAAACTGAGGGCTTACGGCAGGGCCGAAAGCGTTGTCTCCGGGCTCGGCATACTCTTTCTCGGCTGCTGCTTCGTTCTCTGGAATCTGGAGATCGAGCTCAGTTTCTGGGGACGCTGTTCGGCGCTGCTGAGCCTCATCCTGTTTATCTGGGTCTGCCTCAACTTTGTGCCTGCATGGTTTCGCTCCTGGAGGGAGCGCAGGCTTTCCACAGTGCGTGTGGACGCTCAGGCAGACGCCTCTGCCGCGATATTCTTTTCCCTGCTCGCGTTCTGCCTCGGCATGACGCTCCTTGTCTGGCTGATACGGCTCGCTCAAGGACACGCGGAGAGCTACTTTCAGTCCTTGGAATACTGGACGTACACCGACAGCCACCACTACCTCGATATAGCCAGGGACTGGTATCTCAGTGAGGGGGAGTGGGACAGGCTGGTTCAGCTCGTGTTCCTTCCGGGCTATCCCGTAGTCATACGTCTTGTCCGGGTCATCGTGCGCGACTATTTGGCGGCGGCCTTCCTTATCTCCGCTTTCAGCTTTGCCGGGGCCGGGGCGTTGCTGTACAAGCTCTTCCGGCTCGACTACGGGCACGCCTCAGCGCTGAGGTCGGTGAAATTTCTCTGTCTGCTGCCCGGCTCATTTTTCTTCGCCTCTCCTATGAGCGAGAGCCTTTTTCTGCTCTGCTGTGCGGGCTGCCTCTACCTCGTGCGCCGGGGCAAACTCGGCCTCGGCTGTCTCGTAGGAGGGTATGCGGCCTTCACGCGCTCGCTTGGGCTGATGCTCTTCGCCCCGGTTTTCTTCGAGCTCGTGCAGTCGAAACGCGGTTGGAAACACTTCCTCTGGCTTTTGCTCATACCCGCCGGCTTCGGCGTTTACTGCTACATTAACTATCTCGTCGCTGGCGACCCCTTCAAGTACATGGAGTATCAGAGCGTACACTGGTCTCAGAACCTAGGCTTCTTTTTCAACACCGCAGGCTATCAGCTGGACAACGTCATTTCTTATATTAAAAGCGGAAGCAATTCCGTCTTGGGCCTGTGGATCCCGAACCTCATCTGGAGCTTCTTCGCGCTCATCGTCATGATTCCTGCGGCAAAGCGGCTCAGGCCCTCATACACGGTCTGGTTCATCTGCTACTACGCCGTCGCCATCGGGGCGACCTGGCTCTTGAGCGCACCCAGATACCTCGTCGCCATGCCGGTCATCAGCCTTGCACTGGCTCTGGACACGGGCAAACACGAGACTGCGGCCACGCTCGCGCTCCTTCCCTTTTCCTTTCTGTATCTACTGGCGTTCACCATGGGCCTCCAGGTCTGGTAATGCCGAACCGCAGCCCTGACATAAAAAGAAGCGGCGTTTGCCGCTTCTTTTAGCTTGTAGGAGAAGGCTTTGCCTCCTCCTACAATGGAAATAGCGCTGCTCCGCGAAACTCAGCGAGGCTTGGAGACAGACTATCAGATTCTTTTGATGATGTGTTCGCTGTCCTTATATATACAGTCTTCCGGTACTGTGCCTCTCACGGATGAGGTCGGGTAGATACTCGCTCTCCGGCCTATGACGCTGCCCGGGTTCAGCACACTGTTGCAGCCCACCTCCACAAAGTCGCCGAGTATGGCGCCGAACTTCTTGAGCCCCGTGGCTATCTCCACGTCGCCCTTCACCACCACCAGGGTCTTGTCGCTCTTGACGTTCGAGGTGATGCTGCCCGCGCCCATGTGCGATTTATAGCCCAGCACGCTGTCGCCTACATAGTTATAGTGCGGCGTCTGCACCTTATCGAACAGGACGACGTTTTTTAGCTCCACCGAGTTGCCCACGACGCAGCCCTTGCCGACGATGGCGCTGCCCCTGATGAATGCGCAGTGCCGCACCTCGGCCTCGTGGTCTATGATACACGGCCCGCCGATATAGGCCGAGGGGAACACCTTCGCGTCCTTCGCTATCCACACGTCCTCCGAAGGGTGGTCGAACTCGTCTTCCGGCAGCGACGCGCCCAGCTTCAATATGAACGCCTTTATCTCCGGCAGCACTTCCCAGGCATAGGTCTTGCCCTCGAACAATTCTGCCGCTATCGTGTGCTCAAGGTCGAGCAGATCGGTTATTTTATACATCATTTCACCCTCACAAGGTGCCCGCTCGTGCGCATGGCGTCGATTATCTCGTCCACGGTGGCCTCACACTCGGCGTCGGTCTCGGCCTCGGCCATGACGCGCAGCAGCGGCTCCGTGCCGCTCTTGCGCAGCAGCACCCTGCCGCGCTCGCCCAGGCGGGCCTCCACGTCCTTCACCGACTGCTGCACGGCCGCGTCGGCCATGGTGCCGTCCTTGTCGTCCACGATGACGTTCTTGAGCACCTGCGGGTAGATCGTCACCGGCGCTGCCAGCTTCGAGAGCGGCAGCTTGGAGTCCAGCACCGTCTGCATGACCTTTATCGCCGTTATCATGCCGTCGCCCGTCGTGGCGTGCTTGGAAAAGATGATGTGCCCCGACTGCTCGCCGCCGATGAGGTGGCCGTTGGCGCGCATGTTTTCCCAGACGTACTTGTCGCCGACGGCGGTCTTCTCGTAGCCTATGCCCACGGCGTCGAGCGCCTTGTACAGTCCGAAGTTCGACATGACGGTCGTCACGAGAGTATTGGTGTCCAGCTCTCCCCTGTCCTTCATGTGCTTTGCGCACATATACATGATCTCGTCGCCGGAGACGTACTTGCCGTTCTCGTCCACGGCGAGGCACCTGTCCGCGTCTCCGTCAAAGGCAAAGCCTATGTCGAGGCCCTCCCTCTTCACGAGCTCCTGCAGTGCGCCGATATGCGTCGAGCCGCAGTCCACGTTGATATTTATACCGTCCGGCCTGTTGCCGATGACGTAGGTGTCCGCCCCGAGCGCGTCGAACACGCTCTTGGCTATCATCCAGGTGCTGCCGTTGGCGCAGTCGAGCCCGACCTTCATGTTCTTGTACGAGTGGGTCGAGAGGCTGATGAGGTAGCCTATGTACCGGTTGCGGCCCGCGGCATAGTCCACCGTGCGGCCTATGTCCGCGCCCGTGGCGTGGGGCGGCTCGGGCAGCTCGCCGTCTAGGTATTTTTCAATCTCGTCGAGGACGTCCTCCTCCATCTTCTCGCCCTGGGCGTTCAGCAGCTTTATGCCGTTATCGACATAGGGGTTGTGGCTCGCGCTTATCATCACGCCGCAGTCGAAGTCGTCGACCCTCGCGATATACGACACGCTCGGCGTCGTCGTGACGTGCAGCAGGTAGGCGTCCGCGCCCGAGGACGTGAGCCCAGCCGACAATGCGCACTCGAACATATAGCTCGACCTTCTCGTGTCCTTGCCGATGACTATCTTCGCCTTGTGCTCCCTGCCGTAATACCAGCCGATGAAGCGGCCTATCTTGAATGCGTGTTCCGCGGTGAGGTCGACGTTGGCCTCGCCCCGGAAGCCGTCTGTTCCGAAATATTTGCCCATTGTTTCCTCCATACGAAGGGCCGCGGGAGCTCCCGCGGCCCGGTTTGTTGCCGATATTTAAGAGAGCTTGCTCGCGGCGGCCTCGTCCAGGTAGATCTCGACATCCTCGTGCAGCTGGAGCAGCGAGGCGGGGACGGCGATCTCCGGCCTGCCCTCGACCGTCTTCTTGATGATGTCGGCCTTGCCCTCGCCGAAGGCCATGAGGATGATGCTCTTCGCCTGCAGCACCGTGTGTATGCCCATGGTCACGGCGTGGGTCGGCACCTCGTCGATGGAGGCGAAGAAGCGCTTGTTCGCCTCTCTCGTCGAATCCGTCAGCTTCACGATGTGGGTCATGGAGGTGAACGGGGTCAGCGGCTCGTTGAAGCCGATGTGGCCGTTGTTGCCGATGCCCAGCAGCTGCAGGTCTATGCCGCCGGCGGCGCGGATGTCGGCGTCGTACATCTCGGCCTCCTCGTCGCTCTTCACCGCGCCGGAAGGTACGTGCGTCGCCTCCATGCGGATATCGACCTTCTCAAAGAGGTTCTTGTTCATGAAATAGCGATAGCTCTGGTCGTGCGTGCCGTCGAGGCCGATGTACTCGTCCAGGTTGAAGCTGGTACACTTCGCAAACGACACCTCGCCCGCTGCGCACAGCCTCGCCAGCTCGTTGTACAGGCCCAGCGGCGTCGAGCCCGTGGCAAGGCCCAGCACGGCCTCCGGCTTCTCACCGAGCAGCTTCACGTACCTCTGCGCGGCTTTTTTGACTACTTCCTCCTGAGTTCCTACTATGACTTTCAATGCAGTTTCCTCCCTGTCTTATATGATAGCCTTTATCCTCCGGACGGCCTCCGCCGTATTCGCGGCGTCGCCGAAGGCTGTGAGACGTATGAAACCCGCGCCGGAAGGCCCGAAACCCTCGCCCGGCGTGGTGACGACGTTGGCCTCCTCTAACAGCCTGTCAAAGAACTCCCAGGAGCCCAGTCCGCCCGGGGCGCGGAACCAGATATACGGCGAGTCCGTGCCGCCGTAGACCTCCAGCCCCGCCTCGGCGAGCCCGGCCCTTATCACTTTGGCGTTGTTCATGTAGTAGCCTATCATCTGCGCGATCTGCGCCTTGCCGGCCTCACTGTAGGTCGCCTCAGCAGCTCTCTGGATCACGTAAGCCGTGCCGTTGAATTTGGTGCTCTGCCTCCGCATCCAGAGGTCGTAGAGGCTCTGCCCGCCGCGCTTGAGTGCGCGCGGTATCACCGTCCAGCCGCAGCGCGTGCCCGTGAAGCCCGCGGTCTTGGAGAAGCTGCAAAACTCGATGGCGCAGGTCTCAGCCCCCGGTATCTCGTATATCGTCCGGGGCAGCTCGGGGTCGGACATGTACGCGCGGTAGGCCGCGTCGTAGAGGATGATGCTGCCGTGCTCGTTGGCGTAGTCCACCCAGGGCTTAAGCTGCGCCTTGGTCGCGGCCATGCCGGTCGGGTTGTTCGGGAAGCAGAGGTATATCATGTCCGGCACGGTCTCGGGCAGCTCCGGAATGAAGCCGTTCTCCGGTGTGCAGGGCATATAGACTATCTTCTCCCAGCGCTCGCCCAGCCACTCGCCCGCCCTGCCGCTCATGGCGTTCGCGTCGATATACACGGGATACACCGGGTCGCATACCGCGACGATATTGTCCTCGGAGAAGATGTCGCCTATGTTGCCGCAGTCGGACTTCGCGCCGTCGGAGACGAAGATCTCGTCCGCGCTTATCTTCACGCCTCTCGCAGCGTAGTCGTTCTTCACGATTGCTTCGCGCAGGAAGTCGTAGCCCTCGTAGGGGCCGTAGCCCATGAAGCTGGCCTTGTCGGCCATCTCGTCCGCAGCCTTTTTCATTGCCTCGACGCAGGCTGCGGGCAGGGGCAGGGTCACGTCGCCGATACCGAGCTTTATGAGGCGCTTATCCGGGTTCTTTTCAGAATACGCGGCGGCCCTGCGGGCTATCTCGGCAAAGAGGTAGCTGCCGGGCAGTTTCAAATAGTTGTCGTTGAGTTTTATCACTTCAGAGGCACCTCACAGCAGAAGTTCGCCGTCGAACACGGTGACGGCGGGGCCGGTCATGTAGATGAGGTCGACATCCCTGTCCCAGTCGATGCTAAGCTCGCCGCCGCGCAGCTGCATTTTGACGGAGGGCTCGCATCTGCCGTTCACCACAGCCGCCGCGAGAGCCGCCGTGGAGCCGGTGCCGCAGGCCAGGGTCTCGCCGCTGCCGCGCTCCCAGACACGCATCTTGAGCGTGTGCCTGTCGATGACCTGGACAAACTCGGTATTTATGCGCTCCGGGAAGAGCGGGTGGTTCTCGAAAAGCGGGCCGATGGTGGGCAGATCCAGCCAGTCGACATTGTCGACGAAGACGACGGCGTGAGGGTTGCCGACGGAGACGGCGGTGACGCTCCACTGCAGGCCGCCGACCTCGAGCGGCTGGTTGATAAAGACCTCGGACTCGGTCATAACAGGCACCTTGGCGGCGGTAAACTCAGGCTTGCCCATGCATACGCGGACACTCTCGACTACGCCGTCCTCAATATTCATCCACAGGGTCTTGACCCCCGCTCCCGTCTCGACGTCGATGACGCTTTTTTTGGTCATGCCGCGCTCATAGACGTACTTGGCGACGCAGCGGATGCCGTTGCCGCACATCTGGCCGACTGAGCCGTCGGCATTATACATATCCATTGCAAAATCGGCCTTTTCAGAGGGGCAGATGCATATAAGCCCGTCGCCGCCGACACCGAAGTGTCTGTCCGAGACGAGCCTCGCAACAGCCGGACGATCCTCGACCGTCTCCTCAAAGCAGTTGACGTACACATAGTCGTTGCCGCAGCCGTGCATCTTGGTAAACTTCATAACCGTCACTCCCAATCTATGGACTTATGCACCTATTATATACGACTTCTCCCCCGCTTGCAACGTTTCTTTTATCTTCAGCGTCCTCATATCTTTGCGCTATCTTTATATTGACAAACTGAGGAAGCCGGTGTAAAATTGCGCATCGGTTCCGCGTGTCGGAGCTCGTTTTGAAAGGAGAGTTACCGTTCTCATGGAGGACAGCGACAGTAGCGATTGTAATTCGCTTATATACGGTATAATTTGCGCATATCTGTGCCCATGATAGGTACAGGTGCGCTTTTTTGCGCCCATTTTTGAGTTCTAACAGACTATTTGGAGGTCATACATAGACTATGGACTATCTCACAAGCATTATCGTCATGGCGATATTGGTGGTCTTTTCTGCATATTTCTCAGCAACGGAGACTGCTTTTTCCTCTCTCAACCGCGCCAGGCTCAAAGCCGAGGCGGAACGCGGAGACAAGAGGGCCGCAGACGTCTTGAAACTTGCAAACGACTTCGACAAGCTGCTCTCCACCCTGCTCATCGGCAACAACATCGTGA
>CABVBV010000065.1 GCA_902496595.1 uncultured Eubacteriales bacterium | reverse complement strand
CCATCCTGCGCGACGGGCACTACGTCGCGGACGCGGACGTGAAGGACATCCAGCTGAGCTGGATAGTCACGCACATGGTCGGCGAGAACAAGAGCTACACCCGCACGGCGCGGGCGATAGACCTCAAGGAGCAGCCGGTGGAGCTGAAGGTCGAAAACCTCAGCCTGCCGAAAAAGGGCGGCGGCTGGCTGCTGCACAACGTGGAGTTCGAGGTCAAGAAGGGCGAGATATTCGGCGTGTACGGCCTCTTGGGCGCGGGCCGGAGCGAGCTCATGGAGTGCATCATGGGCCTGCGGCCCGAGCACACGGGCGATATCTGGCTCGAGGGCCAGAAGCTCAAGATAGGCCAGACCTCGGAGCAGATAAAGAAGGGCATAGCCATCGTGCCCGAGGACAGGCAGGGCTCCGGCCTCGTGCAGACGATGGACATCGAGAAGAATACCTCGCTGTCGAACCTCAAGAAGTACGCGAAGCGCCTGTTCCTCAGCCAGAAGGCCGAGGACGAGGACGTGGACAAGGTCATCGAGGACATACACATAAAGGTCGCGGACAAGAAGCTGCCCATCCTTTCGCTCTCGGGCGGCAACCAGCAGAAGGTGGTCATCGGCAAGGGCCTGCTGATAGGGCCGAAGATCCTGCTCATGGACGAGCCTTCGAGGGGCATAGACATCGGCGCGAAGACCGAGGTCTTCGATATCATCCACCAGTACGCC
Source organism: uncultured Eubacteriales bacterium (assembly GCA_902496595.1). Lineage (GTDB taxonomy): Bacteria > Bacillota > Clostridia > Oscillospirales > Oscillospiraceae > Scatomorpha. The sequence goes on along the minus strand of CABVBV010000065.1, from coordinate 10,532 downwards.
GACCAGGGCCTGACGATAATCGTCGTGTCCTCGGAGCTGAAGGAGATAATGAACATAGCGGACAGGATAATGGTGCTGTCCAACGGCGTGAAGACCGCCGAATTTACGGCGGGCGAGGGACTCACCGAGGACGACCTTGTCCTTGCCTCCTACGCCGGGCACCACACCGACGCCGGCGCAGAGGCCACAGCCTGAATAAAAGGGGAGCGACGAGATGAAAACCAAGAAACAGTATGATAAAAACGATTTCATAATGACCCTGCTGAAGGGCCGTACCTTCATAGTCCTCATAATCCTCGTGGTGCTGTTCAGCGTGCTCAGCACGAACTTCTTCTCAGCCTCGACCTTCATGATGGTGGCGAAGCACGTCGCGCTCTACGGCATCCTGGCCATCGGCATGACCTACGTCGTCATCACGGGCGGCATCGACCTGTCCGTCGGCAGCGTGGTCGGCCTGGGCGGCATGATAGCCGGCTACCTCATCCAGAAGGGCCTGACCGTCGGCGGTTCCACGCTGTATTTCAGCGTGCCCATGGTCATCCTGATAGTCATCCTGCTCGGCTGCCTGATAGGCTGGGTAAACGGCGCGGTCATCACCAAGCTGCACGTCGCACCGTTCATCACCACACTGGGCACCATGTATATCTGCCGCGGCTTCGCGAATATCATCTCCGGCGGCGCCACCTTCTCCAATATCTCGGGCTACGAGGGCCTGGGCAATACCGGCCTCAAGTTCATGGGCTCGTCCATCGCGGGCATACCCGTCGGCGCCATCCTGCTGGTCATCCTCTCGGTCATCACGGCCATCCTGCTGCGCAAGACCACCTTCGGCTGGCACGTGTACGCCGTCGGCGGCAATGAGCGCGCCGCGAAGATGAGCGGCATCAAGCCCGACAGGGTCAAGATCTACGTGTATATGCTCTCCGGCGCCTGCGCCGCGCTGGTCGGCATCATCAATACCGCACAGCTCATGGCCGCGCACCCGGCGGGCGGCGACGGCTGGGAAATGAACGCCATCGCGGCCTCCGTCCTCGGCGGCACGTCCATGGCCGGCGGCATCGGCACAATCGGCGGCACCTTCGTCGGCGCCTTCGTCATCGGCGTCCTGAACGACGGCATGACCATGTGCGGCGTCACCGAGTTCTGGCAGAACGTCATCAAGGGCGGCGTCATCATACTCGCCGTCGTCATCGACCAGTACCAGCGCAATCTGCAGGCCAAGATGGCCCTGCGCGTCAAGAACGAGGCGAAGTGATATGAAAAAGACCGGTATACTCAACGCCCAGCTCATGGGCCTCATCACCGCGCTGGGACACAAGGACGAGTTCATGATAGCCGACGCCGGTATGCCCATACCGAAGGGCGTGGAGATAGTCGACCTCGTGCTGGTCGGCGGCGTGCCGAGCTTCAAGCAGACCATGGACGCCGTGCTGGCCGAGACCTGCGTCGAGAGCTATACGCTCGCCGAGGAGATAGACGAGAAGAATCCGGAGCTGCTCAAGTATATGCAGGAAAAGCTGGCGGGCCTGCCCTGTGAGACGATACCGCATACGGAGCTCAAAAAGCGGACGGCAAACGTGAAGTTCGTCATCCGCACGGGCGAGTTCACACCGTATCCGAACGTTATACTGACAGCCGGCTGCATTTTCTGAGCCGGGGAAGGGAGATGGGCATGAAAGCTCTGTGCTTTGGTTCCATGAATATCGACTATGTGTACTCGCTCGAGCACATAGTCGTTCCCGGTGAGACGATATTCTCGAGCGGAAGGGAGATTTTTGCGGGCGGCAAGGGGCTGAACCAGTCCGTCGCCATGGCGAAGGCGGGCCTGCCGGTCTGGCACGCGGGCATCTGCGGCACGGGCGGCGAGCTCCTGACCGATATGCTCGAGGAAAACGGCGTCGATACCTCGCTCATAAGGCACGCTGACGCGGCCCCGGGCCATACGGTCATACAGGTGGACGCCAAGGGCCAGAACTGCATCATCGTCTACGGCGGCACGAACCGTGCGGTCACGACGGAGTACATAAAGGAAGTGCTCGCAAATTTCGGCTCTGAGGACATGATCCTGCTCCAAAACGAGGTCAACCTGCTGGACAAGATAGTGGACGAGGCATACTCCAGGGGCATGAAGGTAGTCCTGAATCCGTCCCCGTTCGATTCGGCGGTGCTTGGCTGCGACCTCGATAAAGTCAGCCTGTTCCTGGTAAACGAGCTCGAGGGCTCCCAGATAAGCGGCATCCCGGCGACCGAGCCGGAACATATTCTCGATTGGTTTGCCGAAAACCACCCGAAGTCCGCCGTCATCCTGACGCTGGGCTCGGACGGCGCCTGGTACTCGGACGCGGAGCGCAGGGTGTTCCAGCCCGCGGTGTCGACGAAGGCGGTGGACACGACGGCTGCGGGCGACACGTTCTCAGGCTTCTTCCTTGAGGGCTGGATGAACGGACGGAGCATAGAGGAATCGCTGTTGAGGGCCGCAAGGGCGGCGTCGATAGCGGTGTCGAGGAAGGGCGCCGCCCCGTCGATACCCTCCGCCTCGGAGTTGGACGAGTATGGGCAGCAGGGTTAAACTCAACGGCGGCCTGGTCATCAGGATCCTCGCCATACTCTACCTGCCGTATATCATGTTCAAGCTCGTAGAGCTGCACAGGGCTGGAGAGGCCGGAGTCTCGGAAGCCGTCTATATCTGCGTCATGGCCGTGATGGCGGCGGCTGAGATAGCCATAGCAGTAAGTATAGTCCTGAATATCAGAAAACAGCTGAAAGAGCAAAAAGATAAAGAATAATGAGGAAATGGCCGGGCGAAGGAACGCCCGGCCATTTCGCAGCCTGCTTAAAAAGCCTCGCGTATTATTGGTCTTTTGTATCCGGCTGAAATGTGCTATTATTGACGGGATAGGAGGTGCGCCGGATGGGAGAAATGTTTTCGATAGGAAATATGCTGCTGGGAGCATCCAGCGCCGCCACGCAGGTCGAAGGCGGCGACAGAAATAATAACTGGTATGACTGGTACCGCAGGGGCAATATAAGAGACGGCTCCGACCCGTCCGTCGCCACCATGCACTGGGAGCGTTGGAGAGAGGACGCAGACCTTATGGCGGAGATGGGCCTCAAATGCTGCCGTCTCGGCCTGGAGTGGAGCCGCATCGAACCGGAACGCGGCGTCTTCGACGAGAGCGCCGTACAGCATTATGTCGAAGAGCTCAAATACCTGGGCTCCCTCGGTATAAAACCAATGGTGACGCTATGGCACTTCTCAAATCCGCTCTGGTTCGAGCGCTCGGGCGGCTTCCTGGCACGGGGAGCAAAACTTGCCTTTCTGGAATATGTGGAATACGTCGTGCCGAAGCTCGCGCCTTGGACGGACTGCTGGATAACCCTCAACGAGCCGAACGTCTACGCCGTGAACGGATATATGAGCGGAGATTGGCCGCCGGGCACCCGGTCGATACCGGCGGCGCTGCGCGTCATGGCCGCACTCACACCCTGCCATATTGAAGCGTATGAACTCATACACCGGCTCGTGCCCGGCGCAAGGGTCAGTTTCGCAAACCACCTGAGAGTCTTCGCGCCGGAAAACCCCAAAAATCCCGCCCATGTCGCGGCGGCAAAGACCTCCGAATTTCTGTTCCAGACCGCCATGACCAGGGCCATGATGCGCGGAGCCTCGGGCAAGGGCCGATATTACGACTATATCGCAATAAACTATTATACACGTTCAACTTGCTCCGGCCTCGCCGACGGAGTGCGCAAGAACTCCCCGCACAACGACCTGGGCTGGGAGATCTACCCCGAGGGCCTCGCCGAGCTCTGCACCAGGATGTGGAGGGAATATGGCGCTCCGGTTTACATAACAGAAAACGGCACCTGCGATCTGAACGATGACTTCCGATGCCGCTATATCTACGAGCACGTGAAGGCTGCGGTCGAGTGTCCCGCCCCGGTTGAACGGTACTATCACTGGTGCTTCTGCGACAACTTCGAGTGGATTGAGGGCAATACGGCGAGGTTCGGCCTGGTTCACACGGACTATGGGACGCAGGAGCGGAGCATAAAACGCAGCGGAAGGTTCTATGCGGAGCTCATTGGAAACGGCGCGGTGACGCAGGAGATGTACGATGAATATGTCAAAGACCAGGTCTATAACATACGCTGACGGACTGTTCCACCTTCGGACGGAGCACAGCTCGTATATGTTCAGGCTGAGCCCGCAGGGCAAGTTGGAACACCTGCATTATGGTTCCAGGGTGAGCGACTCCGACGCGGAAGCCCTGAGCTTGAAGCGATCGGCGCCATACGGGGACTCGGTGCTGTATCCCGGCGGCGATTGCCTGGATGTATTGCCGATGGAGTGGTCGGGTTCCGGAAGGGGAGACTACCGCCCGTCGCCGATCGAACTGGTGACGGACAGCGGCTGCTGGACAGCGGACTTTGAATACGTCGGTCACAATATCACCGGGGGCGCGACCGCGACGAAATGCGGCCTGCCGACGGCGTACGGAGGCGACATGAGCCTCTGCGTTCTGCTCCGGGATGAGACTGCCGGCCTGGAGCTGCGCCTCATGTATACGACATACCCTGAGACGGACGTGATCACAAGGAGAACCGAGCTGGTCTGCCTGGGGGATGGCCTGAAACTCAGGAAGCTCATGAGTTTCAGCCTGGATATGGCAGAGCGGGAGATGAGGATGACAAGTTTTGCCGGGGGCTGGATAAGCGAGGCGCATCGGCAGGACAGAGCCGTTGAAGGAACGCTCGTCATCGAGAGCCGCACCGGGTTTTCGTCGAACCGCACGAATCCGGGTTTTATCCTGAGCGAGAGGACTGCCGGTGAGGAGCATGGCCGGGTGTGGGGCTTCAACTTGGTGTACAGCGGAGGGCACATGAGCTGTGTCTCTGCGGATGAGCACGGTTCGGTCAGAGTGATGAGCGGAGTGAGCCCGGACAGGTTTGAATGGAAGCTCGGCAGGGGAGAGAGCTTTGAAACTCCCGAAGCGGTCATGTGCTATTCAAATGAGGGCTTCGGCGGGATGAGCCGGAGTATGCACGATTTTGTGAACCGGCACATAGTGAGAGGCAGGTGGGCCGGGCGCGGTAGGCCCGTCCTCGTGAACGCCTGGGAAGGCTTCATGTTCGACTTTGACGAGCAGAGGCTGCTCTCCGTCGCACGAAGGGCGAAGGATATCGGCGCAGAGCTCTTCGTCATGGACGACGGCTGGTTTGAAGGCCGAAACGACGACACAGGCGGACTTGGCGACTATGCCCCGGATTTGAAAAAGCTGCCCGACGGCGTGGCCGGGCTTGCGGATAAAGTGGGGAAGCTGGGCCTGGGTTTCGGGCTCTGGTTCGAGCCTGAGGCGGTGAACCCAAGGAGCAGGCTGTATTCCGAGCACCCGGATTGGGCGATAACGGAGCCGGGAAGGGAGCCGGTGTTCTGCCGCAACGAGCTGCTCCTGGATCTCACGCGACCCGAGGTCAGGGATTATATCGTCGACTCGGTGGGCCGGACGCTTGACTCGGCAGGGATAAGCTACGTAAAATGGGATATGAACCGGCATCTCGCCGGAACGGGAGGGGCATTTGCCCACAGATATATCCTCGGCCTGTACGAAGTCCTGCACAGGATATTCGACGGACGGCCGGACATCCTGCTCGAGAGTTGTTCATCGGGCGGCAACCGCTTCGATTTGGGTATGCTCTGCTTTTCCCCGCAGATCTGGGCCTCGGATGATACCGACCCGGTAGAGAGACTGGACATTCAGAAGGGATTGTCCTTCCTCTACCCGCTCTCGACCATGGGGGCTCACGTCTCCGCCTCACCGCATTCTCAAACTCTGAGGAATACGCCGTTCGGCACTCGTTTCGCCGCGTCCTGCTTCGGCTGCCTGGGCTATGAGCTCGACCTGAGGGAACTCTCTCCGGCTGAGCTCAGGGAGGCTCGGAAACAGGTGGAGTTTTATAAAAAGCACAGGATGACCCTGCAATACGGAAAACTTTACAGGTTCGAGCTGCCGGACGGCCGCGAATGCTTCTCCTGCGTATCCAGGGACGGCGCGGAGGCTGTTACCGGCCTCTTCAGGCGGCTGACGCACGCGGCCCCGGCCTTTGAAAAGCTGCCGGCGCGGGGCCTTGAGCCAGAGCGCGTATACGAGGTCGAGAGCTTTCCGGCGCTGCTGAAGCTGCCGGATTTCGGGGCGCTGATAAAACACGCCCTGCCGATAAGGATAAAACACGATGGGGCGGTCATGCGTGCCGTGGGCCGCTTGAGGGGCCTGAGACAGAAAAGCGAAAAATACCGGGCTTCGGGCGCGGCGCTCATGGACGGCATCCGGCTCCAGAATCTTTTCCAAGGTACGGGCTACGACGAAAAACTGAGGCTCCCGGGCGATTTCGGCTCGGAGCTTTATCTGATAAAAAGGGTGGGAAATGTAAAATGAAAGCATACGAGAGACTTGTAAAATATGCACAGGTGAGCACCGCCAGCGAGGAGGGCATAGGCGTATCCCCATCCACCGAGAGACAGTTCGACTTGGCGAGGATACTGGCCGATGAGCTGCTTGAGCTTGGGGTGAAGGACGCTGAGGTGACAGACACCTGCTATGTCTACGGCCATGTCGACGCAGCTCCGGGATATGAGTCGGCCCCATGCCTGGGCTTCATCGCGCATATGGACACTTCCCCGGACTTTTCCGGGGAAAACGTGAAACCGAGACTGGTCGAGAATTACGACGGCGAAGACCTGGAACTGGGCTCCGGCCGCACGCTCCGGGTGAAGAACTTTCCGCATCTGCCCGGGCTGAAGGGCAGGACTTTGATCACGGCAAGCGGCGATACGCTGCTGGGCGCTGACGACAAGGCCGGCATCGCCGAGATCATGACTCTGGTCGAGCTGCTGCAAAAGGAGGATATCCCCCATGGCCGCGTGGCTGTCTGCTTTACTCCGGACGAGGAGGTAGGCTGCGGCACAGCAAACTTCGACATACCCAAGCTGGGCGCGGACTTTGCCTACACGCTCGACGGAGGCCCCGAAGGCGAGGTCGTGTTTGAAAACTTCAACGCCTGCGCAGCCGTAGTCGGAATAACGGGCGTGAACGTACACCCCGGCAGCGCGAAGAACGTCATGGTGAACGCCGCGCAGGTCGCCACGGAGTTCAATCAGGCGCTCCCGAACTGCGAGATACCCAGGTATACCGAGGGCTATGAGGGCTTCTACCACCTGACGGCCATCGCGGGCACGGCAGAGCGGGCCGAACTGAGATATATCCTGCGCGACCACGATGCGAAGAAGCTGGAGATGCGCCGTGAGACGATGCTGCATATCATGAAGCTCATGAACGAGCGTTACGGGGCGGGCACGGTCAGCGTCTCGTTCAGGGAGCAGTACCGGAACATGGCGGAGAAGATAAGGCCGGACTATTTGCACCTTGTGGAAAATGCCGTGCGTGCGACGGAAGATGCTGGGGTGAAGCCGCTGCGGGTGCCGATACGCGGCGGCACGGACGGAGCGCAACTCTCCTGGGAGGGCCTGCCCTGCCCGAACCTCGGCACCGGCGGCTACGCCTTCCACGGGCCGTATGAGCACGTCACCGTCGAGGGCATGGACAAGTGCGTCGAGATAATCCGCAGGATAGTTGAAATATACGCCGAGAGGGGTAAGTGAGTTGACAAAGCAGGAAAAGCGGAATAAATACTTCTTCGGCCTCGGCACGGTGGGCCGGGATATGTTCTACGCCTTTGAATCCAACGCGCTGCTGTACTACCTGTCGAACGTCCTGAGCCTGCCGGTAGGCGTCTTTGCCGCGGCGAGCCTGGTGCTGACGGTGCTGAGGATACTCGACGCGCTCAACGACCCAATAACGGGCCTTATAATAGATAATGTCAAGAGCCCCTGGGGCAAGTACAAGCCGCCGATGCTCATAGGAGCTGTGACGAGCAGCGTGTTCTTCCTCATCCTGTTCGCGGACTTCGGGCTTAAGAACTACTGGTTCGTCGTCGTGTTCGGGCTTGCATACATACTCTGGGATATCACCTACGGAGTGAACGACATCGCGTACTGGTCGATGCTGCCCTCGCTGTCGATGGAGCAGAAGACAAGGGAGAACATGGGCGCTTTTGCGCGTATCTGCGCGAACGTAGGAATGTTTGCCATCATGGTCGCCTGGGAGCCGGTGACGACGGCCATGGGCAATACTCCGCACGGCTGGTTCATCGTGGCCGTGGCGGTGACGGTGGCCATGCTGGGCTTCCAGTGCTTCACGCTCTTCGGCGTAAAGGAGGACAAGAGTCGGTTCAAACAGGAGGAGGGCACGAGCCTCAGGCAGATGTTCTCAGTGCTGTTTAAGAACGACCAGCTCATGTGGACGACGCTCTCCATGGCGCTCTTCATGGTCGGCTACTGCACGACGACGGGCTTTGCCATGTACTATATGCAGTACGTGTTCGGGGACAAGAGTATGTACGCCATCCTTGCGGCGGTCGTCGGGGTGTCGCAGCTTGCTGCCTTGGCGGTGTTTCCGGCGTTCTCGAAGAAACACAGCAGAAAACAGCTCTATACATTTGCAACGGCGCTGCTGACGGCGGGCTATGTGGTGTTCTTCTTTGCAGAGCGGAGCATATACCTCATCGCGGCGGCGGGCGTCATCGTGTTCGTGGGCCAGGCGTTCATCCAGCTGCTGATGCTCATGTTCCTCGCGGACACCATCGAGTACGGCCAGTGGAAGCTGGGCAAACGCAACGACAGTATCACGTTCTCCATCCAGCCGCTCATCAACAAGATAGGCGGCGCACTCTCGACGGGCATCATCAGTATGACGCTGGTCATCTGCGGCATCAAGACGGGCGACACGGCGGCGGAGGCCATCGACGCGGCGGGGCAGATGACGCTGAAGCTGGCGATGCTGGTGATCCCGCTAGTAATGATAATCGTGGGTTATTTCATCTACAGGGCGAAGTATAAGATAGACGAGAAGATGTACGCGGAGATGGTAGCAGAGCTGAAGGTGCGCGGGGACATAAAGGAATAGGCCATGGCCGTGACGGTTTTTTCTTGCGCTGCGGCGGCAGGTGATGTAAAATAACATAAATCGACCATATTTGTATGAACGGCATATGCCGTTTTTCCGGTTTCCGCATCGTGAAGCGATGCGGAAACCGGCCCTACGTGCAGCAGGAGGGAAAAAATGAAAAAACTTTTGGCAATAGTGTTCGCAATAGCCCTGTGCCTGGGCGCGTTGTGCTTCGGCGCGTCGGCGGATTACAGCGGAACGCCGGTGAAGCCCACCGTGGGCGACGGCACGGCGGATGACCCCTACCAGATCGGCAGCGCGGAGGAGCTCTACTGGTTCGCAGGGCTGGTGAACGGGACGCTGACAGGCGTTGCAAAAAACAACTCCGCCCACGCCAAGCTGACGGCGGACATCACCATCAACGAAAACGTGCTGAACGCTGACGGCGACCTCAACGGCGACGGCGCCAACCTCACCAAGTGGACGCCCATCGGCAGCAGAAGCGACCCCTACACCGGCACCTTCGACGGAGACGGCCACACCATCAGCGGGCTGTATGTCGATATCAGCAGCAGCAGCTATGTCTACGCCGGTCTGTTCGGCTATATCAGCGGCGGCACGGTGAAGAACCTTAGCATAGCGGACAGCTATATCTCCGTCAGCGCGAGCGGCACTAATTGCGCCGCCAACGTGGGCGGCGTGTGCGGGTATAACAACGGCGGCACGATAGAAAACTGCAGCAACAGCGCCACCGTGACCGTCAGCGCTACCGTAGATTACATCTTAGCCTACGTGGGCGGCGTGTGCGGGTATAACTACGCCACGATAACGAACTGCTACAACACCGGCACCGTGAGCGGCACTGGTACCGGCAACGCCTACGTGGGCGGCGTGTGCGGGATTAACTACGGCTACAACGGTGGCCCCGCCACGATAACGAACTGCTACAATACCGGCAGCGTGAGCGGCAATAGCTACGTGGGCGGCGTGTGCGGGTGGAACTACGCCGAAAGTTACCCCGCCACAATAACGAACTGCTGCAACACCGGCACCGTGAGCGGCAGCACCAGCGGCGGCGTGTGCGGGTGGAACGACGCCGAAAGTTACACCGCCACGATAACGAACTGCTACTGGCTCACAGGCACCGCCAGCAGCGGCATCGGCACCGGCAACGGCACAGCCACGAACGTCGAATCCAAATCCGTCGACGAATTCGCCTCGGGCGAGGTGGCGTGGCTGCTGAATACATATGAAAGCGGCAGTGTAAACGGCAAGGTCTGGGCAGTCGGCGACATCGGTTATCCGGTACTCTGGCTCGACCAAGTAAACAAGGTCGTGAAGCTCACCGTCGACAACGAAGTCAGCTACCTCAACAGCGGCGACGACTTCAATGGCGAGGACGGCAAGGTATACTACGGCGCCGACGGAAACAGCGTTAGTATGCCCTATGAGGTCAACGAAGACACCAAGCTCACCAGCAAGACCCTCGTCACCCCGGCTATCTCCGGTACCGCGAGCAAGGTCTAC
>CABVBV010000064.1 GCA_902496595.1 uncultured Eubacteriales bacterium | reverse complement strand
GAAGCCGCTGCGCAACGCAGCGGGCTTCAGTTTGTCTCAAAGCCTGGCAGAGTTTCGCCGCCGCAGCCGGGACAGTATCCGCCGAGCTTCATGGTGCAGAGCCCGCAGTTCAAACCGCAGAGTGAAAAATCAAGGCACTTGCGTGAAAAGCCTTTCATCTTCCTACGCACCTGCTCTCAGGGTTCTTCAGCATTGAAGTACCCATACCGGCACATCTGCGACCAGAGCCCCGACTCCAGGTAGAGCACATCTTCCGTGACATAGATCTTATTCGTTTCGTCGGTGTAGTGGATCCTCGTGAGCCGGTCGTTCTGCCGGAGGAAAAACCAGCGGTAGAAGCGCGTTTCGTTGGCATAGTCGTAGCTGTCGAAGCAGGGGAATCGCTCGGCAAGGTAGAGCACCTCGCGCCCATAGCAATCGCGGCAGAAGGTCTTGGTGTCGTCATGTTCGACGAACAGCTGCTCCAGAGCGGAGTAGCTTCTGCCGGCTGCCTTGAAGCCTCCGGCGTAATTAAAGACAGTGCTGTGCTCCGAGGGAGTGCGGCTTTGGAGCGGACTGCCGTCATCGGAGCTTTCCCGGCTGACCCAGAGCAGCTTGCTGCTCGAGTAGCAGCTGTTGGGATAGTCGACCTTCGGCCCGCTCCCTGTTACCGTCAAGACCATGCGGCCGCTCCAGGGCAGGTCGGGCTCCGCTGCTGCATTTCTGCGGAATATGGACATTTTACGCACCTCTTTCCCGTTATTTCGAGTTTCTCATGTGATTTTAATGATGCTGTGCTATGCTTATACAATGGATGAGAACGGAGGGTAGACATGGCACAGGAATTTACCTTTGAACTTAGCGGCATGGATGCCGAGGCCCTGATCCCCCAGGTCAGCCGTGCTCTGGAACTGAGGACAGAACTGGTGTCCCGGGAAAAATATCCCCGGCTTTGGAGCATTACCGACTGGCTGAACAGCCGCGCCGTGGCAGATGAGCAGCACAGGGCCGGGCGCAGACTCATGAGAACAGGCGCCGCCATGTTTACCTGGCTGCTCGGCCTCTTTGCCATGATACCCGGGCTCATGGAGCCCGCCGAGCCCTCGCTGTATATCACAGGTGCCGTGTGCTGTGCGGCCGGTATGCTGCTGCTCTGCCTGCTGAAGCCGAGGCTTCTCGGGGTGCTCAGCCTGGTGGTGGGCGGCTTCCTCTGCCTGGCATCGGCCGTGGCCCCGCCGATGCTTGGGAATATGCTGTGGCCTGGAGCAATCACGGTGCTCATAGGTCTTGCCGCGCTTCTCGGCAGCTACAAGACCCGAAAAAACCGCTATGAAAAGCCCGCGAAAGTGCTCCTGAGCGGCAGGGAGGAGGCGCCCGGAGCCGGGGAGCTCCGCCTGAAGTTGGACGGCAGCGGAGTAGAAGTCTCACACAGGAATGAGCCCGTGTCAAAATTGATGGACTGCCCGGAGCTGACCCTGGCCGTCGAGACCGACGACCTCATCCTGCTCTTCACCGAGAAACTGGTGCTGCCTCTGCAAAAAGCCGACCTGATGTCCGGCTGCCTGCCGGAACTCAGAGCATTCCTCCGGGAGCGCACAAAATATGTCGCGACGTGACCATACCGGTCTATTTTCCGACACAGAACCTGGAGAAGATGCGGTCTGTGACATCGTCGCGGACGCTTCTGCCGGTCAGCTCCGCCAGATATCCAAGGGCCTGCTCGGCCTCGGTCAAAACTGCGTCCGGGGTGAGCCGGGCCCTCATGGCTTCAACGGCCGAGTCGAGAGCCTCCTTGGCTCTTCCGACAGCCTCGGCCTGCCTCGCGTTCGTGAGTATTTCTCCGGCGGCAGCGGCAGGGTGGGGGAAGAGCCGATTCACGGCATCGGCCAGTTCTTCGAGACCGGCGCCGGTTTTGGCGCTCAGAGTCACCGTCTCGCTGAATCGTCCGCTCAGTGCGCCGGTGTCCAGCAACTGGGGCAAATCGGTCTTGTTTATCACGCAGATGCTCTTCTTTGCCCCGGATGCGGCCCTTATCGTCTCAAGATCTTCATCGTTCAGCTCTTCCGCACCGTCGAAGACGGCTATTATCAGCTCTGCGTCTTCTGCGGCCCGCAGAGCTCTTTTTATGCCCTCAGCCTCCACCTCGTCCGCCGAGATCCTCAACCCCGCAGTGTCCGTCAGTCTGATGAGCGTGCCGCCAAGCAGCAGTTTCTCCTCGATCGTGTCCCTGGTCGTGCCCGGCCTTGAAGTGACAATGGCCCTGTCGTAGCCGAGCAGGGCGTTCAGCAGCGAGCTCTTGCCGGCGTTCGGCCTGCCGATTATCGCCGCCCTGAGCCCTTCACGGAGTATCCTGCCCCTCTCAAAGCTGTCCAAAAGCAATCCAAGCTCGTCAGAAGAGGAGAGAAGCAGCTTCTCGTAGGCCTCCAGTTCGAACGGCTCCAGATCCTCGTCGGGATAGTCCAGCACAGCATCGAAGTGAGATATTATGTCAACTATATCCGAATACACTTTGTCTGCTCTGCGGCTGAGAGCACCGCCGAGCTGGCCCGCTGCGTTAGAAGCCGCTGCGGATGTTTCGGCCTCGATTATATCTATGACAGCCTCGGCCTGGGTCAGATCCAGTCTGCCGTTCAGGAAGGCCCTCTTTGTAAACTCACCGGGCCCGGCCTGACGGCAGCCGGCTTTGAACAGAGCTTCGAGCGCGGCGCGGAGCACGACGGGGGAGCCGTGGCACTGGAGTTCGGCTGTATCCTCTCCGGTGTAACTGCCGGGGCCGCGGCTGATGGTGCACAGGCACCAATCCAGCGTGATATCGTCCGAGCCCACGAGCCTACCGTAGACCAGCTGTCTGTCCCTGTGCGCGGACATATCCCTCCCGTCGGAGGGACGGAAGACCCGGTCTGCCGCTGCAATGGCATCCGGGCCGGAGACCCGGACTATGCCTATGGCCGATACGACCATACCGGTCGCTATCGCCGCAATCGTATCAGACATCTTCTCCTCCTTTATAATGAAGCGGTTTGCCTCCAAATCTCGCAGAGTTTAGCGGCCGCAGCCGTGAAATAAATTACAAGCATTTTCGTCGGCGTGTGCGTCGCTGAAAATGCTTCTCGCGGAACGGAGCGCTATCCCCTTTGTCGAAAAATGCAAAGCAGGCCCCCTTGGAACAAGGGGGCCTCAGTTTTTCTCATCCGAGCGTCAGCGTCTTCCGCTCGCCAATATCGAACATTCTCACGATTATCGCTGCTACCTCGCTGCGCTTGATGCTGCTGTCAGGGAGGAAGGAACCGTCGTCCCTGGAGCCATCAAGTATGCCGGCGCGATAGAACGTATATATCTCAGTCGAGCCTATGCTGCCGCTTGCAACATCTGGGATCGAGTTGTCCGCAACGCTGTTGATGGCCTGATATTCACTCGATGGGAGCGCATTGTAAAACAGCATCACATAATCGCGCCTGCTTATCGGAGAGTTATATTGTGCGCTTGTCAGCGAACCGTAGCTCTCAGGCGCGATGCCGTTGTTGACCGCGTAGCTGACGTAGCTGGCGTACCAGGGCTCGCCGTTGGTAAGGCTGACGCTGCCCTCGTGATAGAGCTGATGCATACAGGCGGCGATCTTGATCGCCTGGGCCACCGTAAAGGTCTTGTCGGGCCCGTAACTCGTGTCCGTAATGCCGTCTACGAGGCCCATCGCCACGGCTGAATAGACATAGTCGTAATACCAGCTGCCCGACGGCACGTCGGCAAAGCTGATGTTGGTGTTCGCTACACTGGTATAGGAACCTGAGACCAGCAGCGTGGCGCCCGAAGTCGCAGTTACCGTGACGCTGGATTTTTCGCAGCATATATACATTTGATCTCGGCCGATGCTGCCGGATGAGACTTCGGTTCCGGTAGAGACATTGAGGAGGGAGCCTGAAACCACCCTTGCCATGGCCGTGCCGGAGAGCAGGACTACGCTCGAGCCCACCGACAGCTTCACTCCTGAGCCGGCGGTCAAAGAGAGTTTTTTTGTTCCGGAAAACGCTCCCGAGACTGCCGCGTCGACATCCTGAGCGGCGGCCTTGACGATGGCCTCTGCCCAGTCGTCGGCGTATGTCTTGGAAACGAGCGGGTCGGATGCGCTGCCGGCAGCCGAGGCCGTGACGCCTCCGGCCAGCAGGCAAACGATCAGCAGAAATGCCGCAACTCGTCTGCGCATGGGGACACCTCTTTATTTCTGGTTTTTCCCGCTCGACTCTGAGTCGATCTTCTCGGACATATAGTAGCCGAGGGCGAGAAGGCTGTCCGAGAAGTGGATGTTCTCCACGATCACATCGGACTCGGCCACGTCCAGCTCCACATTTGTGAAGTTCCATATGGCCTTGACACCGTGGCTCACGAGCTCGTGCGCAGCCCGGTTCGCCATTATCTTGGGAACGGAGAGCACGGCCATGTCGACCCGGTTGTTCTCAAATATCTGCGGCAGCTCGGAGATGTCGTGAACCCTGATGCCGGATATGTCCGTTCCGATGAGCTCCGGCCTGACGTCGTAGGCCGCGAGCATATGGAAGCCGTACTGCTCGAAACAGAAGTTCTCGATGAGAGCGCGTCCGATGTTGCCCACGCCGACGAGGATAACGGAGAAATCCCTGTTCATGCCCAGGATGGAGGCGATCTCGCCGCGGAGTCCTGTGACATTATAGCCGTAGCCCTGCTGCCCAAATTCACCGAAGCAGCTGAAATCCTGTCTTATCTGCGAGGAGGTCAGCGACATCTGTCTCCCAAGCTCTCCGGAAGAGATCCTGTCCACTCCCGCGGTCTTGAGCTCGTCCAGCTTCCGCAGATACCTCGGCAGACGTCTGATTACGTTATTTGATACCTTGAGCTGTTTCACTTTTACCCACCAATTTTCTTTCGACTGTCCCGCATAGCGAGCAAATTCATTTCAGTCTATGATTATAGCACAGGGGGGACATTTTTTGCAATAGAAAATAACGGGTAAATTATTCAGAAAAAATTAAAAAATCCCCCCCAAATTGCCCTGAGAGGCAAATTTGAGGGGTGTTATCAATACAGATTATTGTCCCAGAGCGTCCATCAGCTCTGCTGGACTGCCCAGGGCCTCGTATGCGTCCCCGCCTTCGCTTGCGCAGAAGAGCTCGTCTCCGGATATCCAGACCGAAAGGATCTCAAAGCCGTCGTCATACTCCACGCTGACCTGACAGCTGGCTTCGGCGCTGGTGTCAAGCGAAGCGGCCTCGTCTCCGTAGCTGAGGATGCCGGCAACAGTCGCAATGCTGTCCGCATCCGTCAACACCGCCTCCAGCTCTCCGCTGATGCTGAGTCTGACGATGTCCTCCGGAGCTTCTATGGGCGTAGGCGCGTATGCGCTCCCACCGCTGTCCTGAGCAGAGACTGAGGCGTCGTTAACAGAATCGGTGATCTCGCCCGCGTCACTGTCCGCACTGCGCTCGGAGTCAAACTCCTTCGGCACTGCCGCAAGGCCGAACTGCGCCGCCTGAGCTTCAGGCGGGGCTTGGCCGGTAGTTCCCGACGGCAAGCTGAGCCGTACCGTTGTCAGTACGGCCAGCGCTAGGCAGGCGGCCAGGGCGAGATACTTGGGCCAGCTCTTTCCGGGCTTCTTGTCCCTTGTCGCCCCGGACTCGCCCCGGGTTCTTACGGCGGCCATCACGTCCTCCGCGAAACCGGCGGGAGCGGCCTCCTCCCCAAGCGAAAGGGATATCGACCTGAACGCATCGCATAGTCTGCGGCAGTGCGCGCACTGTCTCATATGGTTCTCAAGCTCGGTCTTCTGAGGCCCCAGCAGCTCTCCATCCACATATTCGCTGATCAGGCTCTCGAATCTGTCGCAATCGCTCATGCGTCCACACCTCCCTTCCGCTCGTTTGACGCGACCGCCTCCGGAATGTTCCCTTCTCTGAGCAAAATATCCGAAAGTTTTTTGCGCGCACGGAAGATGCGGGACTTCACAGTGCCTTCCTCCAGCTTGAGGGCGCGGCTTATCTCGTCGTAGCTGAGGCCGTTTATCTCTCTGAGGAGCAGGATCTCCCGGTATTCGGGCGTGAGCTGCTCCAGCCCCCGGCGCACGGCCTCGCGCAGCTCCGTGCGCTCCAGCCCCGCCTCGGGCGAAAACCTCTCGTCAGGTATCTCCAGCTCGCCTTCCTCTCCGTCCTCGTCCTCCCAGCTGAGCGACACCGTTTTCCGCTTCGCCCTTCCCCTGAGGAAGTCGATGCAGATGTTGCTCGTGAGCCGGTACAGCCAGACCGAAAACTTGCTCTCGCCGCGGAAGCTGCCCAGGGAGTTGAAGGCGCGTATGAACGCCTCCTGCGCCATATCCCGCGCATCCTCCTCGTTGCCCACCATGCGCAGCGCGAGGCTGTATACCTTATTCTGATGTTCCAGCACCAGCGCCTCAAACGCATCGGTGTCGCCGGAGCGTACTTTGACGATGATCTCCAGCTCTTCTTCCCGGGTCATTCGATCACTCTCTACAAAATAATATCCATCGGCGGTCTGCCTTTTGCAATGTCCGCCGCAATTCCTCTGAGCTCTTCCAGCGTGGAAATGCGCACCAGCTTCTGCTTCCACGCCGCCGAGTGCGGGACGCCCTTCAGATACCAGGGCAGCCGCGCCCGAGCCTCTACGCACGCGAGCCTCTCGCCCTTTACAAGCGCCGCCGTCTCCACCTGCCTCACAGCAGTATCCATCCGCTCCTCAAGGCACGGCCGCTCAGGCACGGGCTCCCCGTCCAAAACGGCGTTGATCTCCCTGAACAGCCAGGGATCGCCAAAGGAACCGCGGCCCACCATCAGCGCGTCCGCTCCGGTGTATCTCAGTATCCGCACCGCGTCCTCACCCGAGAACACATCTCCGTTTGCGATGACCGGAACCGTGACCGCCCGTTTCACGTCTCTGATGATATCCCAGTCGGCCCGGCCGGAGTACATCTGTACCCGAGTCCTGCCGTGTACGGCGATCGCCGAGGCTCCGGCCCCTTCGCAGAGCTTTGCGACCTCCGCCGCGTTGACGGAACCGCCGTCCCAGCCCTTGCGTATCTTGACCGTCACAGGTACGGACACGGCTCCGGCTACCGCTGCAACTATCTCCGCCGCAAGTTCCGGTGTGCGCATCAGCGCCGAGCCGTCGCCGGACTTGACGACTTTGCCGACGGGACAGCCCATGTTGATGTCGATGATATCCGCTCCGCAGATGTCCAGCGCCCTCTTCGCGCCCTCAGCCATGGACTCCGGCTCGTGACCGAAGATCTGGGCAGATACGGGCACACTGTCGTCTGGAATGTGGAGCAGCGAGGCGGTCTTCTTATCATTATAACATAAAGCCTTGGCGCTGACCATCTCGGTGTATACGAGCGCAGCGCCCTGCTCTGCGCAGAGGCCCCTAAACGCCGCGTCCGTGACCCCGGCCATGGGCGCGAGCACAGCTCTCCCCGACAGCCGGACGCCTCCTACCGAAAAGCCCTGCCTCACTTCAGGTCGAGCCCCACCGGACAGTGGTCTGAGCCGTAGATATCAGGGCAGATGTAGGCCTTGTCTATCCTGTCCCTGAGCCTGTCGGAGCAGAGGAAGTAGTCGATGCGCCAGCCGACGTTCCTCTCCCTGGCCGCGGCCCTGAAGCTCCACCAGCTGTACGCGCCTTCAAGGTCGGGATACAAATACCTGAATGTGTCTGTGAAGCCGGCATCGAGCAGCTCGGTCATCTTCTGCCGCTCCTCATCCGTGAAGCCGGGATTCATCCGGTTAGTCTTCGGATTCTTGAGGTCTATCTCCTCATGCGCGACGTTCATGTCGCCGCAGACCACGACCGGCTTGACCATGTCCAGTTCGACCAGATAGTCCCTGAACGCATCCTCCCAGCTCATGCGGTAGTCGAGCCTCTTGAGCCCGTCCTGCGAATTGGGCGTGTAGACGCAGACAAGGTAGAAGTCCTCGTACTCGAGGGTGATGACCCGGCCCTCGGAGTCGTGCTCGTCATGGCCGAGGTTGTAACTGACGCCGAGCGGCTTCATCCTTGTGAAGACCGCCGTGCCGGAGTAGCCCTTCTTCTCGGCATAACACCAGAACTGTTCGTAGCCGGGCAGGTCGAGCTCCAGCTGTCCCGCCTGAAGTTTGGTCTCCTGGAGGCAGAATACGTCCGCGTCGAGGCCCCAGAAGATGTCCTCAAAGCCCTTTTTCATTACGGCCCTGAGGCCGTTCACATTCCAGGATATCATTCGCATTTCCATACCTCCCCGCGCACGGCGACAAGCCTGTTTATCTTAATGCCCTGCTCGTGGAACTTGGCCTCATAGTCGGTCATTATACCGACGACGCCGTTTTCATGCAGGTCTCGTGTGACGTCTTTGAGCGTCCAGCCGCAGTTCTGGAACTGCTCAAGGCTCCACTCAAAGAGCATAACGTTGTCCGTCTTGAGCCACACCTCTCCGCCCTCGGGAAGCAGGTCGAAATACAGCTTCTGAAAGCCCGGCGCGGTGAGCCGTCTTTTGTATTGCTTTTTTTTGAGCCAGGGGTCTGGGAAATTGATGTATATCCTCGATACCTCTCCGGGCGCGAAGAACTCCGGGAGAAGCACGGCGTCCCGGTCGAGGAAGCGGACGTTTTTCAGCTCTGCATCCCTGACGCGCTCCATGGCCACTACCATGGCGTCGGGAACCTTTTCAACGGCGCAGAGCAGCGCATCCGGCTCCGCTGCGGCCATGCCGGCGGTGAACCTGCCCTTGCCGCAGCCCAACTCGAGGCAGAGCCTGTCATGCCCCGGGAAATCCGACAGCCAACCGCCCCTGTGCGCCTCGGGCGTTTCTTCAAGCAGCTGCCTGCATCTCTCCCACCTGGGTATCAGATTAGGTTTTTTTCTCATTCTCAACTTTCTCACGCTCCGCATTGCATGATATCATATCCAGACGAAAACTTCAACGAAGAAAAGGTTGCGGATTTGTGAAACTCATAGTATAATCAAAATTCACCGGGGTGTTGCGCAGTCGGTAGCGCGCCAGCTTTGGGAGCTGGAGGCCGTGAGTTCGAGTCTCACCACTCCGACCATCGGCATGAAGCCGAAGCCAGAGCGCTTGTATGGCGCTCTGGCTTCTTTGCTTATGCGAACGTGTTCTACAACAAGGCTTTGGAGCTCGGCAGCCATTGCCGGTCAACCGGACGCTTACATCGCGTCACTTTCCATAGAAAATGATCATACTGAGCAGCACCGTTTCATCCCCGGCGTTTTTGTAGGAATGCGGGACGTCGGCTTTGAAGCGCAGACTGTCTCCGTCGCAGAGCGTGTAGCACTCGCCTCCGGCTGAGATCTCCACCCGGCCTGAGAATACAGTCACATATTCCTCCGCGCCGCCAAGGTGCGGCAGCGCCTCGAGATGCCCGCCCTTGAGTATCTCTATCCTGTAAGTCTCAAACTGCCTGTCCTCCTGAAAGGGAAAAAGCGGCCGGTTGATATACCTGCCACCATCTTCGATCAGAGGCTCGATGTCGTCGCTCCTTATCAGAAGCGTGTCCTTCCCGCTGCTGACAAGAGATGTGAAAGATACCTTGAAGCCGTTCGAGATCTTCCATAAAATCGAGATGGTCGGGTTTACTTCGCCCTTCTCCACCTGCGCGAGCATACTCCGCGAAACTCCGGTCAGTTTCGCCGCCGCATCCAACGTCAGCCTCTTGCTCTCCCTCGCGTCCCTGATGTTCTTTGCCACTGTCTTCTGAATTTCCATAAGTCCTCCTGTTGACAAAATGATGGACTAATAGTACAATATAGCATAATACAATATATCGGACTTGAAGTGCATTATACAGTGAAAAGAGGGAGAGGTCAATATGTTCAGTTGGTTGAATTTTCTTTCCTATGCGGTCGTGACCGCGGCGACGCCGGGGCCGAACAATATCATGTCGATGTCGAATGCGAGCAGACTGGGGCTGAGGAAGTCGTTTCCGTTCAATCTTGGAATCTGGCTGGGCTTTTCGATTGTGATGCTGGCCTGTACTTTCTTTTGCAACCTGCTTTCTGAGCTGATACCGAAAATCAAAACTCCAATGCTTGTAGTCGGCGCGGCGTATATGCTCTGGTTGGCGTGGAAGACTTGGAAGAGCCCTCCGGTCGAGGAGGAGAGCAATACGAAAAGCGGCTTCGTCTCTGGGCTGGTGCTGCAGTTCGTCAATGCAAAGATATATATCTATTGCCTGGTTTCGATGGAGGCGTATATCCTGCCGTTCTACCAAGGCCGGTGGCTAACGCTGACGTTCTTTGCGCTGCTGCTTGCTCTGATAGGCTTCGTTTTCACCATCTGTTGGGCGCTGTTCGGCTCGGTTTTCAAGGCGCTGTTCTCAAAGTACGCGAAGATAACGAACCTCGTAATGGCGTTGCTGCTGGCGTACTGCGCCGTGTCCCTTTTCCTGTGAGGGGCAAAGCCTTGACCCTGGCAGGAAGCTGTGCTAAACTATATTTAACCAGATGGTTAAATGACAGCCCGACTCAGGGCCTCCGCAGAGCTTGCATAGGCAGCCGGTCTTGCCGGAGGGGCGTACTCAGGGAGAGGCATTCTTAGGCACGGATACTTCAGCTGCTCAGTGACGGGCAGATGACGGTGGGAGAGATATCATCAGGATTTACTGTGTCGGACGCGGCCATCTCAAAGCAGCTCACAGTGCTGAGGGGGGACGGGCTGGTTCGGTACATACGGAGAGGAAAAACATATATATTATGAGCTCAATACCGGCGTCCTGGAGGACGTTCTGAGGTTTGTGAACGGACTGGGGCAGAGCTGCGCAGATGAGAGCGGGGTGCGGACATGAGAAGGCCGAACGATAGGGAAGCGCCTGCGCCCGAACTCGTCTTTTGCGGCCTGCCCCTGAACTATTCCAATGCCGGTGATGGTCGCAAAGCAAATGGTCAAATAGTACCGAGCGAGGGGCTGATGAAGTGTTTAAGAAACGCAAACGTGAGGCGCTGGATTATGACAGGGAACACCTCGTGCCGGTGATACGCTCGAGCGTCTGCACCGGAGAGAGAACGGCGGGGTTCAAGGATCTCAGGACGGGAAGGATAAGCGAGGTGATGCTCATCCGAAATGAGGAAGACCTGGAGGAGTTCCGAGAGCTCTACGGGCTGTCGGCCGTGGATATCTCGGTGGAGTATTGAGATGTTGGCGGGCCGGCCTGTTTTGCGCCAAATTCCAAGTTCAGGCGCGAAAACGCTTGTACTTTCAGAAGTATGCACAGGAAAGTCCCCCTTGTACTTTCGGGTGGGTTGTATTATAATATTTATCCGCCGCCGGATGATCGGCGGGCGGAGCACTTTGAAAGGAGCTGCACCATGGTTAAAATTGAAAACCAGAAGGGCG
>CABVBV010000063.1 GCA_902496595.1 uncultured Eubacteriales bacterium | reverse complement strand
TGCGCGAGATGGTGCAGCGCGAGACCTTCGGCTCCTGGGCCCAGGCCTATGCCTATATGTGGACGATAGGCATATAAGCGAATATACGACAGAAAGAACCTGAGAGCGGCAAGGAGCTCTCAGGTTCTTTTGTTTGCTGTACAAGCCCGCGTTATCTGCCGGAGGCCGCCGCCCTCTGCCTGAGGCTCAGGCAGTCGGCTATCATGGCGATGAACTCGGAGTTCGTGGGTTTGCCCTTGATATTGGAGACGGTATAGCCGAAGAACTTCTGCAGGGTCTCAATGTCGCCCCTGTCCCACGCGACCTCGATGGCGTGCCTGATGGCCCTTTCGACCCTCGAAGGGGTGGTGCTGAAACGCTTGGCGACCGCAGGATAGAGCACCTTCGTCACCGCGTTTATCGCGTCCATGTCGTTGATCGTGATGATTATCGCTTCGCGCAGATACTGATAGCCCTTGATGTGCGCCGGGACTCCGATCTCGTGGATTATGTCCGTCACCATCACCTCCAGGCTCGGCTCCGCCTTCACGGCGACCGCCTGGCCCGCGCCCGTGGACAGGCGCCTGAGCGGAGAGGCCAGGCTCCGGATGTTCATGAGCACCGAAGCGGCGTCGCAGGGCTTGGGTATGACGTAGCACACGCCCAGCTCATAGCATTCGGCCACTATCCGCTCGCTCAGAAAGCCCGTCAAAACCAGAGTCCTGGTGCCCGGGCTCAGCTCCTTCGCCGACCTGATGAGGCTCAGCCCGTCGAGATTCGGGAGCAGCAGCTCGGTCAGCAGCACGTCCGGCTTGGTCGACTCCAGCAGCTCCTGAGCCCTGGCCCCGTCTCCCGTGCCCCCGACCAGCTCCATGTCGCCTTCCTCCTCCACGTAGGCGGACAACAGATTTCGCAGATCGTCATTTGTGTCAACAATCAACACGCGGGTCTTAGTTTCCATAACGCAAACCTCCGTTTTATTTCCAAACACGGACTGCGATGTATGTATATAAGCAGGATGGCCGTTTTTGTAGTAATAATTTAGCATACAATCAACAATAATGCAATATCGAGACACATTTTAATGGCAGGTTTTCGTTTACATAAAACGACGGGCTTCGACAGAACAAGATAATTTGCGCTATTTTGCTGCCAGAATCAGGAATGTGCTTGTCGAAAAAAGGCGCCTCCGCGGTCTGGGCGGAGGCGCCTAATCTATCTCTCGAGCGGGCTTATTATGAAGTACTTTTCCGCCAGGAGCCTGGCTTTGAGCTCGGCTCTGGCTCTGCGGAGCTCGGCGACGGTTTCGGCGATGATGCCGTTGTGCAGGTAGCCCTGGGAGGGCAGGTTGGCGGCCAGATATTCATACCAGGTCTTTATGCCCAGGTCGGTGAGGTGGGCCCCGTCAGGCAGGTAGCAGCCGCTGCCCCAGCAGGAGTTCGTGTCCAGCAGCTTCACACGGCTGTCGCCCTGTTCCTCATAGTAGGCCACGGCGTCGGCAATGATACCGTTTATCCGCTCGGTCAGCACCGCGCCGGTGATGGAGTCTGGAACGGTCTGCATATAGATGGTGGCTTCAGGCCAATACTCTAGCATATGGTCGATGACGACGGTGTAGTCGCTCACGACCGAGTAATCGCTGCTGTTCGAGCCCATGAGAAAGAGCACCCTCGTGAACTTGCCCTCGGTGGCCTCCACCGCCTCTGCGAAGGTGAGGCCCTCGAGACCCTCGCTGACCTCGCAGCCGTAGGCGTTTTGCTCCAGAGGCTTGAGCGGCCACCAGTCTTCAAAGTAATAGTTCACCGCGCTGTTCGCCGCAGCCATATAGCTCGCGCCTCCGAGCAGGTCGTGGGGCTTCAGGAAGTAGGTTATGAGGTGGCAGGTCAGAGAGTCCCCTATGAGGACGGTCTTGCTGTCCAGAAATATCGGCTCGGACACGTCGGAGGCCGCCAGGCAGCCGAACGGCAGGATGGCGAGCACAAGAAGCAGGGCAATACTTTGTTTGAGTTTCATATTCATCATTCCAGGTACCAGGTATCTGTGCCCTCACCAAATTCGCTCCGGTCGGGCATATAGTGTTTGAGCGACGGCTCCACGAGGAAACTGCCGAGCAGGGCGCCCAGGCCGGGCGCTATGAGCAGCAGCGGCGGGAAATACCAGCAGCCGGCGCCGAAGGCCGCCCAGAGCGCCAGAAGCCCCAGCGTCCGCAGCGGAAAGCGCACCAGCAGCCTCAGCGCGAACAGCAGCACCTGCGCCGTCTTCAGCCGGAACCGGCTCAGCACCGGGCAGGCCAGCGCCAGTATCATGAAGGCCACAAGGCAGGCGAACACGAAGGTAGCCCGGTAGAAGAAGTCCACCGCCTCGCTCAGAGGCTCGTTCACGACATACGTCGCCGCAAAAAAGCCCGCCGCGCAAAACAGCGCCAATATCACCGACAGACCCAGGCCCTGCACGAAGTTCTCCTTGAGCGAGCGGAAATACTCCCTGTACGGCCCGCCGCGGCCCCGCCTTATCGACTTCGCCACGGAGTAGTACAGCGCCGTCACCGCAGGGCAGATGGTCAGCACCGGCAGGCACAGCAGCAGTGTCAGAAATCCCAGCGCCACGAGATCCACAGCGGACGTCCAGACTGAAAAGGCCCTGTTTTTCATCCCAGCGCCTCCCTTGCTTCATCTATATAATAGTGTACGAGCAGGTTCACGCAGGCGCCGTAGCTCTGCATCCCCAGCTCCTGCCCGTTCGACTTCAAAAACGAGTCGTACACCGTGTTCGACGCCTTCTGCACCACACTGTCCCGAAACTCGGCCCAGTAGGCGGACTGCGCCTTCAGATCGGCCCTGACCGTCTCCGAAAGGCTGTAGTACACCTCGCCGTATTTGTCGTAATTGACTCCCGCGAGGGCGTTGCCGAGATATATGTAGGCCAGCGCCGCGCCCGCGTAGCGGAAGTCCGCGTATTCCGACTCGAGGCAGGAGAGCACGGCCACGAAGTTGCACTCCTGCTCCGCCGCGACGCCCCTCTGGTGCGCTATCTCGTGCTGGCTCGTCGAGGGCAGCAGGAAGGCCGGCGAGTCCATGTTCAGGTTCGACTCGCCCGTCATCGGGAAGAAAAAGCCCGTGAAATCGAGGTAGCTCATTATCCTGGAAAAGTAGATGGGCTTCGGCCGGAGCGCCTCGCCGTCCAGGAACGGGTACAGCTCCGCGACGCCCTCGAAGACCTCCGCCGCCCGGTCTAGCACCGAGTCCCTGTCGGCTATGTATGCGCCGCTCTCGTCCCGCTCGACCTCCTCGGCGTATTCGCTCGAGAGCTGCGCGAACCAGCGCGTCACGGTCTCCAGCTCCTCGTACTCCACCGGCCCGTCGTCCACTCCGGACTGCTCCGCGAAGCCCGGCGCGTAGTAGCAGGGCGCCCACATCACCGTAAGCCCAGCCCAGAAGATGAGCGCCGCCATGGCGAAGGTCAGCGCCAGCCTGTACGCCTGCCGGAGCTTTCCCGGCTTCGCGATGAGCCTGTACACCGCGTACACCAGATAGACGCCCAGCCCGATTATTGCCGCGGCGTATATGAGCTCCGCGACCGAAAAATCCACGTGCGAGCAGAGCTTCGACATGAACACATGGTAGGGGTGCGTCACTCCGTTATAGAGCCGCAGCATCGCCTCGTCGCTCCCGCGCATGACGGACACCGTTATTACCGCGATGAGGCAGAGCAGGGCTATCCCCAGCCGCACCGGGGCGAGGTCTTTTATTCTGAGCCGTTTCTTTTCGAGTTTCTCCATTTCACCTGAAGACCGAGGCGTTTTTCACGAAGTATTCCACGCCCGAGTACACCGTCGTCACGAGCACCACCGCCCAGCAGGCCGTGACCGTCCAGTCCGGCACGGGCAGCATGAGCAGGATGAAGCAGACCATGGTAGAGGCGGTCTTGATCTTTCCCGACCACGCGGCGGCGATGACCTTGCCGCCTTCCACGGCCACGAGCCTCAGGCCCGTCACGGCAAGCTCCCTCGCCACGACGATGATGGCGACCCAGGCCGGGAACAGCTCCATGTCCACGAACACCAGCATGACCGAGATGACCAGCAGCTTGTCCGCCAGGGGATCCAAAAACTTCCCGAAGTTCGAGACCTGGTGGTAGTGCCGCGCTATATAGCCGTCCACGAAGTCCGACACCGAGGCGATTATGAACAGGGCGAGGGCGCAGTACATATGCCACTCAAAGTCCAGGTACATGAGCACGATGACCGCCGGTATGAGCAGCACCCGGACTATCGTTATCTTGCTTGCCGTTGTGAGCTTCATACGATCCTCCCTCTGAGCACCCCGTCCTCGGCGGACTCTATGCGTATCCTCACGATATCGCCCGGGCGGCACTCGCCCTCTATCACCGCGCCGCCGTCTATGCCCGGCGAGTCGAACCAGCACCGGCCCAGCATCTCGCCCGTTTCCGGGTCTTCACCGTCGCAGATGGCCTCCACAGTCCTGCCGACCAGCGAGGCCTCCCACTCGTCCATGACCTCGGCCTGGAGCCGCTCCACCAGCGCGGCGCGCTCCATGGCCACGTCCTTTTCCGGGTACTCCATCCTCGCCGCGGGCGTGCCGTCCTCCGGCGAGAAGGGGAAGACCCCGGCGCGCTCTATCTTCGCTTCGCGCAAAAACTCGCACAGCTCCTCGAACTCCGCCTCGCCCTCCCCGGGCAGGCCGGTTATGAGGCTCGTCCTGAGCACCAGCCCAGGTATCCGAGCCCGGAGCTTCGCAAGCAGCGCACGGATATCCGCACCAGTGTCCCGGCGGTTCATCCGCCTCAGTATGCGGTCGTTTATGTGCTGTATGGGTACGTCTATATATTTTACTATCTTCTCCTCGGAGGCTATCGTCTCTATGAGCTCGTCGTCCAGCTCCCTCGGGTAGAGGTAGTGCAGCCGTATCCAGCGCAGGCCGTCTATTTTGCAAAGCTCGCGCAGCAGCTCCGAGAGCCTCGGCTTCCCGTAGAGGTCTGCGCCGTAGTGCGTCAGATCCTGCGCGACCAGTATGAGCTCCTTGTATCCACTCCCGGCCAGCTTTCTAGCCTCGGCGAGCACCTTTTCCATGGGCCTCGACCTGAACCGGCCCCGTATCTTCGGGATGAGGCAATACGAGCAGCGGTTGTCGCAGCCGTCGGCTATGAGCAGATACGCCCAGGTGTCGCCCGTGCTTATGATCCTCTCCGTCTCCGACACCGCCGCGCAGTTGTCGCCTATGATGACGGGCTTTTCTCCCCGCAGCGCGGCCTCTAGCGCCGTCACGACCTCGTCGTAGCTGCCCGCGCCGATGACCGCGTCCACCTCAGGCATTTCCTCGAGTATCTCGGCCCGGTAGAGCTCCGACAGGCAGCCCGCCACGACGAGCTTTTTGAGTTTCCCCGTCTCTTTGAGCTGCGCCGTCTCGAGTATAGTATTTATGGCCTCCTGCTTTGCGTCCTCTATGAAGGCGCAGGTATTTATGACGATGGCCTCGGCCTCGTTTTCGTCGTTTGTCAGCTCGTAGCCCGCGTCCGCGAGCTTTTTGAGCATCTGTTCCGAGGCCGTCCGGTTCTTCGGGCAGCCAAGGGATATCATTCCGACCTTCATTCGTCCAACTCCCATCCCTCGCTCAGCCTTGCGGCGGCTCCTCTCACCTCGTCCCACGAGAAACCCCGCCTTACCAGGTACGCGCAGGCGCGGCGCAGCTCGTCGCCCTCCGGGGCCTTCCCCCGCAGCCGCGACTCGAGCAGCCTGTCGACCGTTTCCGTCTGGTCGGGCAGCTCCTCCAGCGCCGCGTCCCACAGCTCTCTCGGCAGCCTGCGCCGCCTGAGCTCCTCGCGTATCCTCTGCCTGCCGCAGCCCTTCGCCGCGTAGTGCCGCACGACCATCGAGGCGTAGTTCTCATCGTTCACGAAGCCGAGCTCCGCCATGCGCTCTGCAGCCATAGCCGCCGCCTCCGGCTCCTCGCCCTTCTCGACGAGCTTCGCCGCCAGCTCCGCCATGCCGTAGTCGCGCCGCTCCAGCAGCTTCAGCGCTCTTGCCTTCGCCCGCTCGAGCGGCGTCTCAGCCATCGAAATCGTCCGCCGACACGTCCACGGCGCGGCCCGCCGCTATGGCGGCCTTCCTCGCCTGCGGCGTCATCAGCTTGTGCGCGTTCTCCCTTATCTGCGCCTCCAGCTTCGCCATGACCTCCGGGTTCTGCTCCAGATACTCGCGCACATTGTCGCGGCCCTGCAGCCGCGCCTCGCCCACGGTGAACCAGGCCCCGGCCTTGTCGATGAGCTCCAGCTTCACCGCAAGGTCGATGATCTCCCCGACCTTCGAGATGCCCTGGCCGTAGATTATATCGAACTCCGCCTCCTTGAACGGAGGCGCGACCTTGTTCTTGATGACCTTCGCCCGAGTCCGGTTGCCTATCATCTCCGAGCCGTTCTTGAGCGTCTCGATGCGGCGCATATCTATCCTCACGCTCGCGAAGTATTTGAGCGCACGGCCGCCCGGCGTCGTCTCCGGGTTGCCGTACATGACGCCTATCTTCTCCCTGAGCTGGTTTATGAAGATGACTATGCAGCCCGTCTTCGACACCACGCCCGCCAGCTTCCTGAGCGCCTGGCTCATGAGCCGCGCCACGACGCCGACGGAGCTCTCGCCCATCTCGCCCTCCAGCTCGCTGCGCGGCAGCAGCGCCGCGACGGAGTCTATGACGACCACGTCCAAGGCGCCCGAGCGCACCAGCTGCTCCGCTATCTCCAGCGCCTGCTCGCCCGTGTCCGGCTGGCTTATCAGCAGATTGTCTATGTCCACGCCCAGGGCCCTGGCATACGCCGGCTCCAGCGCGTGTTCCACGTCGATATACGCCGCCTCGCCGCCGTCCTTCTGCGCCGAGGCGACCACGTGCAGCGCCAGCGTCGTCTTGCCGCAGCTCTCAGGCCCGTAGATCTCCACGATCCTTCCCCTCGGCACGCCGCCTATGCCCAGCGCAAGATCCAGCGAGAGCGAGCCCGTCGATATCGCCTCCACGTTCACCGTGATGTCCTCGCCCAGACGCATTATCGCGCCCTTGCCGTAGTTCTTCTCTATCTGCGCTATCGCGGTCTCCAGCGCCTTCTTCTTGTCCGAAGCGGCGGTCACCGGCGCGGCCGCAGCGGCCTTTTTCTTCTCTGCCATATCAGCACCTCAAAAATCAGATTTTTCCATAACTCAGGCTTTCGCGGTGACGACCCGCTCCACGCCCCTCGTGTCCAGTATGGACTGCGCGTCGTGCAGCCCGGCCATGCGCATGAGATCCTTCACGTCCGCGGCCTGATCCTCACCGACCTCGAACATGAGCATACCGCCTTGCCTTATTACGCCCTTCCAGTTTTTCAGTATCGCCCGGTAGAAGTCCAGACCGTCGTCCCCGCCGTCCAGCGCCCACACGGGCTCATAGTCCCGCACGGACGGTTCCAGCGTCAGGATGTCGAAGGTCGGTATATACGGCGGGTTCGACACTACGAGGTCGAAGCTGCCAGTCATGATGGGCGGCTGCTTCGTCACGTCCGCCAGCATGAAGCTCACCCGGCCCTCCAGACCGTTGCGGTTCACGTTGCGCCGGCTCACGTCCATGGCCTCCGGGCTCACGTCCGAGAGCACCACCCGCGTCTGCGGCAGCGCGTCGGCTATGGCGCAGCCTATGCAGCCCGAGCCGCTGCACAGATCCAGCACCCTCGCGTCCATCTTCCGCCCGTGCAGCCAGTTTATCGCCGCCTCCGCCAGCACCTCCGTGTCCACCCTGGGGATGAGCACCGCCGGAGTCACCTCCATCGGCAGGCCCCGGAACTCCCATATGCCCGTGATATACGCCACAGGCTCGCCCGCCAGCCGACGCTTCAGCATCGACTCCGCCCTGCGCTCCACCTCGTCCGTCGCATAGAAGCGAAGGTCGCGCAGGAATTTCTCCGTCGTCTTTCCCGCCGCCGTCGCCGTTATGAGTTTCCCCTCCAGCTCGGCGGCTTCTATCCCGGCCTCGCGCAGCCGGTTGCGCACTGCTATATACAGCTCACTGTATGTCCGCGGCATTTCCCCATCCCCTTTCGCCCGTTTACCAGGCGTCCTTGCCTTTTTCTTCAGGTATCACCAGTTCCAGCGCACGTATCGCGCACTCTATCATCCCGTCGTCCGGCTCGTTCGTCGTCAGATGCTGCAGCTGCCTGCCCGGCCAGGTGAAGACCCTCGACACTATGTTCGTGTCGTGCCGCCCCGCCCAGCGGTTCAGCTCGTACGCCACGCACACGATGACCGGCAAAAGCAGCAGCCGGAGCGCAAACCTCAAAAGCGTGTTGTCTATCTGTATGAACAGCCCCACAAAGATGCCCAGCACGATGACCACCAGCAGGAAGCTGGTGCCGCACCTCGGGTGGAAGCGGCTCTGCGGCCTCACGTTCTCCACCGTCAGAGGCAGCCCCTTCTCGTAGCAGAAGATCGTCTTGTGCTCCGCACCGTGGTACGAGAACAGCCGCTTCATGTCCTTCATCCTGGAGCACAGCCACAGGTACACCAGAAATATGACTATTTTGATGGCGCCTTCCAAAACGCTCCTGAGCGTATAGTGCCCCTCGACACCGGGGATCAGCCCCGCGATGAAGGTCGGCAGCAGCAAAAACAGCCCCACCGCAAGGCACACGCCCAGAAAGGCCGCGAAGCCTATGATGAACTTCTCCGCCTTCTCGCTGCCTACCTTCTTCTCCAGCCACAAGTCGAACTTCGTCGGCTCCTCCTGCTCGTCCTCCGGCAGCAGGCTCGCCGAGTACGACAGCGCCTTCATGCCCTTGATCATCGAGTCCGCAAAGATCACGATGCCCCTGATGAACGGCCAGCGCGTGGCCGGATGCCTGTCTTTCGCCAGCTTGAGCGGCTCGACCTTCTCGGTCATGCCCTCCTTCGTCCGGCACACGATGGCCTGTTTGTCCGGCCCGCGCATCATGATGCCCTCTATGAGCGCCTGCCCGCCTATCATAGTGCGGAAGCAGACCTTGTCGTTATTTTTCTCTGACATTTTTACCTCGAATCACTGAGTTTTCACAGGCAGCTCCACCGTCACCAGCGCGCCGCCCTCCTCGCAGTTGCCGACCGACAGCCGGCCCCTGTGCCTCGTAACTATCTCGTCGCACACAGCGAGCCCTATGCCGCTGCCGCGCTCCTTGCCGCGGCCCTTGTAGAACCGCTCCTTCACGTGCGGCAGATCCTCGTCCGCAAAGCCCGGCCCGTGATCGCGAACCATGACCTTGACGTACTCGCCGTCGTTCTTCGCCGTGAGCTCTATCCTCTTGCCGCGCTTGCCGTACTTCGCCGCGTTGTCCAGAATGTTCAGAAGCACCTGCTTGAGCCTCGCCGGATCGCCCGTCACGGGCAGCAGCGGCTCCTCCGGAGCCTCGTATGAGAGCTCGATACCGTCGTGCTTCAGAAGCTCACCGTAAGTGAAGGACACTTCCTCGAGCAGCAGCTCCAGCTCGACCTCCTCGAGATTGAGCGTGAACCGTCCGTCACGTATCCTCGTGAACTCCAGCAGCTCCTCGACCATGCCCGTCAGCCTGCCGGCCTCCGCGGATATTATCTCCACCCCGCGCCTGGAGTCGCCCTGTATCGCCTCGTCGTACATCAATGTCTCGCTCCAGCCCGTTATCGCCGTCAGCGGCGTTCTCAGCTCATGCGACACGGACGAGATGAACTCGGACTGCGTCTTCCCGGCCTCGCCTATCTTCACGGACATATCGTTGAAGGCGTCCACGAAACGGCCTATCTCGTCGTCGCGGAGCTTCTCCGCCAGGGAGCCGTAGCTGCCGTCGGCGATGCGCCTGGCCGTGTCGCCCAGGCCCAGGATCGGGCTCGTCACCCGCTCCCTGAACCAGAGGTTCGACAGCAGCAGCAGCGCCACGGCTCCGCCGGCGCACACCGCCGCGCCCGTCGCCTCGCCGCACAGGCCGAGAATGAGCGTCAGCAGCACGCAGACGACCCCGGCACAGCTGCCGATGAGCCAGAAGCCTTTCAGGCCCTTAAGCGCCTCCGGCCTGTCGCCCTTCGCGAACTTCGCCGCAGCCCTGAGCAGCCTGGCCGCAAGGCCCGGCCCATTGTTTTCTTCCATAGCCTCAGGAGCCCCACTTGTAGCCGTAGCCCCAGATGGTCGTGATGTACTCCGGCGCCGTCGGCGTGTCCTCTATCTTTATCCTCAGCCGCCGGATGTTCACGTCGACTATCTTCAGCTCGCCCTTGTAGTCCACACCCCACACGCTCTCAAGTATGTCCTCCCTCGAGAGCGCCTTGCCGGGGTTCTCCATGAACAGCTTCATTATCGAATACTCGGTCTGCGTCAGCTTAACGCGCTGCCCGTTCTTGTCCAGGGTGCGGTTCCTCGAGTTGAGCACGAAGGGCCCGCTCGTGAACTCCTGCTCGTCATCGTCATCAGCCGCGCCGACCCTACGATACAGAGCGTCCACCCTCGCAAGCAGTTCCGCCGGAGAGAAGGGCTTCGTCACATAGTCGTCCGCACCGGTCATGAGCCCCGTGACCTTGTCCATCTCCTGGCCCAGAGCCGTCAGCATGATGATGCCCATCTTCGAGCCCGAAGCCCTGATGCTCCGGCAGATCTCAAAACCGTCTATGTCCGGCAGCATGACATCCAGCAGCGCCACGCCTATATCCTCGTTCTCGGCCAAGACCCGAAGCGCTTCCTCTCCGGTAGCGGCCTCTATCGGCTCATAGCCCGAGCGCCGGAGGTTTATGACGACAAAACTGCGGATGCCCGCTTCGTCCTCAAGCACCAGTATTTTTTTGATGTCGTCCACGCCCCTTTCGCAAATATATATCTTTCTGAAATTAGACCTTAACATTATAGCACATGATTTGCAATAGTGGTAGCATTAGATTACAAAATGTAGTATAATTTGAAGCGAAGCGGTGAATTTTCGGGAAAGTGCACTATCCGGGAGGCGAAGAGGGCGTGCTTATTTTCTATGCTGACACAAGCGGTTTGGAGCCTTGGCGTTCGAGGTGCCGGGGCAGGAGCGGGGCGTCAGGGAGCGGCTTTGCGTATTCGCTGCTGCTTCTGGCTCTGGAGCGGTGGAAGGGAGCTTCCGAGCTTCCGGAGCTCGGGTCGCAGCCCGGGGGAAAGCCGTACTTTCCCGGACATCCCGACTGGCATTTTTCGCTCAGCCACACGGAAGGCATGGTTCTGGCTGCGGTCTCGGACTTCCCCGTAGGCGCGGACGTGCAGAGGATAGATACGAGAGGAGAGCGGCTGGCGCCGAAGCTGATGTCGGATTCGGAGCGGAAGGACTTCGACTTTTTCACGCTCTGGGCGCTGCGTGAGGCCTGCTACAAACTCACGGGCAGGGGAGACCTGAGAACGATGCGCTTTTCGATGACCGGCTCGGGCATCCTCGCCCCGGAGCCCGGAGTGCGATGCCGGACTTACCGGCTGCCC
>CABVBV010000062.1 GCA_902496595.1 uncultured Eubacteriales bacterium | reverse complement strand
TCCGCCCCGTCGCATTCGACCGTCAGCGTGATGCAGGAGGCCACGGCGTCGCCGTCCATGATGACCGTGCAGCAGCCGCAGGCGCCCTCGGAGCATGACTCCTTCGTACCCGTGAGGTCGAGCCTGTTGCGGAGAGTCTGACAGAGCGTTTCGCTCGTAGGAATCTGACCGAATTCATGACCAATGGCGAAGACATACCTTCTGCCGTTTATGGTCATAGAAACAGTTTTGTTTTCTGCCATGTTTCCAGTCCTTTCTCAAATAGTTGAAACTATC
Source organism: uncultured Eubacteriales bacterium (assembly GCA_902496595.1). Lineage (GTDB taxonomy): Bacteria > Bacillota > Clostridia > Oscillospirales > Oscillospiraceae > Scatomorpha. The sequence goes on along the minus strand of CABVBV010000062.1, from coordinate 11,196 downwards.
AGCTAAGAGTCGTTAAAAGAATAACACACTTCAAGTCTCCGTCTCAAGTCCGTGGATGTAGCCCACACTACACCCGGGGGTAAAAAATTTATGCGCCCGCTTGACATTTGCGGACATTGGTTTTAAATAGGATTGTCGCACAGTCTTGCAGGAAAGGGGGATTTCGGCTTGGATTTCGACTATTATCTGGTAAACGCTATACGCGGAAGACTGATGGACGCCGAGTCCTTGCTCCTGTTTGACGGCCTGCTCTCAGGCTCCCCGAGGGACTACGGAAGTTCTGTTGCGGAGTATTTCAAAAAAGCCTCGGAGCAGATACGCATGGACAGTCCCGAGCTGTTCTCAGCCATGGAAAAAGCCCCGAGTTCAAAAGAATCTCAGGGCTTTTACAGCGGCCTCGGCCGCAGGCCTGAACCTTTTACCGACATTTGGCGCTGCTATTTCGACAGCGGCATAGTCAAGCTCTCACAGGAGGAGTTTTTTGTGGACTGCGGAGCCGAGGAGCTCTTCAGCTCATATCGGTTCGCAAAGCTCACGCATGGCAAATACAGGGGGATCCTTGCCCTTGAGCCCGCTCCCGACAACTTTGAAAAGTGCCGTATGAACGCGGAGCTGTTTGACGTGAGGCTGGAGCTGCGCCGTCTGGCGGTGGGCGGCGGCAGCGGGAAGCGGCGTTTTTCAGCGTGCGGAGCTGGTTCCAGGTTTGACCAGAACGGAGAGTTGGATGTGGAGACGGCGAGCCTGGACGAGCTGCTCTCAGGCAAGCGGCCGAGCTTCATAAAGCTGCATCTGGAGGGTGCGGAGCTAGAGGCCGTAGAGGGCGCAGAGAGCACTATCAGGCGCTGTGGGCCGAGGCTCGCCATCTGCCTGCACCGCTTTGAAGACGCAGCCTCCATCCCGGCAAGGCTGCTCAAATACCGGCCCGACTACCGGCTCTGGCTCAGGCACTACTCTACCGGCCCGGAAGAAACGGTACTTTACGCCGACACACAAGTATGAGGCCAAAAAGCTGCCCTGGAAGTGTTTTTCCCGAGGTACTCGCCCCCGGGAAAAACAAGAAACACTATAGGTTTATTCGACAAGACGGGCTTCTCAGGGGAGCTGGGGCCGGGGTCAGACGTGGGCTGTCAGCTTTATCAGCGCTAGCTCGGGGTTGAACTTGACCTTCTCAAGCTCCTCCTCCGTTGAGCTTGGCGAGTAGATCATCATCCACTCCTTCCAGGCTCTCTCCGTGCACTTCAACTGCTCGCAGGTCTCTACCGCCAAGCCCTCGCTCTCAAACCAGCGTTTCCACTCGGAGGCGGCCCAGAACACCGGGTTCTCGTTTTTGTCCCCTTCCCCGACGCAGTTCTCATCGCGTCCCAGCAGGACTAAACCTACCTCGGCGTTCTCACGGAGCAGCGGGCGGAGCTTCTCCTCAAAGAAGCCCGCCTCCATTCCGAAGTTGTGGTAGGCGTTCACGCAGACCAGCGCGTCGAAGACGCCCTTGGGCATCGGAAGCGAGGCCGCGTCCGCCTGTATCGGGAATACCTCGTTCTCCAGGCCCTGGTCTTTCAACATATTGCAGGTCTCGGAGGCGTACTCATTCTTATCCACGGCGTAGACCCTGACCTTGTACTCCCTCGCCATAAACACCGACGACAGGGCCCGGCCGCAGCCGAGATCCATGACTAACATCCCGGGAGCCAGGTGCATACTATTGGTGAGCTCCTCGGTCAGATACAGGGCGTTCGGGCCCGCCATGCACTTGCGCACGAGCCGCTTGTCGTATTTCTGTGAGCGTTCAAGCATTGGACACACTCCCATGAGTTGAATAGAATGTTTTTATTTTATCAATATTCACGAAACAGTTCAACGCCCAGAGTGTAGTCTGGGCAACAATGGAGGTAAGACAAATGGAAAGAATAGAGCTTCTTGTAGACTCCGGGTCGGAGCCCGCCGGGTCGGTGGACGAGTTGTCCTCCCGCGTACCGGAGCAAAAAGAGGAGTGGCTGGAGCGTCTGGGCATGGCCGCAGCCGGCCGGGAGGAGAGCCTCCGGTTCCCCGCGTATGTGCTCAGCGAGAGGCCGTCGAAGAACTTCCAGGTGATAGGGATGCTTTTGAAGACCATCCAGCTGTTCGGAAAGGAACACGAATACCCAAAAACCGTCGTTCTGGCCTGCCTGAGCGAAGACGACGCCACGATGTACCGCCAGGTATACAACTTCTACATACCCAACACCAAGGACGAGCGCATGAATGCCGGGCTTTGGGACTGACTAGACCATCTCCTCGATGTGCGAGATGTAGTCCAGCGAACGCAGGGCTTCTATGATCTCGCTGTGCTTTTTGTACTTTTTGAGCTCCCCGCTGCTTATCGTGAACGACACCGTGTATACGCTCAGCCCGGAGTTCAGGTACGCGGGGTTCAGTTCAATGTCGTCTATCCTCATTCCGAGCTTTCTGATCGTGCCCGTGAAACTGCACAGGTCGGACTTGTTCTTGAGCTCCAGGTGTACCTCGAAGTGGTTCGACCTGTCCTTCAGGTACTTCTCAAAGGCGGGAAAGACGGAGAGGCTCACCAGAAGCGCGCCGTAAGATATCAGTGCTGCGGTGTACAGGCCCATTCCTATGGCCAGCCCTATTATTCCGCAAGTCCATAGCGCCGCCGATGTCGTGAGCCCGCGTATCTGTCCCTTTGAACTGAACAGTATCGAGTAGCCGGACACTATGGCCGAACCGATCACGACCGCCGCCGACACCCAGGTCGCAGATTCTCCCATCTCAATTAGATACATCTGGACAAGCGCCGCCGTGGTGGAAGCCAGAGAGACTATCATGAAAGTCCTAAGTCCCGCCGAATGCCGCTTGCTCGAGCGCTCGCAGCCGACTATCGAGGCCAGCAGCACCGAGAGCGCTATCCTGAGCAGCACCGACCATCCGTTAAGTCCGGCAGACCACGAGCCCAGCAGAGTAGATATTGTGTCCCGAGCCATTTTAAAACCTCCTGTTCCTCAGCCTGCCCGCGCCCGCCCTCGCGCCGCGGATCGCCTCAAGCTGTTCCTCAGCCGCCTCGAGAAAGGCCTGCTCCTCGTCGGAGGGCGCCTGTTCCCGGGGCAGTTCTTTTTGTATGGCCTGTATCCTCTGTATGAGCTGCTCTGTCGCCGTCAGCTCCGGCCCGCCTTCGAGCTCCTCCTCCGGCACCAGCTCCTCCAGCTTCGTCGGATATGACTTCGAAAGGTAGAGCGACAGCTTTGCGCAGGCAGGGCCAATGAGTTCGTAGAGTACGCTCGAAGCCAGGATCACCGTCTCGAGCGCCACGCCGGTCTCCCCTCCCAGCGTCCTTGCCCCCAGCGATGCCAGGCCGATCGCCACCCCGGCCTGAGGTATGAGCGCAAGGCCAAGATAGTTCCTCACGCTCTCGGGCTTGCCCGTCACCGCGCAGCCTATGAACGCCCCTGAGTATTTCCCAAGTATCCTAGTGAAAAAGTACACCACCCCTACCGTGAGCAGAGGAGTGGAACCTACGGACGCCGAGGTGTTGAACAGGGCGTCCAACCTGAATGAGAGCCCCGACTGAACGAAAAAAAGCAGAAGTATCGGAGGAGTGAAATAGTTCAGCTGCTTGAAGAGCTTGTCGTCATCCGACACATTGATATATACCGTTCCCATGGACATACAGCCGAGAAGCGGCGACACATCGAATACGGTGCAGGCTCCGCAGAAGGCGAAGAGCAGGGAAATGGAAATGATAAGCCTGTTGTCCTGAGAATGTCTCCTGAGCATGAGTTTCAGCAAGAGCCCAAATACTCCTCCCAGGACGAGAGCCCCCAGGTTCAGGAGAACCGGTTCCACTATCCCCTCCGCTCCTACTCTACCGCCGCCGCTGCCTAGCATGAGCGCGAGAGATATCGCGGCGCTGTATTCGATGAGCCCCACCACGTCGTCAAGCGCCACGGCCTGGAGCAGTGTGTCCACAAAATCGCCCTTTGCCCCCGTCTGCCTGATCGTCATGAGCGTGGAGGCCGGGGCCGTCGCCGCGGCGAGCGCGGAGAGAACTATCGAAAACGCCAGGTCTATCCTCAGCACCAGATAGCAGACCATGAACACCAGCACTGTCGCCATGCAGGCTTCAAAGACGGTGATGACAACTATCCTGAGCCCGTTTTTTCTGAGAGCGGGCAGACGGAAGAACTCTCCCGTACTGAAAGCTATGAAAGCGAGGGCTATATCCGAGAGAAAATCCATGCCCTCGATGATGTCCGAAGGAATGAGCCCTAGGCAATAGGGCCCTATGAGGATGCCCGTGAGGATATAGGCGGTGACGTTCGGAAGCCTCATCCGCTTCGTCACCCTGGTCATGAGAAAGCCCAGGAAGAGCATGACCGCGACCGAAATGATGACCGCCGCCGCGGCGTTTTCAGCCATTGCATCCCTGAGATAGCGTATCACGCCCTCACCTCCTTCTGCTGTATTCTATTGTACCATATTTTCAGCAAGCACTCAACCAGATACCGCCAGCATAAAAAGCATGCCCACGCAGCCGCCGACTCACGAGCGCGGGCGCAAAATCAAAAGCCACCTCGCGCCAAGTGCGCGAGGTGGCTCCAGGCACTGCCTGGTGGTGCGGGTAAAGGGGGTCGAACCCTTACGGATGTCTCCACAGGAACCTAAATCCTGCGCGTCTGCCAATTCCGCCATACCCGCGTACTTTGTTATATTACTACGTTTCCACTCCTCCTGTCAACTTGCGCTATTGACATCTTCGACGCGGAATTGTATGATTCTATGCGATTTATGTTGGGGGGACTCTTATGCTGGGTGTGCTTGCAAATTCAGGAGCCGTGCTCGTCGGAGGCGTAGTAGGGCTGGCGTTCCGGGGCAGGATAAACGAAAAATACACTTCCGCGCTCATGGCCGCTCTGGCGCTCGTGAGCTTTGGCCTGGGCATCATCTGCGTAGTCAGCACGAACGACACGCTCTGCCTCATTCTCTGCGTCTCTGTAGGTACGCTCATAGGAGAGCTGCTCAGGATAGACGACAGGGTCGAAAAGCTCGGAGCCCTGGCGGAAAAAAAGCTCGCAAAATCGGACGGCGGCTTTGCGCAGGCCTTTGTCTCCTGCTCCATACTCTTCTGCGTGGGCAGCATGGCCGTCATGGGCAGCATCAACGCGGGTATCGACGGGGACAACTCCATACTCTATGCCAAGGCTGTGCTCGACCTTGTGGCTTCGCTGGCCTTTGGAGCGGGTCTCGGCGCAGGAGCTGCGGCCTCCTCGGTCTGCGTCCTGGTCTGCGAGGGGCTTTTGACGCTGCTTGCCTCCGCGCTCTCTCCCTATCTCAGCGAGACGGTGGTAAACGAGATGTCCGCAGTCGGAGGAGTACTGCTGCTCGGGCTCGCAATCAACCTGCTCGGGCTGAGGAAGGAGAACCTCAGGGTCGCGAATATGCTCCCGGGCGTTTTTCTTCCGATCGCCTATATACCTCTCTACGGCTGGCTGAGCGGCATTATATGATGAAAAAGCACGGATATACGATTTCGATTCTCGCGGCGGGCTGCCTCTGGGGCTTTATGGGGCTGTTTCGGAGGTATATGGGCGAGGCCGGTTTCTCCTCCTCCGGCGTGATAGTTCTCCGCTGCGGAGTGGCTGCCGTCTGCTTCGGGCTCACGCTGTTGTTTACTGGGCCCAGTCAGTTCAAAGTAAGGCTGAGAGACTGCTGGTGCTTCTTGGGAAGTGGGATTGTGAGCCTGCTGTTTTTCACTTTCTGTTATTTTCAGGCCATGATCTACATGAGCCTGTCTGCGGCGGCAATACTGCTGTATACGGCTCCGGCCATAGTGACGCTGCTCTCCGCGCTGCTGTTCGGGGAGCGCCTTACCGGGGTGAAATTGCTGGCGGTAGCCCTGGCCTTCCTGGGCTGCGCCCTGGTCTCCGGCCTGGGCTCCGGTGAGATGCGGCTGTCTACCGTGGGCATACTTTACGGCCTTGGCGCGGGTTTCGGCTACGCCATGTACAGCATCTTCGCAAGATACGCGCTCGAGCGCGGCTACTCTAGCAACACAATAAACTTCTACTCCTGCCTGCTCGCCTCCGTCGGCGCGGCGCTCATCTGGGGCGTGGACGGGGTGTTTGAGACGGCGGTGGCCTCTGCACAGGGCCTGGGTCTGGCTCTGGGCACGGGCGTGCTCACCTGCTTTTTGCCCTACCTGCTCTACACATACGGCCTCACGGGCATGGAGACGGGCAGGGCCTCCGTCATGGCCTCCGTCGAGCCCGTCGTGGCGACCCTCGTCGGAGCCGTGGTCTTCCACGAGAGCATGAGCGTCCTCTCATACGCGGGCGTGGTGCTGGTGCTCTCGGCCGTCGTACTGCTGAACGTGAAGCCCGGTAGGTATAGCCTGGATAATCCTAGGCATTTTTGATAATGCACAGCAGCTCTGGGAGCGGTATGCTCTCCCGGAGCTGCTTAACTATTTCTGGCCAATTTACGTATTAATTCGCTGAATATTTTGTTGACTTGTATGTGGAAAAGCTGTATAGTATAATTTGTAAGTTTTTCAATAATATGCCGACCATTTGCGAGAGACTATCTGCGCCAATGGTGCGGATAGCATCATGAGCTTTGTTCCACCAATATTATCAGGAGGAATGACAATATGAAGACAAAACGCAGAACTCTCGCCACAGTTTCGTTTATCCTTGTCCTTATACTCTGCGCGACTCTGTTCACCGGCACTGCCTTCGCGGGCTACACCGCCGACGAGAACGGCGTGGCCGAGGTCACCAGCTTCGAGGACTTCAAGGCCGCCGCTGCGGATAAGGCCGTCACGACCATCGCCGTCAGCGGTGACATTGAGATCACCGAGGACGTCTCGGTAACTGACAAGTACATTGTCATCAACGCCGGCTGCATCTTCACCGTAGCCCCCGGCGCCACGCTCACCCATACCAGCGAGGATCCCGCCGCTGGCGGCTTTAAGTTCGATGACATCGACCCGGCCTCGCTCGACACTTTCGTTCACCTCGCCGAGACCGAGGTCTGCTTCATGGTCTTCCGCAACGACGACGGTGCTTGGTACCGCAAGATCTGCGGCAATGACGTGGCGCTTGCGAACGCCGCCGAGGTGCCCGAGGGCTACTATGCGCAGTCAATGGTGCTCAACGGCGACGTGGTCATCGACCGCGAGATAAGCATCCCCAACATCTTTGTATACGCTGACAGCGATGGCAAATGCAGTCTGACCATCAACAAGGGCATCACGCTGGAAGCGAACCTCGTGGTAGACGGCGAGATAAAGGATCTCAACGACGAGTCCGCCCTGCCCTTCAACGACGTGAAGGACACCGACTGGTTCTATGAGTACGTGCTGTACGTGTATGAAAACGAGCTGATGAACGGCACGGGCGAGGGCGTGTTCAATCCCAAGGGGAACATCACGCGCTCCATGATCTGGACAATCCTTGCGAGGATGGACGGGGCCGACCTTGAGGGCGGCGACACCTGGTACGCCAAGGCCCAGGACTGGGCGATGGAAGCGGGCGTCTCGGACGGGACGAACCCGACCGGGGCTATCACCCGCGAGCAGTTCGTGACGATGCTCTACCGCTTCATCGGCGAGCCTGAGACCGCCGGTACGCTGGACGGCGTCGCTGATGCCGGCTCCGTGAGCGCCTACGCCGAGAACGCCGTGAAATGGGCGGTCGAGAACGGCATACTCGAAGGCAACGAGCATGACCAGCTCAGGCCCACCGCCGGCGCCTCCCGCGCCGAGGCCGCAGCAATCATCATGCGCTTCTGCGAGCTGTAAAGACAGGCAAAACGACATATCACGGGGCGGCTGCCGGGCGCAGCCGCCCCGTATTTTACGCAGTGCTGGATTTGTTCACAATTATGTGGTATCATATGTCGGATCCTGACGGAGACGAAAGGAATTTGACATGAAAAAACTTACCGCATTACTGCTGCTCGCGGCGCTGGCGCTGGCGTTTTCGGGCTGCGGCGCTTCTGAGCCGGAGCCTACGCCCGACCCGCACGAGGGCATGATATACGTGAACACCGGCGCAAATATGGAGTGGGTCGAGCTCGCCGAAGGCGTGCCCGTCTCAACGCTCACCGAGGAGGACTTCGAGACCGGAGAGGACGGCATACCCGTCTACACGGGCGAGGCCTACGACACGCGGCTGGGCGTGGACGTCTCCTTTTACCAGGGGGATATCGACTGGCAGAAGGTAGCGGAGCAGGGCGTGGAATTTGCCATGATACGCTGCGGCTACCGCGGCTCCTCGGAGGGCGAGCTCTTCGTGGACGAGAAGTTCGAGCAGAATATGCAGGGCGCTATCGACGCGGGGCTTGACGTTGGAGTCTATTTCTTCTCCCAATCCACCGGCGCTATCGAGGCCGCCGAGGAAGCCCTGTTCGTCCTGGATCTCATAGATGACTACGAGATAAGGATGCCTGTCGCCTTCGACTGGGAACCGCTCGAGGAGTCCAGAGCTCAGGACATCGACAGGGATGAGCTGACTGCCTCGGCCCTGGTCTTCTGCGAGATGGTCAAGGATGCCGGCTATACTCCCTGCGTCTATCTCTACCGCTACATTGCCTACTACGACTACGACCTCTCGAAGCTCGCCGATTTCCAGCTCTGGATAGGCGCCCCCGGAACAACTCTCGACTTCTACTATGAGTCCGCCATCTGGCAGTTCTCGTTCACCAGCAGGGTCGACGGTATTGATGCCGATGTGGACATGAACCTGCAGTTCTACGCGAAGGGCAGCGACCCTGCCTGCCCAACGCCCGAGCCGAGCCCGAGCGAGACGCCCGAGCCAAGCAGCAGCCCCGACCCGGCAGAATAAAAGGCAAAACGCCTCCAACGTTTAGGTTGAATGGGGCGGGGTTCCACCCACGCCCGGCGTGATGTCCACCGCCGGCGTCACAGTTTCGCGACCATGTACGTTTCGCATAAACCCGTAGGGGTCGGCGTCCCGACGACCCGGCCGCGCGGCTTTGACGCGCGGAATTATTGGACGTGTCCGAACCCGCAACGTCCAGGCAGGGGTGGAACCCCGCCCCTACAACGACATTTTTACCGGGTGCGTTGTCCGGATGTGATGGGTCGTCGGGGACGCCGACCCCTACGGCTGGTCTGGTGTTTTATCCCCCAGCGCAGCCGTAGGGGCGGGGTTCAAATCCAAAACGCCGAAGGCGTTTCACCGCTTCCCAAGAGACTGCTGGAGGAGATGGAGTCTTGTTTCTCCATCGACGACGTCAGTCGATATTTCAAATAGACGCCGCCCTGCGGGCGGCTGCATCCTTATTCCCCATCGTTACGTCGGTCGGCCAACGCGGTAAATATCAGCGCAGCCAGCTTCCCGCGCATAAACGTCGGATAGGACCACCAAGGTAAGTGGGAGAGGCGGGTGGGGCGCTGACGGTACGATGGGTCCACACGCCCATATAAAAGCCGCTTTTCTTTGGGGCGCCACTCCCGTTTCTTTTGGCAAGGGCAAAAGAAATGGGGTGGCATATCCGCACAGTGAATATAATTGTTGACAAACATACCTTGGCTCGTGTATAATACTCGCCGACAACTGAAAAGCCTTATCAAGAGTGGCGGAGGGAACGGCCCTGTGAAGCCCGGCAACCTGCTTATGCAAGGTGCCAAATCCGGCGGTGTAAATCGGAAGATGAGGATGTACGCTCAGAACCAACGCCTGCCGGATTCCGGCAGGCTTTTTTGTTTGAATCAATGAGTTAATAAATTTAAAAGGAGATATTAAAATGGCAAATTACCTGTTCACCTCCGAGTCAGTCACCGAAGGTCATCCCGACAAGGTCTGCGACCAGATCTCCGACGCTGTTCTGGACGCCATACTTGAAAAAGACCCGCAGGGTCATGTCGCCTGCGAGTGCACCGCCACCACCGGCGTCATCTACATCATGGGCGAGATCTCCACGAGCTGCTATGTGGATATCCCGAAGATCGCCCGCGAGGTCGTGCGCGAGATCGGCTACGACAACGCCGCTTACGGCTTCGACTGCAACACCTGCGCCGTCGTCACCGCAATTGACGAGCAGTCCGGCGACATCGCCATGGGCGTCGACCAGTCCCTTGAACTCAAGGAAGGCCAGGAGGGCGACAGCCTCGAGAACGGCGCCGGCGACCAGGGCATGATGTTCGGCTACGCCTGCGACGAGACCCCGGAGCTCATGCCGCTTCCCATCTCGCTCGCCCAGAAGATGGCCAGGAGGCTCACCGAGGTGCGCAAGTCCGGCCTGCTCACCTACCTGCGCCCCGACGGAAAGACCCAAGTAACCATCGAATACGACGGCGACAACAAGCCCGTCCGCGTCGACACCGTCGTCGTCTCCACCCAGCACGACCCCGAAGTCTCCCTCGAGCAGATCCGCTCCGATATGATCGAGCACGTCATCCTGCCCACCATCCCCGCCGAGTTGAACCGCGGCGACATCAAGTATTATGTCAACCCGACCGGCCGTTTTGTGAAGGGCGGCCCTGCGGCTGACTCCGGCCTGACCGGCAGGAAGATAATCGTTGACACCTACGGCGGCAGCGCCCCGCACGGCGGCGGCTGCTTCTCCGGAAAAGACCCGACGAAGGTCGACAGGAGCGCGACCTATGCCGCACGCTGGGTGGCGAAGAACATCGTGGCCGCGGGCCTTGCGCACCGCTGCCAGGTGCAGCTGGCCTACGCCATCGGAGTGGCGAACCCCGTCAGCGTCAACGTGACGACTTTCGGCACCGGCTCCGTGCCCGATCATGTGTTGGCCAAGGCCGTGAATGAGGTCTTCGACCTGAGGCCCTCTGCCATCATCCGCGACCTTGGGCTCAGGAAGCCGATCTACAAGAAGCTCGCCGCTTACGGTCACATGGGCCGCGAAGATCTCGGCGTGCTCTGGGAGAGCACCACCAGGGCCGATGCGCTCCGCAAGGCCTGCGGGCTCGAGTAATCCGAAAAAATGCCGCGTCCCTCCGCCTTGCTGCGGAGGGACGTTCTTTTTTGCTCCCGCGCAGAACTCTGGAGGCTTTTTCGACAGACTGTGCGGAGCAAGGCTATATTTTCTCAGACAAGCTGAAAAAAGCCGGCGACCGAAGTCGCCGGCTTCCCCGCCGCTGCCGTGGGGGCCCTTTTATAACCTGCACGTCTCCGGCAGGTGGGTCGCCTCTCCTGTGCTTCCACGCTTCCAACTTCCAAC
>CABVBV010000061.1 GCA_902496595.1 uncultured Eubacteriales bacterium | reverse complement strand
TGGGCGGGAACGGTGCGGCCGCGGGTGATCATCCTGGAGAACGTGGAGGAGTTCCGGTCATGGGGGCCGGTGCGCAGGGGGCGACCGGTAAAATCAAAGGCAGGACAGACCTTCACGAAATGGCTGGAGCAGCTTCGGGACTTGGGGTATGACGTTGAGTGGCGTGAGCTGGTGGCCGCGGACTATGGCGCGCCGACCACGCGCAAGCGGTTTTTCCTCATCGCCCGCTGCGATGGGCGGCCCATCGTGTGGCCGGAGCCTACCCATGCCCCGGCTGACAGCGCGGAGGTGAAGGCGGGGCTGAGAAAGCCGTGGAGGAGCGCGGCGGAAATCATCGACTGGTCGCTGCCCTGCCCGTCCATCTTTGACACGCGGGACGAAGTGCGAGAGAAGCACTGCCTCAACGCACAGCGCCCACTCAGCCCAAACACCATGAGGCGTGTCATCCGCGGCGTGGACAAGTTTGTGATTAGGTCGTTGGCGCCGTATGTAGTGCCTGCTGCGGAAAAGCCTGGGGAACGTGGAGCCTGCCGGCCTTATATCATCCAGTATCACACGGAGCGGCACGAGCATGTCCGGGGGCAGAACGTGACAGAGCCACTGATGACAATAGACGCCGCCAACCGTTATGGGCTGGCGGCGGCATCGCTGACTGCATATTACGGCGCTGAGCGCCATGGGCAGGACGTGACGGCCCCTCTGCGCACTGTTACAGCGCGAGACCGCGCAGGCCTGACGCTTGCAAGCCTGGTCAAGATGAAAGGCACGAACCTTGGCGGCGCGGCCTCCGAGCCGGTGCAGACCATCACCGCGGGCGGAGGTCATCATGGCGTGGTCACTACAGAGGTGCGGAAAGCGGAGCCGGGCGCAGAGCTGCACAACTGGCCGAAGATCCGCGGACTGCTCAATATTTACTGCGGGTACGCGCTGGCGGATGACGAGGTGCTGCTGCTTGAGCTTGGCGGCGCGTGGTATTTCATAGCCGATATTGGCTTGCGCATGCTGATACCGAGGGAGCTGTATCGTGCCAACGGATTCCCGGACGACTACATAATCGACCGTGATTACACCGGGCGGGAATATCCGAAGTTCAAACAGACCGCCCGCTGCGGAAACGCCGTGCCGCCGCCCTTCGCCGAGGCCCTCGTGCGCGCAAACCTGCCTGAGTGGTGCGAGAGCTGAAAGAAACCTGAGAAAAGCGAGGAAGGGAGAGATATGTATGGGTAAAGTTTTGCACAGGCTCAGCACCACGGCAGTGCGATGGAGGGATAGGTTTTTTGAGGCGCTGGGTTTCGTGCCGAGCGCGGAGCTTTACGCCTCGCGTGAGGCTTACAATGATGAGCTGCGCGAGCGGCTCATGCTCAAGCGGGATTATGAGAATCTGTATGAGGACTATCGCAAAGCCCTGGAGGCGCAAGCGCGACGGCAAGGTTATGCAATCTTGCCCTGCATCGCACGGGTGCAGGTGCGAAAGCTCGAAGAGCCTCTGCTCATGGACGAGTATTTCAAAAAGAACCTCTGGGACGCGCTCATGCGGGCTGTTGAGGAGAAAATCATCTATAAGAAGGAAGAAACCCCGGCAGAAATAATCTGGTATGCCAGATTGAACGTGGCTGTAAAGGAGGATGAATGATGAAACGGTTGACCGAGTACGTAAATTTTCTCGGAGGAGCGTTACCTGTAGTAAAAAACGGCCCTATTTACAGAGCGGTAGATCGCCTTGCCTCCATTGAGGACATCTTGGGCGATGAATACCTTCTTGGACGGCTGGAGGAGCTTATGGAGGCGGACAAGCAGGGCCGCATTAAGATACTCGACGGGCATCCTGATCCAGTGGGCCCTACTGGGCCGCCGAACGATTTAGAGGATTCAGAGATAACAGCGGGTAACGACCTCAACATGGTATAGGGTCTGAAGCTATATTGAAGGATATGTTCTGACCACAGGGCCCGCGCGGCGGGCCCTTTTGTGAGGGCATATACTTTATTATAATACGCGCGCGTGCGCGTTTTCAGAGGTTCGTAAGGGCCTAAGTTTACGGACGGGGGACGCTATGGGGCAGACGGGTTACTGGGAGATCCGCACATATGAGTGCGGGGGTCTCGGGGAGAAAACAAAATACTGGGTTCCCGGCGAGCCTCCGGCCAGGGGGCGGAAGCTCGGCCGCAGTTCGGAGCGGAAACAGCGGCAGAATGAGAACGACGCGGTGCGCAGGCTCAACAGGGAGATACACGCGAACTTCTCAGCCGGGGATCTGTTGCTCGGGCTGGACTATGGGCCGAAGAAATACTCCGAGCTCCTTCGCAGGGCGGAAGCCAGGCAGGAGGCAGACCGGGCCGCCGGGCAGAAGCCGGGCATACTCGAGGACTATCTCCGCAAGGAGGCTAACCGCGAGCTGGACAATTTCATCCGCCGGGTGAAGCGCCGCCTGCCTCCCGGAGCGGAGCTCAAATACATAGCCGCGACCTCCGATATGGACGGCGAGACGGGCGAGGCAGTCCGCATACATCACCACATCATAGCCAACCGGGCCGCGTGGCAGGCCTGCGTGGAAGCCTGGCCGCACGGGGGCGCCTACGCCAAGGCACTCAGCTCGCAAAAGGACTACACGCCGCTGGCGGAGTATCTGCTGGCCCAGGTGCGCCGCCTGCCCGACGAGAAGAAGTACAAGCCGTCCCGCAACCTTGTAAGGCCTCAGCCGAAGTGCCGCGTCGTATGGAGCGGGGCGGAGCTGCGTGTGCCAAAGGGCTGCGAGCTGCTGTACCGCACAGCCTACTCGGGCAAGCGAGCGGGGCAGTATATCCGCTATGCACTGCCCTTCGCGCCGATGCGCAGTTAGGAGGGCGGGATGACGAGGAAATTCAAGTATCTGCCCTCGGTACATAAAGGCTATGCCGAGCAGGGCATGATATTTTTCGCGTGCCAGAACTATGCACGGCAGACTGCGGAGGTGCAAAGTAAAATAGACAGACTGTGCCGCGAGGCCGGGGGCGAGTATGCTGACGCGCTCCGGGCCTATCTCTGCACGCCTGCGAGCTGGGAGGCGGTGACGACGGAGTATTTTGTTTCGCCCTCGACGCTGGATAGAGTGAGACGACGATTTTTCGAGCTGTGGTAGAGCGCTCCCCTGCTGTGGGGGCGCTTTTTTTGTGTGCCTGAAAGTTGACGGTAACAGAGGGGGTAAGGCTGATATATTGCAGATTGAGAGATAGTACGCGCACAGGGAGGTGCTGGCCGTGGCGCGGGCCAAATATGCAGAATGGCTGACAGAACAGGGGCTTGAGCGGCTCGCCGAAATGGCACCGCGGCTGACCGACGCCGAGATGGCGAAGGAGATGGGCATCAGCCCCTCGACGTACTACGACTGGCTCAAAAAGCACCCGGAGATGTCGGAGGCGGTGACGCGCGCACGCACGGGCGCGGACGCGCACGCGGTCAATGAAAGCGTCGAGCGGAGCCTGCTTGAGACGGCACTCGGCGGCGTCCGGGTATTGAAAAAGCCCATGAAGATAAAAACCACAACCTACGACGCGCGCGGCCGGCGCATCGACCGCGAAAAAATCGTGATGGCCGATGAAGAGGTTTATATCAAAGCCGACGTCAAGGCGCAGATCTTCTGGCTCACGAACCGCGAGCCTGAGCGCTGGCGGAACAGGGTGGAGGCCGCGATAGTTGACGACAACACCGTGAACTATGTGTTCCGCGAGGCCACGAGCGAGGAGGCGGCGGGCTATGCAGACTAAAGTCCTGCGGCTCAACGAGCGGCAAAAGCTGTTCTTTAAAGCCCGACGGCGCTTTATAGGCTACGGCGGGGCGCGCGGCGGCGGCAAGACCTGGTCCGTACGCATGAAGGCAATGCTGCTGGCGTCGAGATACGCCGGCATCAAGATACTCATCGTGCGCCGGAGCTTTCAGGAGCTGCGCGACAACCACATACTCCCGCTGCAGATGGAGCTGCGGGACATAGCCCGGTGGAAGGAGCAGGAGAAGCGCTTTATCTTCCCGAACGGCTCGTACATCCGCTTCGGCTACTGCTCGGCGGAGCGGGACGTGCTCCAGTACCAGGGCCAGGAGTTCGACATCATCTTTATCGACGAGGCTACTCAGCTCACGGAATTCCAGTTCCAGACCTTCAAGGGCTGCCTGCGCGGCGCGAACGACTTCCCCAAGCGCATGTACCTGACCTGCAACCCCGGCGGAGTTGGCCATGCGTGGGTGAAACGGCTCTTTGTTGACCGACGGTATCAGGGCGACGAGCGGGCCGACGATTACGAGTTCATCCAGGCCAAGGTCACGGACAACCCCGTGCTGATGGAGAAGGACCCCGAGTACATACACATGCTCGAATCCCTGCCATATGAGCTGCGCGAGGCCTGGCTCAACGGCTCCTGGGACGTGTTCGCTGGACAGTATTTCAGCGAGTGGGACCGGGATGTACATGTGGTGGCTCCCTTCGAGCCGCCGGCGTGGTGGCGGCGCTATGTGACCATCGACTACGGCCTCGACATGCTGGCAGCCTACCTCATCGCAGTGGACGAGCACGACATGGCCTACGCCGTGCGAGAGGTGTATCAGGGCCGGGACCTCGGCGAGGGCGCAAAGGGGCTCATAGTCAGCGAGGCGGCCCAGGCCGTGCTGGACATGGTGGGCGGTGACAAGGTCACGGCCTGCCTCGCGCCGCCCGACCTCTGGGCTGCGCGGCAGGAGACGGGGCGGAGTGTGGCGGACATATTTGCCGAGCACGGCATTGTGCTTACGAAAACGAGCAACGACAGGCTGGACGGCTGGATGGCGATGCACGAGCGGCTCCATGTGTTCGAGGATGAGCGGGGCGAGCGCGTGGCAAAGCTGCGCATATTCCCGCTTTGCACCAACCTCATCCGCACGCTGCCGCAGCTGCGCTACGACGATAAACGTGTGAACGACGTGGCGCAGGAGCCTCACGAGCTCACGCACGCGGCGGACGCGATCCGCGGCTTCTGCGTGTACTGGACGCGGGCGGCACAGGCCCGGGAGGCCCCGGCGTTAATGCAATGGACCGAGGACATGCTGGAGGATTACAGGAACGCCTCACCCGCGGATCGCCGCTATCTCGAGCGGCGCTGGGGCACGCCTGGCAGATAGCAGACAAGGAGGGCACATGAACAGAGACAGGCTGCACCTTTGGCAGGACAGGCTCGCGCGAAACGACTCGCAGTACGAGAGCTGGTACGCGCGCATGGACGAGCGCGAGCGGCTCTATCAGGGCTCGCGCTACATGTTCCCACTGGTGAACAAATACAGGGCGAACAACGCCCGGACGCCGCATGTGCGGAATATCTGCGCCGAGCTCATAGAGGCGCAGGTGGACAGCAACGTGCCGAGCCCGAAGGTTACAGCGGTGCATCAGGAGGACGAGCAGCTGGCCAAGGTCATAGAGGACATGCTTCGCAACGAGCTTGAGCGGCTGCCCTTTGCCCAAATCAACGACCTCATGGAGCGGATCGTGCCCATACAGGGCGGCGGGGCTTATCTTGTTGAGTGGGACAACACCGCCACGACACACACTACGATCGGTGAGCTCAATGTCTCCGCGATACATCCGCGGCAGATTGTGCCGCAGGCAGGCGTGTACAGCGGCATTGAGGATATGGACTACATCATCCTCAAAATACCGCAGACCAAGGAATACATCTACCGGCGCTACGGCCAGGACGTTGGAGACGAAAGCGAGACCGAGCCCACGGTCAAGGGCGGCGACGGCGGCACGGCCGAGGACATGGTGACGCAGTACATTGCCTACTACCGCAACGACGCCGGCGGGATAGGGATGTACAGCTGGGTCGGAGACGTGGAACTCGAAGACCTCGAGGACTATCAGGCACGCAGGCTGCGGCGCTGCGCGGTCTGCGGCCAGCGTGAGCCGACAGCGGACGACGGCGACGGTGAGCAGCACGCCCTCGAGGAAGAGGGCAAGGACGCGGACGACGCCGAGGCCGACGAGGAAGCGGGTAAGTGGCGGGGCGGCCCCGGCCTGCCGCCGGACGGCGAAGACTGGAGCGGCTCCATGCGCTGGATAGACGGCGAGCTCTGGCCGGAGGCAGACGAGGATGCAGATGCCCCAGACGAGCACGAGGCCCGGCGCTGCCCCTATTGCGGTTCTACCGAGTGGGTGTACAGCGAGGAGGAATACGAGGAGATATGGGCGCCCATAACCACGAGCCTCGGCAACAGGATACCGGGCGCTCAGGAGGAGATGTACCTCACTGGCGAAGTCGATGCCACGACAGGCCTGCCGATACCGGCCGTGCGGCTCGTGCCGACGAAGGTGCCATATTACAAGCCCAATAGGTACCCCGTCGTGCTCCAGAAAAATGTGAGCGTCTACGGCCAGTTCCTCGGCGACAGCGACATCGACAAGATCCAGGATCAGCAGAACACAACGAACCGGCTGGAGAAGAAAATCATCGACAAGCTGGTATCAAGCGGCAGCTTTGTAACTCTGCCCATCGATGCGAGCGTCGGCATAGATGAGAATGATATGCGCGTTTACCGGCCGGAGACGCCGGCAGACGCCAACATGATAGGCGTGTATAACCTCGAGGGCGATGTGAGCCAGGACCGAGAATACCTCGACCACG
Organism: uncultured Eubacteriales bacterium; assembly: GCA_902496595.1. Lineage (GTDB taxonomy): Bacteria > Bacillota > Clostridia > Oscillospirales > Oscillospiraceae > Scatomorpha. Next base: position 4,929 of record CABVBV010000061.1, on the reverse strand, counting down.
TGTACGAGGAGGCCCGGCAGATCATCGGTATCACCGACTCCTTTCAGGGCCGCCGGGACACGACGGCGACGAGCGGCACGGCTAAGGAATTCGCCGCGGCGCAGACCGCGGGCAGGCTCGAGTCCAAGCGGATCATGCGAGACGCCGCTTATGCGATGCTGTTCGAGTTGATGTTCAAGTTCAAGCTGGCATACGCAGATGAGCCAAGGGCGGTGCTCTCCATGGATGAGCGGGGCCTGCCCAGGTATGAAGCCTTTGACCGCTTCGACTTCCTCAAAAAGGACGCAAGCGGTGAGTTGTACTGGAACGACGCGTTCCTGTTCTCTTGCGACACCTCCGCGCCTCTGGCCTCGAACCGGGAGGCCATGTGGCAGGAGACGCGCATGAACCTGCAGACCGGGGCCTTCGGCAACCCGCAAAGCCTGAGCACACTGATACTCTTCTGGCGGAAGATGAACCTTCTGCACTACCCCGGGGCGGGCGAGACGCTCACCTACCTCGAAAATGAGCAGAAGCGGCAGGAGCAGATGCAGACGCTACAGCTCCAAATGCAGGCGCGCCAGGCGGCCGCACAGCAGGCGGCAGAACTGACCGGGCAGGTGGAGGCCGCTGCGCTCAGCGGCGCTCAGACGGGCGGTGGCGCTATGTGATACCACATCGCAGGAGAGAGCGTTATCATCCAGCCGCCCAAATCTACGAAAGGAGGAGACAACTATGCCGAACAACAGCAAGAACCGCGATACCGGCAAGAGCGGCGGCCGCGGATATATAGGCCGTATAAGCAACAACGGCGCCCAGCGCGTTGAGGCCCCGATCAGCACCAACAGCAAGCGGGGCAATGAAGTGGTCAAGACCGGCAAGGATCTCAGAACCGGAAACGGCAGATGAAAGGAAGGTAATCCATGGACTACGACAAAATATTCGGCGTAGACACGAGCGGGACGGGAGCGGCCTCCGCTGAACCCGGAACGCCCGGGGCTCAGGGCGAAGCCTCTGCGGCAGCTGCCCCCGAAGGCGGAACTGCAGAGCCTGCCACACCCGCTGGAGCGCCCGAAGGCACTGCGGCCGCGGAAGGCGCAGGGCAGGCAGCTGAGACTGAGCCGAAGGCCGGCGAGGAGGAGACTGAGCCGAAGGCCGGCGAGGAAAAGACTGCGCCTGACCCTGAGATGCGCGAGCAGATAGCCCGCGAGGTGCGCACGCGAGCGGCAAAGCAGCTTGACGAGAGCATTGCGGCGCTGAACCTCACGAACCCCTACACCAAGGAGCCCATCAGGAACAAGGCGGACTACGACGCTTACCGTGCCAAGGTCGAGGAGGATAGACGCGCAAAGTTTCTGAAAAAGGCGGGGATGAGCGAGGAGGAGTTCGCGAGATTTGCTGCCGAGCAGCCTGAGATAAAGGCGAGGCTGGATGAGGCGCAGGAGGCTAAGCGCCAGGCGGCCGCCGCGACGATGAGCGAGCAGCTGCGGCAGATACACGAGCTCGACCCCGAGGTGAACACCCTCGAGGATCTCGCCAAGATGCCGAACTACGCGGAGTTCTATCGCCTCGTGAAAGTGAACCGGCTGAGCCTTGTGCAGGCCTACAAGCTGGCGAACATGGAACGGCTCTCCGCCAGGGCAACGGCCGCGAGCAGGCAGGCCGCGATGAACGCTGCGCAGAGTAAAGCCCACCTGGAGGCCACGAAGGCCCGCGGCAAGGGCAGCGACGTGACCGTCGTGCCGACCGACGTGCGGGAATACTACCGCATCATAAACCCCAAAATGACAGAAGCCGAGGTCAAGGCTGACTATGCCAAGTACCTCAAAGATATCTCGAAAGGAGTGTAGCATATGGCTTTTCTCACCTATCAGAACCAGGGCGGCATCGTGCCCGGCCTGGAATATCTGCCGGCGGGCGCGATAACGCCCAAGATCGGCATGGCCCTCGTAATGACCAACGGCAACCTCGCCGTCTGCGGGGCTACCACCCGCCCGCAGTATATCTGCATGACGAGCGCCGACAAGGCGCTGACCGCCGGCACCGTCATCCCCGTTTTCCGCGTATTTGAGGACATGCTCTTCGCCACGACCTGGAGCGCGGCCGCGAGCGCCGTGAACGCTGGCAACAAAGTTACCCTGAGCTCCGACGGCTTGGAGGTGACGGCAACCACCACGAGCGGCGTGGCCGAGGTGGTTGCCATGGACGGCACCGCCGTGGGCGACACCGTTTACGTCAGGTTCCCGGCCTGACAGACAAGAGAAAGGAAGTGATTTTCAATGGCCGGTATCAGTTTTACCGAGGGCTCTGGCGTAAATAACTCCGTGTTTGGCAAGGCGCAGGCCCCTATCCGCATGTTTATCGAGAAGCGTGGCGAGGCTCTCGAGCAGCAGAGTATGCTCCCGTATCTTTTCGACATCAGCGAATCCAACAACTTCGCCGAGATGGTTGCGAGCATGACCGGCATGAAAGGTTTTGAAGCCGTCGGCGAAAACGGCGAGTACCCGACGGACAGCATGCAGGAAAGCTACAGCAAAACCTTCGTGCACGTGACCTGGAAGAACAGCTTCTCGCTCTCGCGCGAGATCATCGACGACAGCAAGGTGATGGACCTCCGCCGGAAGCCGGAGGCCTTCGTCGCGGGTTACTACCGCACGCGTGAATGCTTCGGCGCGGCACTCTACGCCTCGGCCATGCTGGGTAACACGAGCGTAAAGTTCCGCAAATGGACTTTCCCGGTGACCAGCGCAGACGGCGTCTGCCTCTTCAACAAGAACCACCCGAGCATCACAAACAGCAAGCTCACACAGAGCAATCTGTTTGCCGACGCCTTCAGCGATGACGCGCTGGCTGCCGTGGAAACCGCGATGCAGAACTTCAAGGGCGACAACGGCGAGGTGCTCGACGTGCATCCCGACACCATCCTCATCCCCAACAACTACAAGCTCAAGAAGGCCGTGTTTGCGGCTATTGGCGCGGATAAGGACCCGGACACCTCGAACAACGGCTTCAACTTCCTCTTCGGCCGCTGGAATGTGATCGTGTGGCCCTATCTCAACGAGCTGCTCGGCGGTGACAGCAATGCCTGGGTGCTGCTCGATTCGAGCTACAACACTGCCCGCGGCGGAGCTGAGTGGTTTGACCGCGTGAACCTCGAGGTGCGCAGTGAGATAGCCAGCAACGACGCCAACAACTGGAAGGGATACGCCCGATTCACGGCGGGCTTTGCCGACTGGCGCTTCGCGGCCGTCGGCGGCGTGACTGGCGGCACCCAGCTCGTGACCACGTGATAAGGCAAGGGGAGGGCCCGACATGACCGTACAGGAGGCAATTACATACGCCGACACTGTCAAACCGAACGCATTTAACAACGACGTGAAAGTGCGCTGGCTCAATGAGGTGGAGGGTATGGTGCAGACTCAGGTGTTGCTGCTGTGCACTGAGGCAATCATCACATACACCTATGAGCAGAACGCGAACACGACTATGCTCGTCCGCCCTCCTCATGACAAACTTTACACGGCATACCTCGAGGCACGCATCGACTTCGCCAACGGCGAGTATGAGAGATATCAGAATACCTCGCAGCTGTTCAACAACTTCTTCAAGGAGTTCATGCGCTGGTATGCCACAAACTACAATCCCGCAGAGGCTTATGAGGAGGGCCTGATATGAGCTTTTGCCACTATCATCCGCCGTGCCCCTGGCCAGAGCCCTGGCGCGGCTATTACATCGACGCATATGGCGTGGCCGTGGCGCACGGCTTCCAGGGCACGCCCGAGGAGTGGCTGGCGTCCCTCGTGGGCCCCACCGGGCCGGCAGGCACGGGCATTGAGATACTCGGGCGGTACGATACGATCGCAGAACTGGAGCAGGAAGTGCCCGCGCCGGAACTCGGTGATAGCTATTTTGTCGGCATGGAGCCGCCATATGAGCTCTATACCTGGCTCATGGTCGATGGTACACCGGAATGGCATAACTACGGCACGCTCATCGGCCCTACAGGCCCGACGGGCGCGACCGGCCCCGCCGGCACGCAGGGCCCTACAGGTCCCACGGGCGCAACAGGCCCGACCGGCTCTATAGGGACAACAGGCCCTACCGGGCCCACCGGGCCGACTGGCGCCGACTCGACTGTACCAGGCCCCACCGGCCCAACCGGGGCTGTTGGTGCAACGGGCCCAACTGGACCTACCGGAGCTACCGGCCCGGTATCTACTGAGCCTGGCCCTACCGGCCCCACTGGCCCTACTGGCCCCACCGGCACACAGGGCCCTACCGGGCCTACTGGCTCTATTGGTACACAGGGCCCCACCGGGCCTACCGGACCGACAGGGCCAGTGTCAACAGTTCCCGGCCCCATCGGCGCAACAGGACCTATTGGTCCCACCGGTACACAGGGCCCTACCGGCCCCACCGGCCCCACAGGTGCGAAAGGTGAAGACTCCATAGTGCCGGGCCCGGCTGGCCCGACCGGCCCCACCGGCCCCACAGGACTTGGAGGCCCTACCGGGCCAACGGGTGCGACTGGACCTACTGGCCCTGCCGGACCGCAGGGAGGAACCGGCCCGACTGGTTCTACCGGGGCAACAGGCCCTACCGGGCCTATTGGCTCCATCGGAGAGACAGGGCCTACAGGCCCTACCGGCCCGCAGGGCAGGGGCCTGTGGGTAGAAGCACAGTATGATACATACGAACAGCTGATAGCTGCAGTCCCGACTCCGGAGCTTGGTGAGAACTACTATGTGGGCGAGACGCCGCCGTATGACCTGTATACGTGGATACTTAAGGATGGAATAGCCCAGTGGGATAATCAGGGGAAATTGCAAGGCGCCCCAGGCGAGACTGGCCCTACTGGGCCAACGGGCGCGGCGTCAACCGTCCCCGGCCCTGCCGGCCCTACGGGCCCGACGGGATCCACAGGCGCGTCCGGGCCTACCGGCCCCACGG
>CABVBV010000060.1 GCA_902496595.1 uncultured Eubacteriales bacterium | reverse complement strand
CATGACCGGCCACGTTTTTGTCTGTCTGGAAATGCCTCCAGAGTTTCGCGGAGCGCAGCGCTGTCCCCCGAACAGTGTGGCCTGTTCGGGGGAATCATTTCAGGTCGATGGGACAGGACTTGCGGTGGCGCCTGCCGGAGTCTCGTCTCCTTCATTCTGAGGTACCAGCGCCTCCGACGAGGGACTGCCGGAACGTATCTCGATCACCTGGAGCTGATCCGCTGTATAGCCTGCGCTCGTCACCGCCTCGGTTATCCTCGCCACAGCGGCCTCGGAGAGCCCGTCTGCCGGGGCTGGGACGGAAACCGTCACTCCCTGGTCGGATATGTACACCACGCAGTCTGTAAAGTCCTTGGCCAGCAGCGTATTCTCAAGCTGAGTCTCCAGCATAGACCAGTTCGCCATCGCCGCTATTGCATTCATCGCGCTGTCGATCGTCTCCTGCGACGCGCTCTCGGCGCTCGCAGCGGTCTGGAGCAGGCTCAGGGCCTCGTCCCTGGAGGTCTGCCGGGTCAGCCTCGCCTGGGCGAAGTAGTCGGAGGCCGGCTCCGCGTCCGTCTCCATGTCCAAAGAGCTCATCTGCTCGTCCTCGGCCTTCACCATGGCCGGGTCTGCCGCGCCCCAGCTGTTGTTGTACGACCAGTTCAGGTACACCGCCGCGCACACAAACAGCAGCACCGCCGCAATGATGATGTTACGTTTTACCTTTTTCAAGTTCCTTGCCTCCTGTTTATTCCCTTATTACCGCTCCATGCCCAGCACTTCTATCCTGTCGCTGCCGAAGCCCGTGTAGGCAGACACCGCGTCCACGATGTCGAGGCGCACCCTGGCGCTCGACGCGCCCTCGCACACCACCGCCACGCCCTCGTCAGAGTACAGCACACTCACGCGGCCAGCGCCCTCTATCTCGGACAGCACCGCCTCCAGCCTCGCCTCCTGTTCAGTTCTCCCGGCATCTGACCCCGCCGCTCCTCCGCCCGTCGGCCAAAGCAGCAGTCCCATGCCCAGCAGCACGAGCAGCAGCAGGTATTTATATTTTGCTATCCGCTCCCATATGCCGCTCATCTATCCCTCCGCCTCCCAGCTCTGCCTCTCCTCCGGTATCCCCAGCTCCGCCTCTATGAGCTCCGAAAGCCCGTTCGCGTCTCCCTCTGCAGCGCTCAGGCGGCACTCCCAAGGATACCAGAACCCCTCGTCGCTCCATCGGGCAGTCACCTCAGCCTCACGCAGTTCAAAGCCGAGCGCCGCCGCTTTGTCCAATATATATGTCTCGCACTCGCTCTCTATGATAGTCCTGTTCAGCCTGTCCGCGGTATCCGCCGCCGACTCCGTCTGCCGCTTTGCCGCCTCTGAATACCGGGCCATGGCTTTCGGCAGATAGTCCAGGTCGAGGCTCAGCACCGGAGAGAGCAGCGCAGCCGCCATCACGAGCCCGCAGGCGAAGCGAAGCACTCTCTTCACCCTTCCCTCCGGGCACAACGCCATCGCCAATGCGCAAAACACCGCGGCTCCGATCAGCGCCCGTATCCAGTTCGTTACGATTTCGAGCACAGTCTCCCCCCTTCCACCGACCTCACCCGGTGACGGCCTTGGTCACGGATATGATAGAGATGAACAGCATCAGAGCCGCTGCGCCCACAATGCCGAGCACCATCCCGAAGACTCCTCCCAGCTCTCCTATCAGTCCGGATATGCGCTTGTCGGCAAAGGCGGAGCAGAGCGCCGCTGCGGCTTTGTACAGCAGGTATCTGAGCGCGGCGGAGAGAAATGGGGCAAGGCATACGCAGGCTGCCGCAACGAGTCCGAAGGCGCCTACTGCATTCCTGAGCAATCCTGCCCCTGCCACGACTGTCGACGCCGCATCCGATATCATTCCTCCTACCACGGGCAGGGCCGCAGATATGGCCGTCTTTGCCGCTTTCGACGCCACCGCGTCCGCCGCCCCGGTCACCGCTCCGCTTATTCCCAGCCAGGCGGTGAATCCCGTCATGACCAGGGTGGTGAGCAACGCCGTGAATTTCGACAGGAGCTTTGAGGCCCCCTCGAGCGCCGGGGAATCCAGGGCCGCCGAGGCTGTTCTGATGCCGATGCACACATAGCACAGCGGCAGCAAAAGGCTCTGCGCCGCACCTATGAGTATATCCATACACAGAGCCGTGGCGGCATACTTCGCCGCTGCGCTCGTGACCGCCCCTCCCGCCGCAGCCGCCGCTGTCAGGCATGGCAGGAGCGCGTGTGAAAAGGATGAGAGCTCGGAGAGCGCCTCAGTTCCAGCTCGGATGCAGCCGCCCGCATCCGAGAAAGCCAGTCCGGACACGGCGATGCAGCCTGCGAGATTCACATATCTTGAGGCTGCGCCGTCCGCGAACGCCCCGGCAAGGGTGCAGATGAGCGCCACCGCCGTCAGCTTCAGCGCCGCGCCTGCGGCCTCGCGCCAATATGCTCCCAATGCCTGACCGGCCGAATCCAACAGCTTCGAGAGCATACCCTCGGGCTCAAGCGCATCCGCGACGCCCACATCTCCCACTATCTCCCGCGCCGCGTCAGGCAGTGCGCTCTCCGCCTCCTCAATGTTCAGGCCGCCAAAGAGCTCGTCCGACGCTTCCGAAGCCAGGGCCGGCACGGTGAGGACAATGATGGCGAATACGAGCGCGGCGATGCGTCTCATATCAGCCCCTCCACAGTATCGAGCAGCGTCGATATGAGCGGCAGAGCGCAGACCAGCGCTGCCGCCGCTCCCGCCAATTCCACGGCCGAGGCCAGTTGGCCGCTGCCCGCATCCCTGCAAGCCTCCGAACCGATGGAGCAGACGACGCCTATGCCAACGCACTTCACTACGGGTGAGAACAATGCCGGTGACAACCCCGTGAGCTCCCTCGCCCTCTCCGCCGCGTCCGAGATATCTGAGGCGAGGCCGAGCACCGAGGCAAGTATTACCGCCGCAGCCGCCAGCCCAAGGCAGACGGCAAGCTCAGCGTTAGACTTTTTCAGCAGCAGAGCCATGAGCGCCGCGCAGACTCCCGCCGCCACCGCTTTTGCCGCGAGTTCCATCTCAGAACAAAAACAGGCTCTTTATGAGCCCGAAGAGCTCGCTTATCTTCTGCACCACAAGCACGAGCACGATGATGAGACCCGTTATAGTCACCATGAGCGCCTGTTCCTCGCGTCCCGAGCGCGTGAGCAGGATGTTCAGCACCGCGACGAGGATGCCCACTGCCGCGACCTTGAATATCAGTTCGACCTCCATTTGCCGCACCCTTTCCTTTCAGTAGAGGACTATCGCCAGTATCAGTCCGCCTCCCGCCGCGAGCCCTGCGCGGAGCCTGCCCATTATCCGCGCCTCCTCCGAGGCCCGTATCGCCTCCCGCCTGAGCTCGGCCTCGCAAGCTGCGATCGCCGAGGCCTGTTCGCCCGCCCCATAGCGCCCAAGGCTTCCACCCAGGTTCGTGAGCGACGCCCGGGCCGTCTCGCTCAGGTCGAGCAGCGCGAGGGCTCTGAGCCATATCTCCGAGAACTCCGAGCCGCCCAGATTCTCCAGGCCCGCGCAAACCGCCGCATAAAACGTTCTCGTGCTCTCCGGGCCGTACAGCGCGAGCCGCTCCGCCGCCTCCGGCATCGGCGCCAGCCGCGAAGTTATCTCGGAGCTGAGCAGCTCAAGGCCGGAGGCGACGTCCGAGATGAGTCGGGCCCTTTTTTTCAGCCTCAGAGCCTCCGCCAGCCCCATTGCGGAGAAGGCCGCAGTCAGTATCGCCGCACCGATGAACCTCATCCGCCGAGCTCCTCCAATCTGTACCTCCTGACCCCGCCGCGCAGGTCTATGGCGATTACCGCGCTGAATACCGAGTCCTCCAGCAGCGGACGATATACCGGCCTGGCTGCCAGCTCCCTCGCGCTTCCGGCATGAGCCGTGGCCAGCAGCCTGACCCCGCAGCCCGTGGCTGAGCGGGCCGCCTCCACGTCCGCCGCAGTCGTGATCTCGTCCATCGCAAGCACCTGCGGAGACATGGCGCGTATCAGCATCGCCGCAGCCTCAGGCTTGGGCGCACCGGTCATTACATCGGTGCAAGGGCCGACGTCGAAGAGGGGCAGGCCGTCCCAAACCCCGGCGATCTCGGCTCTTTCGTCAATGAGCGAGACTCTTCTGCCTCCCTCGGACACCAGGCGCACCAGCTCGCGCAAGAGCGTGGTCTTGCCTGCGCCGGGAGGAGATACTATGAGCGTGTCCGGCAGCCCCAGGCCCAGCAATCCGGAATAGACCTCGGCCGCACAGCCTCTGTGCTGCCGGGGTATGCGTATGCTCATCGAGGACAGGCGGCGTATGGAACGTACGCCGCCTTCGCGCACCACCGTCTCGCCGCACAGCCCCACCCGGCAGCCGCCGCGCACGGTGACAAAGCCGGACGCCACGCACTCGAGCGCGGTGTGGGCCGAAGCTCTCGTGGCATTCTCGAGCACTGTGTCGAGATCACGCGGCGATACCGCCCTGTCTCCGAAGGGAGACTCTCCCTCGGGCAGCAGCAGCGCGGGACGCCGCGCCGAGCGCAGCCGTATCTCTTCCGCAGCTCCGCGAAGTCCGCCGCTCAAGGCCAGAGCCGCCTGCCGGATATCCTGCGGCAGCAGGGCCGCCGCGTTTTCATAACCCTCAGTGTCTCTCATGTGGACAATCTATGTCGCCCCGCCACGGCTTAGAACACCAGCCTTGCTCTTGCAAGTTCAGGAAAAAGGTGATAGAATGACGAAAGTTGCTTTTGGAGGTCTGGTACAATGGGAATTGAAATGAAGATCATGTACGGCGCGCTCATCTTTGTGGGCGGCTGGTTTTACTTCTACATCTGCCTGAGGCAGCTCATCTTCGACTTCACCGTGGCCTACCCGCTCATCTCCAAGTTCGGCAAGGCCAAGGGAGGCGAGCTCTTCGCCTCCAAGGGCGCGAACAGGCTGAACACCATCTCTGCCGTCATCTGGCTGATCATCTGCGCGGGCCTGGCCTTTGTGGTCATCCACTTTGCCGCGCTGTACCTCATATTGAGCTTTTTCGGCGGAGTCGTGGTGGGGTTTATCGTCTTCGCCAAGAAACTCGGGCCGAAAACAAAGAGCAATTTCGAGGCCTTCTGCCACACCTACTGCCGATTTGTTCCGGACGACGATCTGCGCCAGGCCATGAACCAGTGCGACCTGCCTAAGATACGCGCCGCGCTGCGTGCGTTGGACTGCGACCTCAAGTTCGAGTTCATCAATTAGGCCCTATCCGGCGCCTATTAACTGTGCTTTAAAAGCCTCGTCCGAGTCTCGACGTCCCCGAGTGCAGCAATGAATAAGCTGTACGGCCGAGGCGGGTTTCGCCGCGCCGGGTTAGTTAACAAAATGTTCACAGCGCCGCCTGTTGACTTTTCAGAGGCGGCGCTGTATCATTTATCAGTCAATTAGTTAGAGGGCTAATTATTAGAAGGCTAAGTATTGGAGGTCATCATGGAAGACTGCATGGAAATGAGCGATGCCATGCTCGGCTCTCCCGCCTGGCGGTTCCGAATGCTGCACGTCGCGCACAGGGCGGCGCTGGACACGCTGCTGGAGCGGCACGGGCTGAAGGACTATGGGCATCCGTTCATACTGTTTCTGCTCATGCGCGGCGGAGAGGACGGCTGCCTTTCAATGCAGAAGCAGCTGTCGAAGTGGCTCAGGGTCTCCCCCGCTACCGTCACCTCGGCAGTGAAGCTGCTCGAGAGGCAGGGCTGTGTCGCAAGGGAGTCGGAGGAGCGCGATATGCGCAAAAAGAAGATACGGATAACGGACAAGGGACGCGAGATAGCCCAGCGCTATATCGAGGTCTTTTCCGAAGTTGACGAGGCGATGTACGCAGGCTTTTCGGACGAGGAGCTGCACATCATCTCAGGCTGCTTCGAGCGAATGACCGCAAATCTCCGGGGGCTTGCCGGACAGGAGGCAGAAGAATGACGAAAAAACTGTTCCACTACATCAAAGGCTTCGAGAAAGAGGCGATAAAGGCGCCTGTATTCATCTTCATCGAAGCCGTGTGCGAGCTGTTCCTGCCGCTGCTCATGGCGGACATCATCGACGTGGGCATAAACGGCGACGGGGGCATGGGCTATATATGGAAGGCTGGCCTGGGTATGCTGGTGCTGTCGGTGCTGTCGCTTTACAGCGGCATGACGGCGGCGAAGACGGCGGCGGTCGCGAGCCAGGGTTTCGGCCGGAACCTGAGGGGCGCGATGTTCGACAAGATACAGGACTTTTCCTTTGCGGACATAGACCGCTTCTCTTCTGCCTCGCTCATAACGAGGCTGACGAACGACGTGAACTCCATCCAGATGACCGTGATGATGTGCCTGCGTATGCTGGTGAGGGCGCCTTTGCAGCTTTTGTCGGCGCTGGTGGTCTGTCTCGTAATGAACGCGAGGCTGACGCTGGTCATCGTGGTGGTCATACCGGTCATGTGCCTGCTGCTCTGGCTCATCATGCGGGCCTGCGAGCGGCTGTTCACCAGGTTCCAGCAGAAGATTGACGCCCTGAACAACACGGTTCAGGAGAATCTCGTCGCCATCCGCGTGGTCAAGGCTTTCGTGAGGGGCAACTTCGAGCGCAAGAAGTTCAAGAAGTCGAACGACGAGCTGCGCGACGCGGGCCTTGCCGCCGTCATGCGCGTCATACTGATAAGCCCGATCATGATGCTCTCGATGTATGCCGCCATCCTTGGAGTCATGTGGTTCGGCGGCGGCTTTGTGGCGAAGGGCGAGCTGCTGCCCGGCGAGCTCTATGCCTTCTTCTCGTACATCGTGCAGGTGCTCATGAGCGTATTGATGGTGGGTATGTGCCTGCTGATGCTGACGAGGGCCGTGGCCTGCGCGAAGCGTGTGCTCGAGGTGCTCGAGGCCGAACCGGACATCACCGACGCTCCGGAGAGCCATGAGCTCGAGCTGCCTGAGAGCCGCGGCAAGGTTGAGTTCAAAAACGTGAACTTCAAATACAATGCCGCCGGCACCGGAGACGACGTGCTGCACGGCATAGACCTCACGGTGGAGCCCGGCCAGTTCGTGGCCATCGTTGGCGGCACTGGCACGGGTAAATCGACGCTTGTGAACCTCATACCGAGGTTCTACGACGTGACGCAGGGCCAGGTGCTGGTGGACGGCGTGGACGTGCGCGACTACCCGCTCGAAGAGCTGCGCAGCAGGATAGGCATGGTGCTGCAGACGAACGTGCTGTTTTCCGGCACGGTTCGTGACAACCTGCTCTGGGGCCGTGCGGGCGCCACGGATGAGGAGATACGCCGTGCGGCGAAGGACGCGCAGGCGCTGGACTTCATCGAGGCGATGCCGCAGGGCTTCGACACCTGGCTCGACCAGGGCGGCGTGAACGTCTCCGGCGGGCAGAAGCAGAGGCTGTGCATAGCGCGGGCCATGCTGCGGCACCCGGCGATATTGATACTCGACGACTCGACCTCGGCGGTTGACTCGGCGACAGAGGCGGAGATCCGTAAGTCCTTCTCGGAGAACCTGAAGGACACGACGGTCATCATCATAGCGCAGAGGATAAGCTCCGTGCGCTACGCGGACAAGATAGTGGTGCTGGATGACGACCACATCGCCGCCGAGGGCACGCACGACGAGCTCATGGAGACGAGCGACATATACCGCGAGATCTACCAGTCCCAGCAGGAAGGAGCGATAGACAATGGCTGAAAACAGGCAGAGACGCGGCGGCCCCGGAGGGGGCGGCCCGGGCGCGAGGGGCGGTTATCAGAAGCCGAAGGACGCCAAGCGCACGATGCTCCGGCTGATGAAGTATATAAGTGGAAAGAAATGGCTGCTCGTCATCGTATTCGTCTGCGTGGCGGCGAGTGCGCTGGCCAGTCTTGCAGGGACGTATCTGATAAAGCCGGTGCTCAACGACCTCGTCGGCGACGGCACGCTCAGCGAGAAGCTCTTGTACCTGGGCAAGATGCTGGGCATCATGGCCGTGGTGTTCCTGGTGGGCGCGGCCTGCACCTATGCGCAGTCGGCCATCATGGCGCAGCTGGCGCACAGGGGCACGAACAAGCTCAGGGCCGAGCTCTTTGACAAGATGCAGGAGCTGCCCCTCTCCTTCTACGACAAAAACCCGCACGGCGAGCTTATGAGCCGCTTTTCCAACGACGCGGACTATGTGCAGCAGATGCTGGAGCAGAGCATAGTGTCGATATTCTCGTCGAGCCTGATGTTCGTGGGCATCGTGGTCATCCTCATCGTGACCTGCCCGCCGCTGTTTCTCATTACGCTTCTGGTATTGGGCGGCAGTTTTCTCGCGATCAGGACGATAGGCGGGCGCAGCCGCAGGCTCTATCAGGAGCAGCAGAGGGCGCTGGGCGAGATGAACGGCAACATCCAAGAGATGATAGAGGGCCTGCGCGTCGTAAAGGCCTTCACTCATGAGGACGCTGCAAAGGCGCAGTTCGGCAAGCTCAACAACGCATACTTCGACGTGGCGAAGGACGCGAACTTCTATGCCACGGCGATGATGCCCATCGTGGGTAACGTCATGAACATCGGCTACGCGCTGACGGCCATCGTGGGCGGGCTGTTTGCCTTCGGAGGTATGCTCGATCTGGGCGGGCTGGCGATCTACCTCCAGTTCGGAAGGCAGATCTCGCAGCCGATGAGCCAGGTATCGCAGCAGATGACGTCGCTGCTGTCCGCCCTCGCCGGCGCGGAGCGGATATTCGAGATCATCGACATGGAGCCCGAGGTCGACGACGGTACGGTCACGCTCGTTCGTGCGCAAAAGGACGAAAACGGCGCGATAAGCGAGAACACGGGCTCCGAGCGCTTCCACACCTGGGCCTGGAAGGTGCCGAGGTCGGCCGGGCTGGCGCTCGTGCCAATAATGAAGGAGCCGGACGGCTCCGCAGTGGAGCTTGGCCAGGCGGTCAGGGAGGCTGACGGCAGCCTAAGGATGCTGCCTCCGGGCGTCGATTCACCCGAGGGCATCTGGATCAGGGCCGAGAAGGACGGCTCGCTGACCGAAGTGACGGACTTTGCCGCCCTCGCCGCCCACGGCTGGGCCTGGAAATACCCCGACAGCAGCGGCGTGAGCGGGCTGCACATCGTCAGGGGCAGCGTCAGGAACATCCCCGGCGAGGACTTCTATCTCGCGGAGCTCAAGGGAGCGGTCAGGCTCAGCGACGTCTGCTTCTCCTACGTGCCGGAAAAGCCCATACTGAAGCACGTATCGGTGTATGCCAACCCTGGCCAGAAGATAGCCTTCGTGGGCTCCACCGGCGCGGGCAAGACTACGATAACGAACCTAATAAACCGCTTCTACGAGATCGACTCCGGCACGATAACCTACGACGGCATCGACGTTCGCATGATAAGCAAGGACGACCTGCGGCGCTCGCTGGGCGCGGTGCTTCAGGATACGCACCTGTTCACGGGCACGGTGATGGAGAATATAAGGTACGGGCGGCTCGACGCGACGGACGAGGAGTGCATCGCGGCGGCGAAGAGCGCGAACGCGCACAGCTTCATCAGGAGGCTGCCCGACGGCTACAACACGCAGGTGACGGGCGACGGTGCGAACCTGTCGCAGGGCCAGAGGCAGCTCCTGGCGATAGCGAGGGCGGCGGTGGCCGACCCGCCGGTCATGGTGCTCGACGAGGCCACGAGCTCGATAGACACGCGCACGGAGCGGCACATCGAAAAGGGCATGGACGCGCTCATGGAGGGCCGCACGGTCTTCGTCATAGCGCACCGGCTCTCGACAGTGCGCAACTCCAACTGCATCGTCGTCATAGAGCACGGCGAGATACAGGAAAAGGGCGACCACGAAGACCTGCTCGAGCAGAAGGGCCGCTACTACCTGCTCTACACCGGTCAGCACATCTTGGACTAAAAACAAAAACTGATGACGCCGCTCCAAAAAGGGGCGGCGTCATTTCAGCTTGTCGAAGTTTGAAAAGGGGACAGCGCTGGAGGCGGGTAAAAAAAAGAGTGTGCGGAGAACCGCACACTCTTTTTTGCATTTGATCTACGATTACTTCGTGAGCTCGACAGCCTTCGGGTCGCCGGTGATCTCGCCCTTCGCCTGCTTGGCAAAGGTCTGGATGCCGCTGATGGAGACAACGACGGCCAGGATGACGAGCGCAGCCGCGAAGAGCATCTGGAACCAGTCGCCCCAAGCAGCGGTGCCGGCGCCGACGACCTTCACCTTGGAAATGATGGTCATGACGAGGGAGGTCAGGGTGGCGACCAGCATGAACACCATCGGGATGAAGAACATCTTGTTGCTCTTGCCGATGTTGCCGAGCCAGCAGGCGACGGCCATGAGGGCCAGGCCCGCGAGCAGCTGGTTCGCAGCGCCGAACAGACCCCAGATCTGGGAGAGGCTCAGGAAGCCGATGCCGCAGCCGACGATGACCAGGAACAGGGTGCCGACGATGGGCTTCGCCAGGAAACCGCGGAAGCCGGGGATCTTGGTCGGGTCCTCGCCCTCGTGCACGAACAGCTCGGTGAACATGTAGCGGCCCAGACGGGTACCGGTGTCCAGAGAGGTCAGCGCGAAGACGGAGACGGCCAGAGTGATCAGGGTGTAGATGGTGTCGTACAGCGGGTTGGTGAAGTCAGCCGCACCGCCGGTCATCCAGGAGACCATGGACGCGATACCGGAAGCAAAAATCGCCGGAGGAGCGTTGGTGGTCAGGGTACCGGCCTCGCCGCCGGCGCCTTCCTTGACGAGGTTCCACACCACGCCGACGGAGATGACGGACACGAGAGCCAGGACACACTCGATGATCATGGCGCCGTAGCCGATGACCTTGGTGTCCTTCTCGGAGTTCAGCTGCTTGGAAGTCGTGCCGGAGCCGACCAGGCTGTGGAAGCCGGAGATGGCGCCGCAGGCGACCGTGATGAACAGGACCGGGAACAGGGTGCCGCTGGCAGTGGTGAAGCCGTTGTAGGGCTTGAGGGCAAACTCCTGGCCGGCAGTGCCGCCGAGGACGCCCACGATGGCGATGATCATCATGCCGTACAGCAGGAAGCTGGACAGGTAGTCACGCGGCTGGAGGAGTATCCAGACCGGCAGCAGGGAGGCCAGCGTGATGTACACGGCGATGAAGATGACCCAGGCCGTACGGCTCAGGTTGACGCCGACGTTCAGGCCGATGATGGTGATGACGACGATGCCGATAACGCCGATGATGGTCGCGGGGCCGACCTTCGCGCCCCTGCGGTAGACGAAGTAGCCGAAGATGATGGCGATGACTATGAACAGCAGGCTCGTAGTCGCGGTCGAAGCGTTGCCGGAGCAGTTCGCACGGCCGGTGGTGATGATGGGCAGAGCGGAGCCGTCAGCCGCAGTCGTGGACACGAAGGTGCCGGCGACGACGGAGGTGAAGCTCGCTATGACGAGTATGAGCACCAGCAGCGCGAAGATGACGAACAGCTTGTACGCCTTCGGGCCGATGTTGTCCTTGATGACCTCGCCTATCGAGCGGCCGCCGTGACGGACAGACGCGAACAGCGCGCCGAAGTCGTGCATGGCGCCGAAGAAAATGCCGCCGATAACGACCCACAGGAACACGGGCAGCCAGCCGAACACAGCCGCCTGGATGGGGCCGTTTATCGGGCCGGCGCCGGCGATGGACGAGAAGTGGTGGCCCATCAGCACGGCGGGGTTGGCAGGGACGAAGTCCTTGTTGTCAAACTTAGTGTGCGCGGGAG
>CABVBV010000059.1 GCA_902496595.1 uncultured Eubacteriales bacterium | reverse complement strand
ACGGTCGGGCCCACGTCGGGCATATTCGCCCAGACCGCGTAGAAGGTCATGTCGCCGGTGACAGTGACGGTCTCGGAGGCGGCGTAGACTTCTCCTCCGCACTTCCAGCCCATGAAGATATACCCGGACTTCGTCGGCGCGGCGGGCAGCTGGATTTGGTCGTTGAGCTTGTGATTTGTCACCTCGTTCGCCTGGCCGTTGCCGTAGACTATCGTGACGGTGTAGGGCGCGTAGGTGTTGAGGTCGCTCTCGTTCATGCCGGGTGCGACGTAGTAGACATCCTTGCCGGTGACATTTCCGCCCCGGACCTGGCTGCTGCTCGGAGCGCCGCCGCCCCAATAGTTCTTGTCAACGTCGAGCGTTGTATTTCCATCGGCCTGCTCGGTGCTGACGTAGGTGTTGCCGAGCACCTTGTTCTTTTCAAAGGTGACCTTGCCGAGGTCAGCCTGGTAGAACCAGATCTTGCCCGCGTCGTTGAAAGTGTTGCCGGTCACGGTGGTAACGGCGTTCGCGCCGCCCGCGAAGGAGAGCTCGGTGGTGTTGGTGACGGTGTTGCCGGTGAACTTGTTGCTCTGCGCATAGCTGCAGATGGCTATGTTGCAGTCTTTGATAGTGGAACCTTCGACCACAATATTTGAGGTCACGGCGCCGGTGCCCGGCTGGCTGTAAACAGCCGTGCTGAAGTCCTCAATGGTGCAGCCGGTGACGGTTACGGTCTTCTCCGTCCCGCCATTGGCGACGAACACGGCGTAATTGGAGCTCGCGCCGCCGTACATCTTGACGTTATCCAGCGTACCGGAAGTCATGACGAAGCCGTTGCCGTTCGTCTGGAACCTGAGCGTGAGGTCGTTTACCTTGAGACCTTCGGCGTTGTAGAACAGGTAGTTGCCGTTGACGTTGGACTCGACCTTCCCTATCGTGATGGTCTTGCCATTGCCGTTGATGGTCATATCCTTGGTGGTCCAGACCTGGTTCCAGGTCGCGACGTAGACGTCCTGAAGCAGCTCAACGGTGCCGCCGTTCTTCGCAGCCTCAATGGCCTCGGCGAGGGTGGTGTAGCTGTTATTGCCGACCTTGGCGACATAGGATTCTTCTGCCGTGGGGGCGGTAACTGTATTTGTGCTGCCGCCAGTTTCAGTCTTTACGACCTTGGCGGGTACGGAGACTGCGTCGCCGCCGTCTTCGGGAACGATGTCGAAGATGTAGTCTCCCGCGCAGATGGAGTATATGGCCACCTTATCTCCGCGCAACGAAGAAGACGTGCTCTCGTTGAACGCGGTAATGGCGCTGCCGTCGGCGTTGCGGACGGTGGCGCTCTCGGCGTTCTCAAGCACCACGAGCACGCGGTACTTCAGCAGAGCCTCGGAGGTTTCGTCAATGGTAAGGCTGGAGTCATAGAGCCAATTGAAGTGCGTGGCATAGATGACCACGTTGCCTATATAGGTGTTTTCTTTGATCGTAGCTTTTATGGCGCTGCCCTTACGGTCGGTATCAGTTGACCCGGCCCATGTCAGGTACTGGGCGTAGTCCCAGAGCTGGATGTAGGCGGCTTCCCTGTCTTCGCTGTTGAAGGTGTTGCCGGTGATCGTGATGTCGGTGCCATCAGTGGCAGCCTTGCCCCAGTAGCCGTTTATGGGAACTTTGATATTGATGAACTCATTTTTGGTTATGGTTATCTTGCCGGCGGCATAGTTATCACCGCAGGTGTCATAAGCGTAGGCAAAGTCCTTGAAGGTGCAGCCCGTGATGGTGACATTGGGCTTATGGATAAACAGAGCCGTGCCCGTTCCGTCACCGGTGAAGGTGCAGTTTTCAAGTGTCAGACCGTCGCAGGCGCCGAAGGAAATGATCGTGGCGCCGTTCTTGGAGACGAAGTTGAGATTTTTCAGGGTGATATTTGCAGCGTTGAACTGTTCCTTAACAGTGCTGCTCACCGTGAACGTAGCCGTCACGCCATCGGCCGCCTCAACCTTGACATTGGCCCGGGTGATGGAAAACATATCGTAGCTGCCGGACTTCTTGATGGTCACGGTGACGGCGTTCCCACTTGTATCCGCATTTGCTGCGGCGATAGCAGCGGGAAGATTATCAAACGGTTTCTCAACGCTCCCGGTCGTTACGACGAACGGAGCATTCTCCGTTGTCATCTGTGCAACATCATATGTTCCTTCCTCATTCTTTATAAGGATAAAACCATCCGCGAGCTCACCGTCGGCCACCTGCTCAAGCGTACCTCCAGTGATCTTGCCGCTGCTATTAAAAGTCACATTAGAGCCCACAGTGGCACACTTTTCAGCCGGTTTGCCCTCATGAGTGCATGAGCCGACTTTGGTGGTCACAGTCACGTCTTCAGATGTGGCCTTGGTATCTGTTACGGTGCAGTCAAGTATCTTAGCTTCGCCGTTTTCAGAACTGCCGAGGTCGGCGCCGGCGATAAGGCCGGTGTTGCCGGCGTTGTTTGTAGAGGTAATAGTGGAGTTTTTAATCTCGCAGCCCTGGATGGTGTTGCCATAATGCGCAATGCCGCAGATGCCGCCGATGCGGTCGCAGGCCGAGAGCGCTATGTTCTCTACCTTGCAATCGATAATTTTCATGCCGCCCTCGCCGCGGTAGCCCCATATGCCGCCGACGTAGCTGCCATCATTGTTGGCCTTTATGTAGGAGCCCTCATTGCCGGTCACAGTGCAGTTGGAGACGGTATTCATATAGCCGTTGCCTCCGATGCCGCCGATGTACCACCAGCCGTCGATTTCAATTTTGCCGCTAATATTGCAGTTGGATATCTTGCTGCCGGTGAAGCCGTAGCCGACAATGGAGCCGACATACAGGCTGCCCTGGATATCGACGTTTTTAATGTTGACGTTCTTGATGACGGCGGGTGAATCTGTTAAGCCGAAAAGGCCTACATTGCAATTTGCCGCAGTATTGGAAAAGCCCTTGTTGACGTACAGATTAGAGATGGTTTTATCACCGCCGTCAAAGGTGCCCTGGAACGGCTTGTCTTTCGTGCCTATCGGCGTCCACTCTTTGCCGGCCAGGTCGATGTCTGCCGTCAGCGTTATGGTCTTTCCTTTGAAAGTGTTGCCCTCGTTCACGAGCTCCGCGAGGCCCGCAAGGTCGTCGGCGCTGCCGATGGTGAACTCAGTGGCAGTGTCATTGTACCAGCTGGTATCGACACTGCCGTCCCAGGGATCATCCGCGAGGGCGGTGATGCTCAGGGCGCAGAGCAGCGTTGCTGTTGCTATAAGTATAGCAAAAAGCCGCTTCTTCATTGATTTCTCCTCCTTATATACTCATACACAATCGCGGTTTCGCGGACTGTCTTGTAACAGTCCGCGCAGCGGGGCGCCCCGCTGGTTTTTTGATTATATCATCGAACTTTGACGTAGTAAAGCCCCTTCACCGCATTTTTTCGGTGAAGGGGCTGCATTTTATTTACTTGTTATTTCAGTTTCAGGAAATTCATTATCAGCTGCGCTACCTCGGCTCTGGTGGCCCCTGCCTTCGGCTGGAGGAAGCCGTCCGCTCTGCCGCTCATTACGCCCGAGCCGCAGGCCCACTGGAACGCGGGTATCGCGTATTCGCTGATCTCATCGAAGTCCTTATAGGACAGGATGTTCGTATCCTCTCCCACGCTCACGTCAATGCCGCAATACTTTGCGTAGCGGTAGAGGATCGCCGCCATCTGCTCCCTCGTTATCGGGTCGTTGGGGGCAAACCGCGTCTCGCTGACTCCGTTCACTATACCGTTCGCCGCCGCCCAGCGGACTGCTTCCGTATACCAGGCTCCCTCGGCCACGTCCTCGAAGCTCATGGCGTAGTTCACAACGGGACGTCCCTCCATGCGCCAGAGTATCGTCACCATCATTGCCCTCGTAACGCTCAGGTTCGGGCCGAACTTGCCCGTTTCAACTCCGTCCATGAGCCCGTTATAGTAGTTATACAGCGCGGCGTCGTAGAACCACTGGCCTTCGTTCACGTCTTCGTAGGGGTTCCATCCTGCGTACACGGTCTTGCTCTTATCCATATATACGCTCTCGATGCGCTCCGTCAGCTCCTTATCGGAGTACCAGCCTGCGAAGCGGAAACCGCTCCGCTCGGTGGTATATTTGCTCAGGTCGACGGTGCTCATCGCCGGGACGCGCAGGCTTGTGATCTCCTTACCGCCGTTCGTCTCAAACTTGAGTGTGAAGTACAGCTGGGTGCCCGGCGCTCCGCTGTTCTCCGCCAGGACGGTGAATTTAACGTCCAGTTCTGCGGTCGCCCTCGGTTCTACGAACTCGCCGTAGAAGCCGGAATAGGTGTTTATTTCAGACTGGGGCTCCAAGGGGAAATCGCCCAGCTCATACACGCCGAATTTCAGGCTGGCATCGTAGACGCCCGGCTCCAGGCCGGTTGCAGGACGGATGGTAAAGCTGAGGCTTTCTCCCACATCCAGGTAGCCGTCGTATACGTCATTGATCGCAGTGATGACGTAAGCGTCCGTTTCAGGCTTGAAAACGGCAACAGGCGTGTCGCTATTATTCGTGATAGTGACGGTCTTCTCGTCGATCTCGTCGTAGCCAACGTACTCCTTGCCGAAGTCAAGGCTGTCGGGGTCAATATCCGCCGCGTAGGTGTTCTCCTTGAACACGGCCGTCAGCACGGTGTCCTTGGTGGGGATGAAGGTGAGAACGCCGTCCTCGTCGATATCAGGCGTGATACCGCTGTATACCCAGTGGTCAAAGTAATATCCTGTCTCGCTCATGGGCTCAATGGTTACGCTATCTCCCTTGACAACGTAGTATTCCTCATCGGTATACCCATACTTATTATCGTAGAAGTAGTAGCCCGCGCCGGCCGGATCGCTCTCCACGGTGACCGCGTAGGTCTCGGGTATGGTGATCGTCGCTTGGAGTATGTCTCCGCTTACCATGGTAACGGTCAGCGTGTAATCAGCTGCTTCAAGGTCTTTTAGGATCTCGGCAGATATCCCAAGGCCTATCTGTTCTATATATGCGGAGTAATAGTATGAATAACCCTCGCCTTCAACAAGGGTTGTGTCGTTCAGCTTGACACTCGCTATCGTCCGATTATCATAAGCGACATTGTCGATTTCGAATTCAACATCGTCATAATATGTGCCGATGATGTTCCTGTCAAAGACCTGCTTTTCGGGCGTGATGGTCATGGAAGTTTTGCTCCACTTGTCGGTGAATATTGTCAAACCAGTGGTCCCGGGGGTGATGGAGGCATAGCCTTCACTGACAGATTCGTGAGTAGCACCTTCCATGGTTGCACCAAGGCTGCCGGTCCGTGCGTACACCGCGCCGTTCCCGAGGTCGAAGGTCGCGCCGTTGACGTTGGTGCCATCGCCGAAGACGTACACCTTGCCCGTGACAGTGGCCTTGCCGGTGAAGGAGGCGTTGCTCTGGACTTCGAGGGTGCCGTTTACATTCAGGGTCGCGCTGCCCTCAAGCGTGAGCTGGCTGCCGCCAAGCAGGTTGACGGTGGCGTTCTCTTCGATCGTGACAGTGCCGCTGTTGACCGCCACGTGGGTGGGTATGCTGACGAACGTCGCGTTGAGGCCGGTGTTGATGTCGCCGAAAGCGTTGACGTCGCCCTCTACCGTGAGGTCTATGTAGGACGACTGGAGATTAGACATATCTATTTTGCTCAGGTTCAGCGTTGCTTTGCCGCTGGTGATATTTATGCCATTAGTTGCGTCGGCGCCGATGACGGTGTTTCCGTTGTAGGCCAGCTTCGAGCCAGCTTTAAACACGATGTCGCCCTTGATGCCGGTGCCGTCGCCGCTGCCGACGATGTCTGTCGCATCCAGGTTGGCGAGGTTCAGGACGCCGCCGTCAGCGACTTCGACCGAGGCCTTCAGCGCAACGCAGATGGCGCCCTGCACATCGAGAGTGCCGTTTACGGTGACTTTGGAGCCTTCACTGCCTACATTGCCGGATACGGCCTTGACCGTGCCGTTTACGGTGAATGTCGCGCCTTTCTCAATGACGGCGTTCAGCGGGGTGTTTATCTTGTTGCCCATAACCTCCACGCTCGCCATGAGGCTGAGCGTCTTGTCCGAAGGCACGGCCGCCTCGGAATCTTCGGTCAGGGTCAGCGTGCCGTTTTTCCAGACGATACTGCCTTCGGAGAGCTGCACGCGGGCGGAGGTGTCGCCGGACGCGCCGACGAAGTTTTCGCCGTTGAGCACAAACGTAGCGCCCGCCTGTATTTCGAGCGCTCCGTAGAGCAGGAACGCAGGGCTCGCGACCGTCAGCTTAATGCCGCTTGGCACGCGCAAGGTAACGCCGTCAGGGATGGTTGCCGGGAGCGTGGCGTCAGAACCCATCACGACGGTGTAACCGGCGTGACCCTCAGCTG
The DNA here is from genome assembly GCA_902496595.1 of uncultured Eubacteriales bacterium. Taxonomy (GTDB): domain Bacteria; phylum Bacillota; class Clostridia; order Oscillospirales; family Oscillospiraceae; genus Scatomorpha. Next base: position 5,407 of record CABVBV010000059.1, on the reverse strand, counting down.
CACTCAGTGCAGCTGACAAATCGCTATAGCTGCCGACCAGTTTACCGCCGGCGTCCAGTACCGTATGGTCTCCGGCCGCAGGGGCAGCTATAACTTTGAAGGTGATGTTTGCGGTAACGGATGCTGCGCCTTCGGCCGATACCGTAATCGTCTCGTTGTGGGTTCCGACTCCAAGGCCGTCATTGGGCGCGACGGTGAAGGTGGTGGTTTCTCCTGCGGCAAGGGTCTCACTAAAGCTGGAATCACAATTGAATTCGCTGGAGCCGTTACCCAAGACTACGGATATATTCTTGAGCTCAGTCGTACCGGTGTTCTTTATTGTGAACGTCTGTCTCGCAACGTTTGAATATCCTACCGTCTCAGTTCTGAAATCGTGCGATAGTGGTGTGACGCTCATCACAGGCGTGGTCGCGGTCCCGAGCAGCGCGCCTATCGTCTCCGCGATGAGGTCATGCCCTTCCTGGTTCGGGTGGAAGTCGAGGGTAAATTTGGGTGACCATCCGGTCGGATTCGAATAGCTTGCGTTGGTCAAAACTCCACCCTTATTTTTGAACGCCGTGTACACATTGGCAATTTCAACGTTAGTCTTACCGCTCAACGCAGTTGTTATTTTGGTATTAAGGTCTACAACCCCTGTATCGAAGGTGGATTTAAGGCCATTTACATAATCTTTAAAAAAGTCATTATTTTCTGCAGAAAGGTGAGTATACGGGTCATACTGTGTTGCGACGATAATCTTTGCAGTCGAGTTTGTCTCTCGGATTTTGGCAATTATGCCGCTAAGGTTGTCACTATATTTATCAAGCGCAACAGTGTAATCGGCAGAGCTGGTGAACCCGGAGACATTCTGCAATGCGAACATAATAATATCCGCATCATCTTCCGTTGGTTTCGCAAGCACTTCTTTAAGTTCGGTAACAGTAATCGTCGAAGTGGGATTTGCCGCATTATACGCTTCGGTCAAATACTCATACAGCGCATTCATCAGGTCGTTGCCACCGATGGTGATGGTGATGAGGTCGTAGCCGTCTACGCTCAACGTGTCCAGCTTGTTCAGCAGCGATGTCGAGGTCTCGCCGTCTTGCGCCTCGTTGGTCAAATCGTAACCATAATTAGTTGCTATCTGATTCGCAAACGGGGAACTAACCTTATTGTATACGCCTTCCTGTACCGGCGGCGCGTAGCCGGTGCTGATGCTGTCGCCCAGGGCCAGATAGGTGTCATCATCCGCCAGCGCAGTCACCGGCAGCAGGGCAACTATCAGGCACAGGCAGAGCAGCACCGATATTATCCGCTTCTTCATATTCGTCTCCTCCTCTTATATACTGTCGGGCTCGAGGCCCGGCACGTGTACTTATATCAGCTCGAGCTTATATCCGTCCCGTCGTTTCGAGGATATCTCCATCCGGCTCTTCTCCGAGTTCAATTTGCCCCTGAGTCTGGATATCAGAGTCCAGAGCGCCTTCCGGTTCGACTCCGTGTCCTGGCCCCAGGCCTCGCGCACAAGCTCCTCCGTCGTGACCGTCCTGCCTCCGCTCTCGACAAGCAGCCGCAGAACCGAAAACTCCTTCTGCGTGAGCTGCACGTTCACAGAGTCCAGGTAGCCGCAGCCGGTGACAGTGTCCAGCTTCAGCGCCCCGAAACTCAGGTACCTTCCGCGCAGCCTGTCCTGCCTCAGCCGGGCCTCGATCCTCGCCTCCAGCTCCTCAAGGTCGTAGGGCTTCGCCAGATAGTCGTCCCCTCCGGCCCTCAGGCCCTCGACTACGTCCTTGCTGTCCCCAAGTGCGCTGAGAAAAAGCACAGGTACGTTGCAGCTGCTCTTCAGTTCACGGCAAAGCTCCAGGCCGTTTCCGTCCGGAAGCATGACGTCCAGAACTACGAGGTCGACCTGCTGCCAAGTCAATATCTTCCGGCATTCCGCAGCTGTATACGCCTTCAGCACCTCATGGCCGTAATGGCGCAGCACCGCGCTGTTTATCCGCATTATGTGTTCGTTATCCTCGACAAGCAGTATCGTGCTCATCCCCGGATCTCACCCCCTAGGAACTGTGAAGACAAACGTGGTGCCCCCGGGCCCGGTCTTCTCCAGATAAAGCCTGCCTCCCTGCGCTTCCACTGCGTCCCGGCAGATGGAAAGGCCCAGGCCGCTGCCCCCGTCTCCGCTGTATCCCTTCTCAAACAGCCTCGGAAGTTCCGACTCATTTATCCCGTCCCCCGTATCGCTGACCCGGAAGAGCACAAAGCCCTCGGCCTCGGAATCCGATGCGCTGAGCTCCAGAGCTCCGCCGCTCATGTGGCGGTTCGCATTCGCCGCCAGATTTATGAAGACCTGCAGCAGAGTCTCCCTGTTTCCGTAAGCGGTCGCGCCCTTTCCAGCGTCGGCTACGGAGACGCTGTTATTGTTCTTCAGGCACACGGGTGCGCATATGGCCGCCGCGCTCTCCAGCAGCTCTGCGACGTCCACCTTCCCGAGCTCCGCACCGGAATCGCGACCGTAGGTGTGTTCCATGAGCCGGGAAACCATGTCCGCCAATCTCTGGGCCTCGAAGCTGATCACCCGGAGATTCTCCTCGGCTTCCCCGTCCGACGTCCCGGACGAGAGCTGGAGCCCGGTGAGCTGCGCATAGCCGGAGATCACTGTTAGCGGGGTCTTCAGCTCGTGCGCAACCTGGCGCAGAAAGTCCAGGTTCATGGCGTTCATTCGCTCCAGCATCATGCTTCGGTTCCGGCTCTCGGCAAGAGCCAGCTTCTGCTCCTGCGCTCTCAGGCTTATCGACACAGCCGTCAGCAGTGCGAACGCCAGCATCCCGGCCGGAGCTATGCCGTAGCGGCTCATAAATGAGCTGCTGTTAACAAGCAGTCCCTCCAGCACTGTCGAGAACAGCAGAACAGCGGAACCCGCTATGCTGAACACGTCCAGCGCCCCCAACCTGCCGCGCTTGACAAAATATCTCACTGCGCACACAACCAGCCAGGCGGCCAGGGGAACGGCGCATATCCACGCAGCAGTACATACCCTTACCAGCTCCATGGTGGGCATGAAGCAGATGAGCAGCTCCGCAAGCGCCATCGCCGCCCCGTGCATCAGCTTGAATTTTCTCTTCACAAGCCCCGGAAACAGGCTGCAAAGCAGCAGTATGACCATCCCGGGCAGCAGCGCAGAAACGCTTATTAGCAGCCGGTAGGACAATTCCCACGGAGTGCTCGGAGGCAGGAAGTGTATAAACAGGAAGTTCTGGTCACGCAGTGCCATAAGCAAGCAGCAGACGGAGAGAAAGGCGAACTCCGAGCTCCTGCGCACCGTGGCGCAGAGCAGAAAGTACAAAAACAGCGCCAGCATCCCTCCGCTGAGGCACAGGGATACCAGATTCTCCGCAGCCTTATAGTCTTCTATCTTCTGCGGCTCGGACATATACGTCGGTTGTATGAAACCGCCGTCCCTGTGGACAAAGTTTGAAAACTGGCAGATTATCTCCACCGTGCCGCTCTCGCCCGTATACATTGGTATGGTCATATATCCGACGCCGGCAACGCTGTCAACGGCGTTGTCCGCCACCCTGCCGTAGCTTGCGGCCTCCACCCCGTTCACGTATACCTGGGTCGCATAGTCCACAGAGTATGCGCAGATGGTATAGTATTTATCCGGTTTTGCCTTGATGGTGAGCCGGTAGGTTCCATATCTTGCGGGGTCGACGGTTTCAGCCGGGGCTTCGGTATCGCCTGAGAAGTCCTCTGGCCCGTACAGTTTGTTCGGGTAGTATTCCCAGCTGTTGGCGATGTTCACCACCTCATCCGACAGGTCTTCTCCGGTGATGTCCAGCACTCCGTTTACCGGAACGAGCTCGCGTACGTCGTTATATCTGCGGGCATAGAGCAGCTGCACGGTGAGGCAGATGAGCAGGACGGCGGCGCAGGGCAGCAGCCATTTCGCCGCAGAACTTCGGTTCTCAGCACCGCTCATTTCCCAATCCTCCGTGCGCATTTGATGTCATTATAACACAAGTTGAATGCAAAATGCCGAACCTTACAAAACTGTAAGGTTCGGCACTGTATTTTGTCACACTTGTCACTCATTTGTAACCTGAGCGTCGTTTCCCTCGCTATGGTCGTCACAGTAATCTATGAGGGCTTTCAGGCTGAGGATATGATAGAAGCCATCCTCCACGCGAACAAGGTTTTGTCTCTGAGCTTTTTCAGCTCCCTGGCGACGGTGACTCTGTGCAGGCCGCTGAGCGCGCCTATCTTCTCCTGTGTCAGCCGCTCCGTTATGACTATCTCTCCCCCGTCCTCCTCGCCGAAAGCCAGGGCGAAGTCCAGGAACTGGCCGCACACCTTCTCCGTAGCGTCCGCCTCAGTCTCGAACATCCGCTGCTGGAGCGACATGGCGCCCAGGTCTGATATGGCGTTCAGTATGTCCAAGGTCACGGAAAAGTCCGCTTTCATCGCCTGTGTTATGTCGTGGTAGGATATCATCTGCGCCGTGCAGTCCGTCACGGCACGATAGTACAGGTCGCAGGGCTTGCCCGTGAGCTGATACTGCTCCAGCAGCAGGCTGCCCTCCTCGAAGGACAGCATGAGCCGCTGGTTCTCCGCGCTGTTCACGATGCCTGCTATTCCCGGCCCGTCTTCATGAAATAGCTGTACATCGGGTATGAGCCCGGTATGGCAATGAGCTGGTCGGCTCGGAACTCCACGGGCTCGCCAAGCCTCTGGAAAAACCAAGCGTTCTGTCTCGAGCTGATGAAGCCGGGCACCTTTATCCTTATCTTCGGGTTGACCTTCATGTCCATCCCTCCGCTTTGATGATACCCGGCTTCCCAGCCACTGTCAAGTCAGCTCAGCCGCAGCACCGAGCGCTCTATGAGCGTCTTGGCCACCTGCACCTTGTAGACGTTCTTCTCGAAGGGCAGCGCACCCTCGAGCGCCAGCTCCGCCGCCGCCTTGGCCGTCTCTTCGTTCGGCTCGCGGCCTATGAGATAGGCCTCTGCCTCTTCCCTTCTGAGCGGAACCGGCGCGACGCCGCCCAGCACAAGGCTCGCAGACGCGATCTTGCCGCCCTCTACCACAAAGCTCGAGGCCAGGCTCACCATGGCGAAGTCCACGGAATCCCTCAGCCGGAACTTGTCGTAGTGCGTCACCGCGCCCGCCTGTACCGGGATGCTCACCTCTGTCACTATCTCGTCCGGGGCGAGCTCGTCCTTTACCTTCAGGTTCTCCGTGAAGAGCTCCGAGGCCGCTATCTCGCGCTTTGTCGTCTTGACCGTCGCGCCCAGCGCCACCAGCACCGGCGAAATGTCGGAGGCGTTCACCGAGTAGCAGCCGCAGTTCATGCAGCGCCTGGCCTCGGCCTCTGCGGCCTCCATGCTGATGGTCACGGTGTCCTCGCGCTCGAGGTTCCGCTCCTCCA
>CABVBV010000058.1 GCA_902496595.1 uncultured Eubacteriales bacterium | reverse complement strand
GTTCGGCCGCGTCCACTCGTCCATGACCCGGCCGATGGGGTCGGGCAGCTCCGCCACCTGGTCGAGCCCCTCGGCCATGCCGGCTATCCTCGCCTCATTGAGCATCAGCCGGTCGAGCAGCGAGTCCGGCATCCCGCTCTCGCGGCCCTTTTCCATATCTCTGCCGTTTGCCGCCAGTATTTCAGGCGTCCTTTCGACGAGCGCCCTCGCCATGGCGTGCAGGGCTTTGTTCTTCTGCTCCGTAGTGAGCTGTGCGACCTCGAGGCTCGCGGCCTTCGCGGCCTGCGCCGATTCGACGAGTGTTTTCATTCCATACCCTCCTGTTCAGTGTGTGCCCAGTTGTCCCGATGGATTACCTCCGGCGGCCTGCCGGGGCAGCGGGCTGCGGCCTCCGACGAGGACAGGCCCGCTATGGTCTTGAGCTCCGACGAGCTGTAATTCACTATGCCCCTCCCCAGGAGCGCCCCGGCGCCCGAGAGCCAGACCCTCACGACCTCTCCCTGGGAGAAGTCACCCTCGACGGCCCTGACTCCCGCAGGGAGCAGGCTCTTGCCCCGGCGGCACATAGCTTCGGCCGCGCCTGGGTCTATATAGATATTCCCCTTCGCCTGCGCGTAGAAGGCCATCCACTGCAGCTTGGTCTTCATCCCGCTGCCGGCCTTGAAATATGTGCCTACGACCCTGCCCTCAACCGCCTTCTTCAGCACGTCCGGCTCGGTCGAGCGGCAGATTATCACGGGGACTCCGGCCCCGGCGGCGAGCTTGGCGCCCTCCACCTTCGTAGCCATGCCGCCCGTGCCGTTGGCCGTGCCCGCGCCGCCCGCCAGCGCCTCGAGCTCCGGAGTCACACGCTCCACCACGTCTATGTGCTCCGCAGCCGGGTCTGACCTCGGATCCGAGGTGTACAGCCCGTCGGTATCCGTGAGCAGCACGAGGAGGTCTGCGTGCAGCATGGCCGCCACCTGGGCCGAGAGCATATCGTTGTCTCCGAGTTTCAGCTCGGCTATCGACACCGTGTCGTTTTCGTTTATTATCGGAACCGCGCCCCTGGCAAGGAGCACTTCCAGGGCCGAGAAGGCGTTGTGGTACCTCCGCCTGTCCCTGAAATCGTCCCTCGTGAGCAGCAGCTGCGCCGCGACGTAGCCGCGCTCCTGGAGGCAGCTGGTATACTCCTCCATGAGCAGCCCCTGGCCCACGGCCGCGCAGGCCTGCTTCGCCGCAGTCGCCTTCGGCCTCTCGTGATAGCCCAGCAGCGTGTAGCCTGCGGCGATGGCCGCGCTCGTCACCATGACGACCTGGTGCCCCTCGTCCCGCAGCTGCGCCACCTGCCTCGTGAGCATCCGCAGCCGCTCCGGCGAGAGCTTCCCCGACTTCTCCGTCAGCGAGCTCGTGCCTATCTTCACAACTATCGTCTTTTTCCCGGCCACAGGGCACCTCCGCAACATCAATAATTTATTATTATACCATACCTGAGCCCATTATCAAGCTGTCGCCGGGATGAAAAGCGTGATATAATACTGACAAAGGGGGTCTGGAAGTGAGGAAACGGATACTCTTCATAGGCACGGGCGGAACCATCGCCTCGGAGATGTCGAACGAGGGCCTTCTGCCCGGAGTCGGCGCGTCCGCGCTGCTCGGCTACGTTCCCGACGTGGCCGGGCTCTGCGAGGTGGAGAGCGTGCAGCTCTTCGACCTTGACAGCACGAATATCGGCCCGGAGCAGTGGCTGGAAATGGCCGGGTGCATAAGGAATAATTATTCATATTTCGACGGATTTGTCATAAGCCACGGCACGGACACCATGGCCTACACGGCGGCTGCGCTGAGCTATCTCGTGCAACTGAGCCCGAAGCCCATAGTGCTGACCGGGGCGCAGAAGCCCATCGGCTTCGACACGACCGATTCGCGGCAGAACCTGCGCGACGCCTTCGCCGTCGCCTGCGGCAGCGGGATGCACGGGGTCTGCATCGTCTTCAACGGCAGGGTGATCCTGGGTACGAGGGCGAGGAAAACGCATTCCAAGAGCTTCGACGCATTCTCGAGCATCAACTACCCGAACATCGCCGACGTGAGGGACGGCAGGCTCATGCGCTACATAGAGCCTGAATGCCTCGAGCGGCCGAGGTTTTTCTCGAAGCTGGACGCGAAGGTGGGGCTGCTGAAGCTGATCCCGGGCATAGGGCCCGAGCTGCTGGGGTTCATGCTCGGCAGCTGCCACGCGCTGATAATAGAGAGCTACGGCGTGGGCGGCCTGCCTGAGCGAGACGGGATGCACGACATGGTGAAGGCCGCCGCGATGGACGGCCGGGCCGTTGTCATGACGACGCAGGTGCAGAACGAGGGCTCAGACCTCGCAGTGTACGGCACGGGCAGCGCCCTGGCGCGAAGCCCCGGCATCCTCGAGGCCTACGACATGACCACCGAGGCCGCCGTTGCCAAGCTCATGTGGCTCCTGCCTCTGGCGAAGGACAGTTCCGATATCCCGCGCCTGTTCTATACTCCCGTGTCGAAAGACATACTTTCGACCGCAGGATAGCCGAAACCCGGCGGGCGCTGGCCCGTGTTTGTGTTTAAGGATTGACAAACCGGCGCGGCGGGAATAAATTAATATAGTGCATAATTAGTGAATGCGCCGTTTCCATGCCCGGCGCGGAAAGTGAGGTAGGCAGATGAACATACTTTTTGAGAGATTCACTCTCCCGGAACAGCTGAGCAGGGTCATCTACAACAGCCCGAGCGTCATCATCCCGACCAGCAAGGAAGTCCTCTTCGAGCTGATCTTCGGCAATGAGTACACGGGCAAGATCGAGGTGCTCTACGACATCCACGGCAAGGCCGTGAAGGAGGCGGAGGTCGTCCGCTGCAAAAACGGGGCGGCGGTGAACTACCCCGAGGATTATATGCGCAGAAGGGATCCCGACTGTATGCGCATAGCCGACGACCAGCCGACTGACAAGCCGCGGTTCGAGGATGTTTACGGATATAAATTCGACGAACTCAGGATAGAAACTCTGAAGTGGCTGACGAAGCAGGAGCTCATCCTGGTGCCCTTCAAGGCGGGCGGCTACGACTACGGCTACGAGGCGGTGCTGGTCTGCCCGAGGAACGCCGCTTTCTTCGGCTTCGCCATGGCGCAGCTGCAGGCTTTTGTGGATATCAGGACGGTCGACCACTTCAAGCCCAGGGCTGTGGTCTATGCGGCTCCGCCTTTCAGGCACACGCACTTCAACGGAAAACAGGTCGTCGTCCACAACCGGCTGCCGGATCTGCACGAGGTCTTCTCGTATAACCTGTATCCGGGCCCCTCGGCGAAGAAGGGCATATACAGCGTGCTGCTCGACATCGGCGAGCAGGAGGGCTGGGTCACGGCCCACGCCTCGTCGGCGAGGATAATCACGCCCTACGAGAACGAGATGGTCATGATGCACGAGGGCGCTTCCGGCGGCGGCAAGAGCGAGCTCTTGCAGGACGTCATGCGCTGCGCCGACGGCCGCGTGCTCCTCGGCGTAGACCTGGTGACGGGTGAGGAGCGCTACATCAGCATGAGCGACACCTGCACCATCGCGCCCGTGACGGACGACATGGCCATGTGCCCGCCCAGCATCCAGAAAAACGGAGGCAAGCTCAGCCTCGTGGACGGCGAGGACGGCTGGTTCGTGAGGGTGGACGGCATCACCTCCTACGGCTGCGACCCGATGTACGAGAGGATAGCCATACACTCGAAGGAGCCGCTGATGTTCTTCAACCTCGAGGCGAGGCCGATGGCCACCTGCCTGCCCTGGGAGCACACCCCGGACTCGGACGGCAAGCCCTGCCCGAACCCGAGGATAATCGTGCCGAGAAGGATGATAGAGAACATCGTCTCCGAGCCGGTGGACGTGGACGTGCGCTCTTTCGGCGTGCGTATGCCGCCCGCGACAGCGAAGAAGCCGACCTACGGCATCATGGGCCTCATGCACATCATCCCGCCGGCGCTGGCCTGGCTGTGGAGGCTCGTGGCGCCCAGAGGCTTCAAGAACCCGAGCGTCAGCGGCGGCAGCCCGCTCGCCAGCGAGGGCGTCGGCTCCTACTGGCCCTTCGCCACCGGCAAGAGGGTCGTGCAGGCGAACCTGCTGCTCGAGCAGATCATAAATTGCTCCCAGACCCGCTACGTGCTCATACCGAACCAGCACATCGGCAGCTACAAGGTCGGTTTCGCGGCCGAGTGGATCGCGAGAGAGTACCTGGCCCGCCGCGGCGGCGTCAACATGAAGATGGATAGGCTCTCGCCCGCACGCTGCCCGCTCTTCGGCTACGCGCTCAACGAGATGAAGGTCGACGGCCAGAGGATATCCAGCCGCTTCCTCAGGCCCGAGCTGCAGGAGTCGCTCGGCGAAGAGGGCTACGACAAGGGCGCCGAGATCCTCTACAAGTTCTTCGAGAAGGAGCTCGCCGTCTATGACTGCGAGGAGCTGCACCCCGTCGGCAAGCAGATACTTGAGTGCTTCAAGAAGCGCGGCAGCATAGAGGACTACTGCGCCATCCTCCCGCTCGGCCTGAACGAATAAACAAAACCGCAAATAAAACCTCAAAAACCCGGCTCCCGCGTGGGAGCCGGGTTTTCATCTGGCAAAATACAGCGTCAGCGCCGTCAGGACGGCCTCAAAGAAGAGGATGAGCGGGATGCCTATCGTGAAGCTGTCGTGCTGAGTCTTGTGCCTGAAGATATACATCCCGGCGAGGACTCCTGCCGAGCCGCCCAGCACGGCGACCAGGAACAGCGTCGCCTCGGGTATCCTTCTCCTGCCCCTCCTTGCCCTGGACTTGTCCGAGGCCATGAGTATGAAGCCGTCGAGGTTTATCACCAGCAGATACGCGCCCAAGAGCGCGAGCAGCAATTTCATTTGTCCTTCCTCCGCCGTTTTTCGTATGGCGGGACGAGACAGCCCTTTCCGAAGCCGATGAGATCCTCCCGGCCTGCCTTCCTGAGCGCCTCGAGCACCAGGCGGCGGTTCGCCGGGTTCTGGAACTGCAAGAGCGCCCTCTGCATCGCCTTCTCCTCGGGCGAGCGCGGCACGTACACGGGCTCCATCGTCCTCGGGTCGAGGCCCGTGTAGTACATACAGGTGGAGACCGTGCCCGGCGTCGGGTAGAAGTCCTGCACCTGCTCCGGCCTGCGCCCCGTCTTCTTCAAATACAGGGCCAGGGCTATCGCGCTCTCCAGAGTGCTGCCCGGGTGCGAGCTCATGAGGTATGGCACCACGTACTGCTCCTTGTCATAGCGCTCGTTCAGGCTCCTGTACTTCTCCATGAAGCGCTCGTACACGTCAATGTGCGGCTTGCCCATGTAGTCCAGCACGGAGTCGATGCAGTGCTCCGGCGCGACCTTGAGCTGGCCGGAGATGTGGTATTTGACGAGCTCGGCGAAGAAGTCCCCCTTCTTGTCGCAGAGCATGAAGTCGTATCTTATCCCGCTGCGTACAAAGACTTTTTTAACGCCCGGAATGTTCCTGAGCTTCCTCAAAAGCGCGAGGTAGTCCGAGTGGTCGGCCTCGATATTTTTGCAGGGCGTGGGCGCGAGGCAGCTGCGGTTCGCGCACATACCGTTCTTGAGCTGCTGCGAGCAGGAGGGCTTTCTGAAGTTCGCGCTGGGCCCTCCGACGTCGGAGACGTAGCCCTTCCAGAGCGGGTGCTTCGTCATGGCCGTGACCTCGCGTATGACGCTCTCGTGGCTGCGGCTCGTGACCATCCTGCCCTGGTGGAAGGCGAGGGCGCAGAAGTTGCAGCCTCCGAAACAGCCCCGGTTGTGGATGACGGAGAAGCGCACCTCCTCGATGGCGGGCACGCCGCCCAGGGCCTCGTACATGGGGTGGACTTCCCTGGTGTACGGCAGCTCGGCCACCCTGTCCAGCTCCGCCGTAGGCAGCGGCATCGCCGGAGGGTTGACAACGAGATACCTGTCCCCATGTGCCTGGGCCATAGTCCTGCCCCTTACCGGGTCGTGCTCGGCGTACTCCACCCTTGTCGCCTCAGCATAGGCCCGCTTGCTCATGCACACGTCCTCATAAGAGGGCAGCATGAGCGCCTCGGCGGGCGCCTCCTTCGCTATGTAGGCCGTGCCTCGGATATCGTGCAGCTCCGAAATCGGCCGCTTTTTCCTGAGCGCCTTCGCGATCTCTATGGTCGCGTACTCGCCCATGCCGTAGACCAGCAGATCGGCCTTCGCGTCGAAGATGACGCTGCGCCGCACTTTGTCCTCCCAGTAGTCGTAGTGGGCGAAACGCCTGAGGCTCGCCTCGAGCGAGCCTATGACGATGGGCATATCCGCGCCGAAGGCCTCCCTCGCCCGGTTGGCGTAGACGATGACGGCCCGGTCTGGACGAAGCCCGGTCTTCTTGCCGGGCGAGTAGAAGTCCTCGCGCCTTTTGTGTTTTGCGGCGGTGTAGTGGGCCACCATTGAATCCAGATTCCCCGCGCCGATCATGACTCCCAGCCTCGGCGCACCCATGGCCTTGAAAGCCTCCGCCGAGCGCCAGTCCGGCTGGCAAAGCACGGCGACCCTGTATCCCTCGGCCTCAAGCACCCTGGATATCACCGCAGTGCCGAAGCTCGGGTGGTCGACATAGGCGTCTCCTCCGACCACCAGAAAGTCGTACCACCACCAGCCCCGCTCTATCATTTCCTCCCTTGAAACGGGCAGGAAATCGGCCCTGTCTGTCACAGCAGCTCACCTCCGTACCAGCCTGTGACCCCGTTGTGTTTCACGAGATAGCCCCTGCTCGTTGTCTCGACAACCGACACCTCGTCTCCGGCCCTGAGCGGAAGGACATAGTCCGTGCAGTCGTTGCAGCGCACATCCCCGCTCTCGCCATAGAGATATTTCGTGAGAACGTCGAGCTCGTAACCCGTGCGCAGGTGCATACAGCGGGAGAACTCCTCGCCGCGCTCAAGGATGCGGACTACATTGTCGCCCCACCTTATGTACGCGCTCCGCTTCGAGCCCTCCTGCGCGGTCTTGACCGTCCTCACCGGGAAATGGTCGTAGTGCTCGACTTCAAAGTCCTCGCTGCCGTTTCTGGGAATGATGAGCGCATTGAGCTGGCCGTCGTCCTTGAGGACGCAGCCTCCGTCTATGCTTATTATCTTTCTCCGCCTGTCGATTATCGGGTTGGCGCAGACGGTGTCCGCCCCGTAAAGCACGACGGGCCAGTGCCCGACGACGACCCAGCGCTTGAAGGCGAGGCCCTGGCCGAGAAAATTGTCGTTCTTCATGCAGCTCCAGCCGTCCCAGTCCTCGGGCCGGCCCTTCGGTATGCCGCCGTGGACGAAGACGTAGTGCTCCGTCGAGATGACGTGCGGAAGGCCCGCGAGGAAATCCAGCTCCGGCCTGAACGCCTCGGAGACGACGCGCCGGAACTCGTTCATGTCCGTGTCCTCGTCAACGCGGAAGCCTATCTCGGCGCACATCTGGGCCAGGAGCCCCGGGCCCCAGCCCGCGCTGTCGGAGAGCAGGTAGCGCTTCGTGTATGCGTCAGTCCTGCCCGTGGCCCGGTAGATGGAGTCCTGCCAGCAGTCGCAGTTGCCCTGGACGGCGAGGACGCGCCTGCGCTTTTGCAGCTCCATGACGAACCTGAGCGTCTCAAGGCTGTGCCTGCCCTTCTCGAGCAGATCGCCGCAGAATACCAGCGTATCCTCGTCCCGGAGCCGGAGCTTTCCCAGCAGCCCCTTCAGATACGGCAGGTTCGCGTGCACGTCCGAGATGGCGATCACGCGCCCCTCCTCCGGCAGCTCGATTTTGTGAATAACGGCTCTCATCAGTTTTTCCTCTCCATGAGCAGCTGGTTCGAGGCCACTCCGGGCTCCACCGCCAGCTCGCGGAAACCGTAGTGCTCATAGAAGCCTATGGCGGCCTTGTTTGTCACCGCGACGTGCAGGCGCACGGAGTTCCTTCCCCGGTCTTGGAAATACGCGGCGGCGCAGCCTATGAGCTGCACCCCGAAGCCCTTGCCCCTGAACTCCGGTATCAGATACAGCAGGCTCACCCAGCCGCAGCCGTCGTCCCTTCCCCTTCTCGGGTCGAGCTCCAGAACTCCCACGGGCTTCTCTCCGCACATCACCTTCATGAGACAGTCCCTGTCCTTCGCCGAATGCGACCTCGCCGACGCCAGATACACCTTCGGTACAAAGCCGGCCGAGGAGCCGTGGGCCACGATCCAGGAGTCGGTATAGCAGCGGATGTAGAAATCCGCGTCGTCCTTTTCCCTGGGGTCGAGAGGCTCGAAACGCAGGCTGGTCGGGTCGTCCTTCTTCGTGTCTCTCCACCATCTCTGGGTGGCGAAGGTGGAGAGCCCGTCTCCGAGGTGGCTGTTGTCGTTGTAGTATTTTACCGCTATCTTCCCATCTTCGATCTCGAGCAGGCTCACTGAGGTGTTGTCCCCGTGCAGCATGGCCTCGGTGTCCCCGCTGTGGATACCCATGGCGCCCATGAGGAATATCTTTATTGCCATCCCGTGCGACACCGCGGCGACGGCGCCGCCTTCGTGCCTCGCGGCGATCTCGAGTATGACCTCCGTCATGCGCTTCTGAACCTCGTAGAAGCTCTCTCCCCCCGGCACGCTCCACTTCTCCGGCTCGTTGTTGAACAGATACATCTGCTCAGGCCACTTGTAGCTGATGTTGCCCCAGGGCTCGCCCTCCCAGACTCCCATGTTTATCTCACGGAGCCGCTCGGTCTTCACGAGCTCCAGGCTCCGGCCGCGCAGGAGCGCGCCTGCCGTGGCGACCGTCCTGTCCAGGTCGCTGGAATACACGGCGTCCAGCTCCACAGCCTTGAACCTCTCCGCAAGCGCGTCGATCTGCCTCGAGCCCCTCTCAGTCACCTTTCCGTTCCAGTGTCCCTGGGCCCTCCGAAACAGGTTGCCTTCAGCCTCCGCGTGCCGAATGAGATATATCTTAGTCATCTGAGCGTCATCGTCCAATCTTCGTTGTTGTTGACCATGGGTTCCGAGTAAGTTATAATGAACTTTACTTTAAATTTTATTGTACAATAAAATTACGCCGGTTACAAGATTAACAGGGGGCGTGACCTTGAAAGTGATCCATCTCATCAGCGGCGGAGATACGGGCGGGGCGAAGACGCACGTCCACTCTCTGCTGCGCAACCTGTCTGCGGGCATGGATATCACCCTTGTCTGCTTCCGCGACGGGCCTTTTGCCAGGGAGGCCGCGGAGCTGGGCATCGATACCAGGGTCTGCGAGGGCGGCTTCTTCTCCGCGCTGCGGCAGGTCAAGAAACTCATTGCGGACGAGGGCTTTGAACTCGTGCATACCCACGGCTCCAGGGCCAATCTGGCCGGGGCGATACTCAGGTCGAGCTGCGGCAGGCCCGTCGTCAGCACGGTTCACAGCGACTACCGGCTGGACTATCTGGGCCGGCCCGTCGCGGCGGCGACCTACGGCGTCTTGAACGTGCTGGCGCTGCGGCATATAAAATACCATGTCGGCGTCTCGGACGCCATGCGCAGGCTGCTCGTGTCCAGAGGCTTTCCGAGAGAGACCACCTTCGCCATCTATAACGGCCTGGACTTCACAAGGGAGCCCAGGCGGCACGACCGGGCAGCGTTTTACGAGAAGGTCGGCGCGAAGGTGTCGGAGGGAGACGTGGTGGTCGGCGCGGCGGCGCGGCTTGACCCTGTGAAAGACCTGGCGACCCTGGTGCGCGGCTTTGCCGAAGCCAGAAGGGCGCATCCGGAGCTAAAGCTCATAATAGCAGGCGAGGGCCCGGAGCGCGGGAATCTCACCGGGCTCGCAGAGGAGCTCGGCGCGGGCGATGCGGTCACGCTCGCCGGCTGGCTCGACGATATGGAGGAATTTTACTCCGCCCTGGATATAAACACGCTCAGCTCCATCTCGGAGACTTTCCCCTACGCCTTGACGGAGGGCGCGGCATACCGGCTGCCGACCGTCGCCTCGGCTGTAGGCGGCATACCGAAGCTCATAGAGGACGGCGTGACCGGCTACCTCTTCAAGCCCGGCGACTGCGAGACGCTGGCGAAGCGGCTCTCGGAACTGGCCTCGGACGCAGCCCTGAGAAAGACTCTCGGCGACGCTGTCCGGGACAGGGCGGCAAAGCGGTTCTCCGTCGAGGCCACCTGCCGCGAGCAGAGGGCGGTGTACGAGGAGATCCTTTACCGGGAAAAGCACGGCCGCGCAGGCGTCGTCATCTGCGGGGCCTACGGCATGGGCAACTCCGGGGACGAGGCGATACTGGACGCCATCGTGGCGGAGATGCGCTCCGTGGACAAACTCATGCCGATAACGGTCATGAGCCGCGACCCGAAGGGCGCGTCGGAGCGCGTGGATGCGAAGGCGGTGCACACCTTCAACGTCCCCGGCTTCATGAGGGCGATGAGGAAGGCCGCGCTCTATATAAACGGCGGCGGCAGTCTGATCCAGGACGTGACGAGCCGTAGGAGCCTCTGGTACTACCTCTTCACACTGAAAGAGGCGAAGCGGCTCGGCTGCAAGGTCATGATGTACGGCTGCGGCATAGGCCCGGTGACAAGGCCCGGCGGGGTGAAGCGAACGAGACAGACGCTCAACTCCTGCGTCGACGCCATCACGCTCCGAGAGCCCGACAGCATAGAGGAACTCGGCCGCTTCGGTGTGACGGCGCCGGAGATCATCCTGGCCTCCGACCCGGCGCTGACCCTGCCCGCGGCCCCGAAGGAGGAGGTCGACGCGGCGCTCAGGCAGGCCGGGGCGGATGTGGACGGCAAATACCTCTGCTTCGCGCTCAGGAACTGGCAGGGCTTCGATGAGAAGACCGGAGTCTTCGCGGACGCGGCGAGATACGCCTATGAGACGCACGGGCTCACCCCTGTGTATTTACCAATTAATTACAAAAGCGACGTCGAGGCGGCGGCAAAGGTTACGGAGAAACTCGGCGATACGCCGTATGTGCTGCTTCCCGGGCCGCTCAGTTCCGCGCTGGCGATAGGGCTCATGTCGCGGATGCAGGCGGTGGTGTCGATGCGGCTGCACGGGCTCATCTTTGCGGCGGGCCAGGGCGTGCCTCTGGTGGGGGTGAGCTACGACCCGAAGGTCACGGCGTTTTTGCGCTGTGTGGACGCGGGCTGCGTGCCGCTCGGGGAGTTGGAGCTTCCGGCTCTGCGGAGTTTGATCGACGAGGCGTACGGAAAGCGCAGCGATGCCGAAGCGCTGGAGCGGAGCGTGCGGGAGCTGAGGGCAATAGAGCATAGGAGCCGCGAAACGGCCGCAAGGCTGCTTGGAAAGGAGACGCAGGTATGATACACGCCGCCGCCCTGGTATCCGGGGACGGAGCCGAGCTCCAGGCGCTGCTCGACAGCGTATTTTTCGGTGAGATACCCGGCTTCAGCCTGTCCGCCGTCATAGCCACAGGCCGCGATTGCTTTGCGCTGACCAGAGCCGGCGGCGCCCACGTCCCGGGTTATGTCGTGGATGAGAGCATCTTCCCGAACGGAGCCTCGTTCTCGCTGGCGCTGCTCAACAAACTGAGGGATCTTGACATTGACTTCATCATCCTGGCCGGTTTCGCGCCAAAGCTGAGCGAGGGCCTCGCCCGGGCGTACAGGAACCGGGCCCTTGGGCTGCGCTGCGCGCTCTGCCCCGCATTCGACTCGGTGAAGAGCGGCGAGCTCTGCGCCGCGGCAATCGAAAGGGGCGTTAAATACACCGGCGCCACCGTCTACCGGCCGGACGAATCCGGAGAGATAGGAAGTATATTGGCGCAGGTTCCGGTAGAGGTGCTGGAGGGAGACAGCCCTCAGAGCCTCAGACGGAGAGTGATTGACGCTGCCGGCCCGATGCTGGTCGAAGCCGTCAAAACATACTCAAAATAAGAGCGCTCCCTTCCGGTGAACAGGTCCAGTAAAAATAGACAGTGACAAAAGGCCCCCTGATGTAGGAAAAT
>CABVBV010000057.1 GCA_902496595.1 uncultured Eubacteriales bacterium | reverse complement strand
CGGAGCCCACCCCGACTCCGGTGCCCACTCCCACTCCCGTACCCACCCCCACCCCGGAGGTCTTCACTCCGGAGCCGCAGGTGCTGGACATAGACTTCGATTCGCTCATCGCGAACGAATGGAACCAGGACATCATAAAGGTTCACGAGTTCGTAAGGGACTCCGAGCCCAGCATGACGAACGAGTACACCGGTATGTTCAAGGGCAAGAACCTCATCTGGATCTGCGCTGAGTCGTTTTCCACATGGGCGCTGGACGAGACACACACTCCCACATTGTACAAGCTCGCCCACTCGGGCTTCGTGTTCGAGAACTTCTACTGTCCCGTGACCGCTGCCTCGACCACCGGAGGGGAGTTCATCACGCTGACGGGCCTCATGCAGAACAGCTCCAAGCAGTATATGCTCGCCTCCGCCTCGAGCTATATGCCCTACGGCATGGGGAACGTCTTAAACCCCCTGGGCTACACCTCCATCGCTTACCACGGCGGGCAATATACCTATTACAGCCGTAACGAAACTCTTCCGAATCTGGGCTACGAGTTCAAGGCAAATACCAGGGGCATAGACCTGGACGAGCCCTGGCTGCTGCCGACCTCGGATCTCGATCTTGTCCGAAATACGGTGGACGACTATATCGGGAGGGAGCCGTTCAATATCTACATCATGTCCATCAGCGGGCACATGGACTACGTCTTCGGCGGCGGGCACGACATCTGCAGCCGTTATAAGGACGAGGTGCAGGATCTGACGGACTACACCAGGCCCGCCCAGGCGTACATCGCCTGCCAGATGGACTTCGACCTCGCCGTTGAATATCTGATCAACGCTCTCGACGAGGCGGGCATACTGGACGACACGGTCATCGTCATCTCCGCCGACCACTACCCCTACGGGCTGGACGAGGAGGACATAGAGTCCATCGCGGGCTGCGACCTCGACCCGGCCTTCGACCTCGAGCACTCGACGCTCATACTCTGGTGCTCGGAGATGGCCGAGCCGGTGTACGTGGACAAGTACTGCGAGAGCAGCGACATCCTGCCGACGCTGCTGAATCTCTTCGGAGTGGAGTTCGACTCAAGGCTCATGATGGGCAGGGACATACTGTGGGAGGGCCAGGACTTCGCGGCCTTCAGGAACTACAGTTTCATCTCGGACTACGGGCGCTACAACGCCTCGACCGGGGAGTTCACCCCGGCGGAGGGTGCGCCGGAGCCGCCCGAGGGCTATGTTCAGAGCATGGTGGACGAGATCAGGCAGATGTACGCATACTCTAAGACTATCGTCTATAACAACTACTACGGCAGAGTGTTTGGATAAGGAGACACAGCGGATAATGGACTCTGAAAAGATAAGGCGGGGCGTACGGCTCGTGCTCGAAGGCATCGGCGAAGACCCCGACAGGGAGGGCCTCATCGAGACCCCTGACAGGATAGCGAGGATGTACGGGGAGCTGGCCGCGGGCTACGCCGAGGACGCAAAAGAGCACCTGTCCGTGCGCTTCAAGGTTGAGAATGAGGGCATTGTGCTTGAGAAGGACATCTGGTTCTACTCCATGTGCGAACACCATATGCTGCCCTTCTACGGGAAGGCGGCGGTGGCCTATATCCCCAACGGCGAAGTCGTGGGCCTGAGCAAGATAGCAAGGACGGTGGAAGTCTACGCCCGGCGGCTGCAATTGCAGGAGCGCATGACTGAGCAGATAGCAGGCGCCTTCATGGATGGCCTCGCGCCGAAGGGCGTCATGGTCTGCATTGAGGCCGAGCATATGTGCATGACGATGCGCGGGATAAAGAAGCCCGGCTCCAAGACGGTCACGACCGCCGTGAAGGGCGTTTTTGAGAAAGATATCGAGCTGCAAAACAGCTTTTGGCGGATGCTGGGCAGGTGAACATGAGGATAGGCGGCAGACATTTCGACACCGAAAACGGGGTCTATATCATGGGCATCCTGAACGTCACTCCGGACTCGTTTTCGGACGGCGGGCGCTGGGCCCGGCGCGACGAGGCGCTGCGTCAGGCCGAGCGGATGGCGAAAGAGGGCGCGGCGATAATAGACATAGGCGGCGAGTCCACCCGGCCCGGCCACACGCCCGTGGGAGCCGAGGAGGAGGCCCGGAGGGTGCTGCCGGTCATCGAGGCCGTGAAGCGCGAGACGGGTCTGCCCGTGTCCGTGGACACGTATAAGTCAGAGACGGCGAGGCTCGCGCTCGAGGCCGGGGCGGACATGATAAACGACGTGTGGGGCCTCAAATACGATTTGGGCGAGATGGCGGCGCTCATTGCGCAAAGCGGCGTCCCCTGCTGCCTCATGCACAACCGGAACAGCGCGGACTATGCGAACTTCATGCCGGAGCTCATATCCGACCTGCGTGGGACTCTGGACATTGCCGGCAGAGCCGGGATAAACCGTGAAAACATCGTTCTGGATCCCGGAGTCGGCTTTGGAAAGACCTATGAGCAAAACCTGACTGCCATACACCGGCTGAACGAGCTGTCCGTACTCGGCTGCCCCATACTTCTGGGAGCGTCGAGGAAGTCGGTAATAGGCCTGACGCTTGGGCTTCCGACGGACGAGCGGCTGGAAGGCACTCTGGCCACGACGGCGGTCGGAGTATTGAATGGCGCGGCGTTCATAAGGGTTCATGACGTGCGCGAAAACCTGCTGGCGGCAAGGATGGCGCTGGCAATACGCAGGGAGGCGGGAGCAGATGTCTGACGAGATCAGGATAGAGGATCTTGAGCTCTTCGCGAACCACGGGGTATACCCGGAGGAGACGAAGCTGGGCCAGAAATTCCTCGTCTCCATGTGCCTCAGGCTGAGCACCAGGCGGGCCGGGCTGAGCGACGATCTGGAGGCCTCCATAGATTACGGCGCAGTCTGCGCCTTTGTTGCCGCTCATCTCAGGGAGCACACCTTCAAGCTGATAGAAGCCGCGGCGGAGCACTGCGCCATGGCAGTGTTGGACAATTGGCCCATGCTCGAGAGCCTGAGCTTTGAGCTGAAGAAACCCTGGGCCCCGGTCGGGCTCCCGCTTGGCTGTGTGTCCGTGAAGATAGAGAGGGCCCGGCACCGGGCTTACGTGGCGCTCGGCTCCAACCTGGGCGACAGGAGGGCCTACCTGGACGGAGCCGTAAAGGCTCTGGCCTCGCTCGAGCATTGCAGGCTCGGCCCTGTCTCGAGCTTCATCGAGACAAAGCCCTTCGGCGGTGTGGAACAGGGCGACTTTCTCAACGGCTGCCTCATGCTGGAAACTCTGCTCGAGCCCGAAGAACTGC
This sequence comes from uncultured Eubacteriales bacterium, assembly GCA_902496595.1. Classification (GTDB taxonomy): domain Bacteria; phylum Bacillota; class Clostridia; order Oscillospirales; family Oscillospiraceae; genus Scatomorpha. The sequence continues at coordinate 8,970 of CABVBV010000057.1, read as the reverse complement.
TCGACGAGCTGCAAAAAATAGAGCAGGCCACGCATCGGGAGCGGAAAATACACTGGGGCCCCCGGACGCTCGACCTGGATCTGCTCTTCTATGACGACCTGATAATGAACACGGAACGGCTGACCCTGCCTCATCCCGGTATAGCCGAGCGGGATTTTGTGCTCAGGCCCATGGCGGAGATTGCCCCGGGCCTGGTACACCCCGTGTTCAAAAAAACGATGAGCCGGCTGCTCTCCGAACTCTAGGGCAGCGGCGGCTCATCCTCAAGCAATAGTCTGCCGAAACAGCAGACCGGCATATCCTCAGACCTGGGCAGACAGATGTCCAGGTCTTTTCTTTTCCTGTTGACGGCAAGAAGATGAACATTTCCCGCCCAGTCCTCGCAGTATTGCCGGAATACCATGCTGCCCCGGACGAAAAATAGCCCCACATCCCCATCGCGTATCACTTCAGACCTCTTGACATAGGCCGCCGCCCCTCGCTCTACAAACGGCTCCAACTCGTCTCCCTCCACCCTGACGGCATAGTCCGCGTCAAGGCCCTCAGGCAGGGGCAGTTCCTCCCATAGCTTCTCCATGACATCACCAAGGCAATAGTAGCATTTTCCAACCAGGCTGTCAACGGTGCTGTGCTTGACACTTTGCATTATTTGTATTATACTAACTAATACAAAGAGGAGGTGCAAGGGCTTGCTGCTGAGGCTGGATTTTTCGTCGCAGCTGCCGATATACAGGCAGATACGCGATCAGATAGTGGTCGGCATCGCCTCGGGCGAGCTGGCTCCGGGCGAGAAGCTGCCGGCGATACGGACGCTGGCGGAGCAGTCCGGCGTGAACATGATGACGGTGAGCAAGGCCTATGCGCTGTTAAAGCAGGAGGGCCTCATCACGACCGACCGCCGGGGCGGGACGGTCGTGGCGGCGTCGGGCCTCTCCGGGGGACTCGGAGAGCAGGCGAAGGAGCTTCTGCGCACCATCTCCGCCGAGGCGCGGCTCTCCGGGCTGTCGGAGGAGGCTTTTCTGGGGCTCTGCCGTGAGCTTTACCGTGAAGGAGGCGGTGAGACATGAGCGACTTTACCGGCATTGCCATTCTGGTGCTCTGTTTTTACCCCGTGTTGCCCATCGTGGCCGCGCTCATGGCCAATGAGGCGAAGGCGAAAAAGAACATCGTCATCGGCTGCACCCTGCCGTTTACGGCGCAGCACGACCCGAGGGTGCAGGAGATCTGCCGCGAGTATAAAAAGCGGGTCTGGCGCTGGTTTTTCATCCTGACCGCCGCTGTCCTGCCCGCGTTTTTCATAGGGCGCACGTCGCTGAGCCTTGCGTGGCTGATGGTCTGGGTGGTCGCGGCGCTCGTGCCGTACTGCGTGCTCTTTGCGCGGTACAACGGGCGGCTGCGGGCGCTCAAAAAGCAGGAGGGCTGGGCCACGCCCTACACGGGCACGGTGGTGGTCGATATCGGCGCAAAGCCCGAGGAGCTGGGAAGGCCCTATTCGCGCTGGCTGTTCATCCCGCCGCTCATCATCTCGCTCGTGCCCTGTGCGCTGGCGCTGTGCTCGGAGAACGAGGGCGAGCGCTGGGGCGGGCTCATCCTCGCCGGTACCTTTGCGCTCTGCTGCCTCATGAGCATCTTTTTCTACCCGTTGGTGTTCCGGCAGAGGCCGGACGTGGTGGATTCGGACAGCCGCGTGAACGCTGCGCTGACCCGGGTGCGGCGCTACAACTGGGGCAAGGTCTGGATGGCGACGGCCTGGCTCTCGGCGCTCCTGGCCGTGGCGCTGTGGATATTCCGCGACAGTGGGCTGGGGTTTTTGGTCTCCACGCTGGTCTACACGCTGATACTGCTGTATTTCTGCATACAGGCGGAGTTCGCGGCGCGTCGGGCTCAGGAGCGGCTGACACGGGAGAGCGGGCCGGACTATGTGGACGAGGACGAGTTCTGGATCTGGGGCCTCGTTTATTACAACCCGAACGACAGGCGTGCGATGATAAACGACAGGACGGGCATGGGCATGAGCATGAATCTGGCGCGGCCTGCGGGGAAGATAACGATGGGCCTGTGTGCGCTGCTGCTCATCGTCTGCCTGCCGGGTTTCAGCGTCTGGTTCATAGCCATGGACTTCACACCTCGCGAAGCGCGGATAGAGGCCGGGGTGCTGTACTTTGAGCATATCACCGAGAAATACGAGATAGCGCTCGACGAGATAAGCGGCACGGAGCTTCTGGACGAGCTGCCGAGCGCGAGGCGCGTCGCGGGCACGGGCATGGACACGCTCTGCGAGGGGCGGTTCGACGTCGAGGGCTACGAGAACGTGCGCATCTCGCTCGACCCGGGACAGGACTGTTACATCGTCGTATTGACAGACGAGGGCCTCACGCGTATATTCAACCTGATGACGCAGGCGGAGACGGAGGCGTTCTACGCCGAACTCGCCGCGGCGCTGAAAACTTAGTCCGACAATATATTTTGGAATATCCTGCGCGGCTGCGCAGATATATAAGGAGGCACCACCATGCTCAGGATCGAACACCTCACCAAGACCTACGGCGAGAAGAAGGCCGTGGACGACCTCTCGCTGCACATCCTGCCGGGGCAGATATACGGCTTCATCGGCCACAACGGCGCGGGCAAGACTACCACCATCAAGGCCTGCTGCGGGATACTCAAATTCGACGCGGGCGAGATCTACGTCTGCGGCAAGAGCATCAAGGCCCAGGCCCTCGAGTGCAAAAGGGACATCGCCTACATCCCCGACAACCCCGACCTCTACGACTTCATGCCCGGCGTGAAGTACCTCAACTTCATCGCCGACGTCTACGGCGTGCCCACCGACGAGCGCAACGAGCGCATACACCGCTACGCCGACCTCTTCGAGCTCACCGACGACCTCGCCCAGCCCATCTCCGCCTACTCGCACGGCATGAAGCAGAAGCTGGCCATCATCTCGGCCCTCATACACGAGCCGAAGCTCATCATAATGGACGAGCCCTTCGTCGGCCTCGACCCCGTGGCCTCGCACAAGCTCAAGACCCTCATGCGCGAGCACTGCGACAGGGGCGGAGCCATCTTCTTCTCCACCCACGTCCTCGAGGTCGCGGAGAAGCTCTGCGACATGGTCGCCATCATCAAAAACGGCAAGCTCGTCGTCTCCGGCACGATGGAAGAAGTGCGCGGCGACGATTCCCTCGAGGAGGTGTTCCTCGAGCTCGAGGAGGAATGAGCCATGTTCAAGGCGCTTCTGAGGGCCCAGTTCTCCTCGCTCTGGGCCACGCTCACACGAAACACCACCGGTAAACGCAAAAAAAGCGCCGGTAAAGGCGTTCTCGTGGCGATACTGTTCATCTACATCCTCGGCTGCTTCTTCTTCATGTTCGGAGGGATGTTCTACGCCCTCGCCGAACCCCTGTCGATGCTCGGCCTCGGCTGGTTCTACTTCGCCCTCGCGGGCATCATAGCCGCCGCGCTCTGCTTCATCGGCAGCGTGTTCATGGCCCAGCAGCAGCTCTTTAACGCGAAGGACAACGAGCTGCTCCTTTCCATGCCCATACCGTCCTCGTACATCCTCGGCTCGCGCATGGCGGCGCTGCTGCTCGTGAACTACGCCTTTGAGCTCGTCGTCTTCATTCCCGCCGCCGTGGTCTGGTGCATGAAGCTGCCCGTGACCGCCATGGGCGCCGTCTGCTTCGTGCTCGTCTGCCTGCTGCTGCCCTTCCTCATACTCTCGTTCACCTGCCTCTTCGCCTGGCTGCTCGCGCTCATATCCTCGCGGCTGCGCTTCAAGACCGTCATCACGCTCGTGCTCTCGCTGGGCTTCCTCGGCCTGTATATGTACGCGGTCATGAATATGCAGAACTACCTCGTGTCCCTCTTGGAGAGCAGCGCGCAGCTGGCCGGCTCCGTCGAGGCCTACGCCTACCCGGCCTGGGCCCTGGGCGTCGCCATAGCCGGCGACGACCTTGTGAGCCTGCTGGGCTTCGCCGCCTGCTGCATCGTACCCTTCGCCATAGTCTGCGCCCTGCTGTCGCGCTTTTTCACCAGCGTGACCACGAAGTGCGCCTCGGTACGCATAAAGTACCGCCGCACCGAGCTGAAGGCCGCGGGCGCGATGTCCGCCCTGCTCAAAAAGGAGCTGCGGCGCTTCGCCTCGAACAGCATGATAATCCTGAACTCCGCCCTGGGCAGCATCTTCCTCGTCATCATGGGCGTCGCGGCGCTCATCTACCGCGACAGGCTGCTCGAGGTGCTCGGCTTCATGCCGGGCGGAGGAGGCGACATACTCGCGGGCGTCGCCGTGCTCGCGCTCTCCTTCATGGGCGCCATGGACTACATCTCCTCGGCGACCATCTCGCTCGAGGGCAAGAGCCTGTGGATACCCAAGACCATACCCGTGCCCGTGCGCACGATACTCATGTCCAAGGTGCTGCTCAATATAGTCATAGCCCTGCCCGCGACGCTCATCGCCTCGGTCTGCGTGGCGATAGCCCTGCCCATGGCGGCGCTGGAGCGGCTCTATGTCGTGCTAATACCCTGCATAGTCTCGGTGTTCATCTCGCTCTACGGCGTGGTGATAAACCTCCGCTTCCCGAAGTTCGACTACATAAACGAGGTAAACGTGGTCAAGAACAGCCTGAGCGTCTGCGTCTGCCTGTTCTCCTCCTGGGGCATCCTCGCCGCGCCGACCCTGCTCTACGTCTTCTTGCTGAACGACGTTGTGTCCATGACGGCCTTCCTCGGCATCTGCATGGCGCTGCTGCTCATAGCCTGCCTGCTGCTCTACCTGAAACTCTGCCGCAGCGAAGAGCGTTTCATGGAGCTGTGAGCCTGCCCGGGACAGCTCACACGGTTCCTCCAAAAGCGCTGTGCCGTTCAAACGCCCTGACGCTGCACCTTGCGCCGTTGTGTTTCGGCAGCCAAAGGTGTATAATCTGAAGCACATATTATGCTTGGAGGCTTGAATATGAACGAAGCTATGAAAAACCTGCTCACCAGACGGAGCATCAGGAAGTATGAGGACAGGCAGATAGAAGACGAAAAGCTGCTGGCCGTGCTCGAGGCGGGCACCTTTGCCCCCACAGCGAGGGGGACGCAGTCGCCTATGATAGTCGCTGTGCAGAACAGAGCAGATATCGACGAACTGAGTCGGATAAACGCAAAGATCTGGGGCAAGGAGGGCTTCGACCCCTTCTACGGCGCCCCGACTGTGATCCTGGTCTTTGCGGAGTCCGGCAACCCGAACGGCGTGCAGGACGCCTCTCTGGTGCTGGGCAATCTCATGAACGCAGCCCACGCCGAGGGCCTGGGCTCCTGCTGGATAAACAGGATAAAGGAGACCTTTGAGCTCCCCGAGGGCCGGGCCTTCCTCAAAAAATGGGGTGTCGAAGGCAGTTGGACTGGAGTGGGCAGCTGCATCCTGGGCTACGCCGCAGGCCCGGAACCAGTCCCGGCAGCCAGGAAGCAAAACTATTACAGGATAATCAAATGATAATATCCACGGCCGGTTTCCGGCCGTGGATATTGAAATTTTTGGGCAGTATATCCCGTCAGTCATTCAACCACATATTCGCGGACGAGGCCCCAGAGTTCAGGCTTCACTATCGCCTCGACCGTCACGCCGTTTTCACCGTAGTCCACGGAGAGGACGGCGGCCTCTTTTCTCAGGGTCTCGGCCACACCCGCCTTGTCATAGGGCAGAAGCATGGTGACACGGCGGCTCTCTTTACCAAGGATCCCGGCGATGAGCTTGACCAGCTCCTCCGTACCCTCTCCGGTCTTCGCAGAGATACATACCGTGTTCTCACCCCTCGGCAGAACGCCCAGATATCGGTCGCACTTGTTGTAGACGCGTATGCAGGGCGTGGCTCCGGCGCCCAGCTTGGCTATGAGCTCTTCCACGACCTCGATCTGCCGTTCCATATCCTCGCTTGAGATGTCTATGACGTGCAGCAGCACGTCCGCATATTGCAGCTCCTCCAGCGTCGCCTTGAAAGCCTCCACCAGATGCGTCGGCAGCTTCCTTATAAACCCGACCGTGTCCGAGATGAGCGCCTCCTGCGCCTCGTCCAGCTTCAGCCGCCGCGTCGTCGTGTCCAGCGTGTCGAACAGCCTGTCGTTCGCCGGGATGTCCGAGCCGGTCAGCGTGTTCAGCAGCGTCGATTTCCCCGCGTTCGTGTAGCCCACGATCGCGACGACGGGCATGGAGTTCCGCTCCCGCCTCCTGCGCTGGACGCTCCGCACCTTTCGCACCTGCTCGAGTTCCTCGCGCAGCTTCTGTATCTTCCGGCGTATGTGCCTCCTGTCCGTCTCCAGCTGGGTCTCGCCCGGGCCCCTTGTACCTATGGGCGAGGAGCCTCCAGAAGCAGTCTGGCGAACCAGGTGCGTCCACATACCCGTCAGTCTGGGCAGCAGATATTCGTATTGAGCCAGCTCGACCTGAAGCTGGCCCTCTCTCGTTCTGGCCCTCTGCGCAAATATATCCAGGATTAGCCCTGAGCGGTCGAGCACCTTCACTCCCAGTTCCTCGGACAGCACCCTGAGCTGTGATGGAGAGAGTTCGTTGTCGAAGACGGCCAGGTCGCAGGCCGAGTTCGACACGATCTCCTTGAGCTCGGCCACCTTGCCTTCACCCAGGAACGACCTGGGATCCGGCGCCTGCCTTTGCTGCAGCACCACTGCCGCGACCTCGCCGCCCGCCGTGTCCACAAGCTCTGCCAGCTCCTCCATCGAGACCTCCGTGCTCCGCTCCGCCTCGTCCATCGACGAAGCAGAGAGCCCCGCGAGCACCGCCCGCTCCTTTTTCTTAGCAGTGTCGTTTATACCATATCCCTCATTTCACAGTAAGACAAATAAAAAGCCGCCGCGCATAGTGCGTGACGGCTTGAGTAAGGCAGATTATTTGATACCGTACTTCTTGTTGAACTTATCGACGCGGCCGCTGGTGTCCACGAGCTTCTGCTTGCCGGTATAGAACGGATGGCACTTGGAGCAGATCTCAACGGTGATGTTCTCCTTGGTGGAGCCGGTCTCGATAACGTTGCCGCAGGCGCACCTGATGGTGGTCTTATAGTATTTCGGGTGGATGCCTTCCTTCATTTTCCTTCACCTCAACGATAGGCTGTCTTGAGTATGTCATTGCATGGTTACAAGACGCAAAAGTGATTGTAACACAGGGGAACCGTCATTGCAAGAGCTTTTTGCAATTTTTTAAGGCTCCCCTGAGCAAGGGAGCCTTTGGGCCGGCGATGCGCCTTTTTGTTCACTCGCAGGTGAGCAGTTCCCGGAGGCGTTCCACGGCCCGGCGCTCCAGGCGCGAGACCTGCACCTGCGAGACGCCTATGACCCGCGCCGCAGCGTCCTGCGTCATGTCGTGGAAAAACCGGAGCCCTATCACCTGACGCTCGCGCTCCGGCAGGGCCTCGATCGCCTCGCGCAGCGAGACCTGCTCTACCAGCCGCTCCTCCTGCCCGTAGTCCCCCAGCACCTGCTCGAGCGTGAAACCCTCCTCGCCGCTCTCACGCTGCAGGCTCTCCGCCGGGCCGGTCGCCGTCTCCGCAACCGCTATGTCCTCCGGCGTGATGCCTGTCTCGTCGGACAGCTCCGAGACCGTCGGCTCGCGGCCCAGACGCTGCTCCAGCGCCGTGCGGGCATTCCTTATCGTCATGGCCCGCTCCTTTATCCCCCGGCTGACCTTCACCGCGCCGTCGTCACGCAGGAAACGACGTATCTCGCCCGATATCTTCGGCACGGCATAGGTCGAAAACTGGGTGCCGAAGCTCTCGTCATAGCCCTCGATGGCCTTGAGGAAGCCGACGCAGCCGAGCTGATAGAGATCCTCGGAATCGACGCCGCGGCCGAAGTAGCGCCTCGCGACGCTCCAGATGAGGCCGGAGTTCTCTGTTACCATGCGCTCTGCGGCATCCATGTCGCCGGCTCTGGCGGAGCGGAGGCACTCAATGGCGTCCTCGGTCATCTATTCGCCCTGCCTGCGCTCGATGGTGCGCACCATGGTAACGGTGGTGCCGCGGCCCGGCGAAGAGCGGACGCGGAGCTTGTCCATGAAGCTCTCCATGATGGTGAAACCCATGCCGCTTCGCTCCGCTCCGCCCGTCGTGAACAGCGGCTCGCGGGCGCGCTGTACGTCCTCGATACCGCGGCCCCAGTCCTTCACGACTATCTCGAGCCTGCCGCCCTTCATGATGCGAAGCCGGAGCAGGACGCGGCCGAGGCTGTCGGGATAGGCATGAACTATGGCGTTCGTCACGGCCTCGGAGACGGCGGTCTTGATGTCGCCCAGCTCCTCGAGGGTCGGGTCGAGCTGCGCGGCGAAGGCGGCGGCTGCGGCCCTGGCAAAGCCCTCGTTGACGCTGCGGCTGGGAAATTCAATTTTTATGTAGTTTTCGGATCTCACTGTCTGCGTTCTCCCTTCACTGTAATGAACCTGTCTATACCCGAGGCGTCGAGGACACGAAGCGGCTGTTTGCCCGGGTTTGCCACCAGGGCCCGGCCGCCGGTGTCGTGCATCCACTGGCGCGTCTTCATGATGAGCGCGATGCCTGAGGAATCCATAAATGTGAGGCCGGCAAGATCGAGCACCGCGTCCCTCGGCATATATTTTTCAAGCAGCACGTTTATCTTGTCCATCGCGCCCTTGGCGCCGTGGTGATCCAGCTCCCCGGACAGATGCAGTGTCAGCCGCCCGGAGGAATAGCTCGTAGTTATCTCCATATGTGAGCCCTCCTTTTAAAGCTATTTTAGCCGCTTTCCAAAACGCAGGCTGTCGAATCGCGTAACTGAAAAAACATAGAACCAGATTAATATTTAAAAGTATTCGCTCCGTGACTTCGTAAGATGCGTCCAATCGTATCGATTGCAGAATTATTGCCGGGCCCCGGGATCCTGCCTCACAGTCACGCTTGCCCATCGTTTATCGAGAAATATTTATTGTTTTTCGATAAATAATACTTGCAATTCGAT
>CABVBV010000056.1 GCA_902496595.1 uncultured Eubacteriales bacterium | reverse complement strand
TGACCGGCTGGCCGATGTCGGCCATGGCGTCCTTGAAGAGCTGCCTGTCCTCGCTTTTCAAAATGGCCTCTATGTTCGTGCCTATGAGCCGGACGCCGTGGGCCTTGAGGAAGCCGGACTTGTAGAGCTCCATGGCGAGGTTCAGGCCGGTCTGGCCGCCGAGGCCCGCCAGCAGGCTGTCGGGCTTCTCCTTCTCTATTATCCGCTCCACCGTGCGGCGGTTCAGCGGCTCTATATATACCGAGTGCGCCATGTCGGGGTCGGTCATGATGGTCGCCGGGTTGGAGTTTATGAGCACGGCCTCCACGCCCTCTTCCATGAGGGTGCGGCAGGCCTGGGTGCCCGCGTAGTCGAACTCCGCGGCCTGTCCGATGACGATGGGGCCGGAGCCTATGACCAGCACCTTTTTTATCCTCTTGTCCTTAGGCATCGCAGCGACCTCCCATCATCTCAGTGAAGAGCCCGAACATCGAAACGCAGTCGCGGGGCCCGCCGTGGGCCTCCGGGTGGAACTGCAGCGAGAAGGCGTTGAGGCCCGGGTAATCGAGGCCCTCGCAGGAGCCGTCGTTCACGTTCACAAAGCGCAGTTCAGCCAAAGAACCGGCCAAGGTCGCAGTATCGACGGCAAAACCGTGGTTCTGGCTGGTAACATATACACGGCCAGTCTTCATATCCTTCGCCGGCTGATTCGCTCCTCTGTGGCCGAACTTCATCTTCCGCGTTCCCGCGCCCGCCGCAAGAGCCATCATCTGGTGTCCGAGGCAGATGCCGAACATGGGTATCCGCCCCATCAGCTTTCTTATCTGCTCTATGCAAAAGACGTTCTCCGCCGGGTCGCCCGGCCCGTTCGAGAGCATCACCCCATCGTGCCCGCCCGAGAGCACCACCTCTGCCGGCGTGTCCGCAGGATACACCGTCACGGCGCAGTCGTGCCTCATGAGCGTCTGCGCTATGCTGTTCTTGTAGCCGTAATCCATGAGCGCCACAGACCAGCGGGCATACTTTGGGGCCTGGAGCTTCACGATCTCGTGGGACGTGACCTCGCCGACCGCGCCTGTGACCTTGTACGCCCTCACCTTCTCCAGCAGCGCCTCATCCGGAGGCGCGTCCGTCACGGCGGCGTTCATAACGCCCCGGTCGCGGATGGTCTGGGTGATGCGCCTCGTGTCCACACCGCAGATGCCGCAAACTCCGTTTTTCTTCAAAAAGCCGTCCACATCGATGTCGGAGCGGAAATTCGACGGCTCCGGGCAGAACTCCCTGACCACCACCGCCTCAGCGTGTATGCGCGGGCTCTCCAGATCCTCAAGGGAAATGCCGTAGTTGCCCAGCATAGGGAATGTGAAGCAGATCATCTGGCCTCGGTAGCTCGGGTCGGTCAGGCTCTCGGCGCAGCCGGTCACTCCCGTAGTGAAAACCAGCTCGCCTATTCGAGTGCCCCCCGCTCCAAAGCCCTCGCCCTCCAAAACCGTGCCGTCTTCCAGCAGAAGATAGGCTTTCGACATTTGCATCGGCTCCTTTCAACTCAAGGCTTCATTCGCTAAAATGTGAATAAATATCCTATAATATTCATCAAATATCCCGGCTGCTCACCGGGTCGTACATTATAATACTCGCATTAACCCCACAGGTCAAGGTATTTTTCTACAAAAACCGCCTTCGCGCAATCAGCACAAGCTCACAGATTACATGAATAAATAATTTAGCAGTATTCACGGCCAAGATTGCCTCTTGACAGGAACGTTAAGACATGATAAATTTCAACGTGTGCTAACACAATTAGTACAGTTATTACATTTTTAATCTATTCTTAAATTTCAGTTGTATAGGATTTTAAAATTTAGTGTCTATAATGTCGCCAGATGGGAGGCAAAAAGCATATGGATGCGGTAAAGATGATCAACTATATCATATCGATAGTGTTCATTGTATGTTATTCTTATCAGTTTTTGTACATACTCATTCCTTACGTTATCAAGGACAAGCCCCGCAAGCCCGTCAAAGGACATCGTTATGCGGTGCTCATCTCGGCCAGGAACGAGGAGGCGGTCATAGGCAACCTCATCGACAGCATCAGGAAGCAGAGCTACGATCTGGGCCTCGTGACCACCTTTGTCGTTGCCGACAACTGCACTGACGATACCGCAAGAGTGGCGGCAGACGCCGGAGCGATCGTTTTTGAGAGGTTTGACAGTACCAAGGTCGGCAAGGGTTATGCGCTCAAGTATCTGCTCAGGAAGGTAGACGAGCTCTTCCCCGAGCGGCCTTTCGACGGATACTTCGTCTTCGACGCCGACAATGTTCTCGAGGAGAACTACATAGAAGAGATGAACAAGGTGTTCTCCGACGGCTACGAGATAGTCACAAGCTACCGGAACAGCAAGAACTTTGGAGACAACTGGATATCTTCCGGCTATGCGCTCTGGTTCCTGAGAGAGTCGCAGTACCTGAACCACGCCAGGATGAAACTCGGCACCAGCTGCGCCGTCTCCGGAACGGGTTTCCTGTTCTCGCAGAAAGCCCTGGACGACTGCGGCGGCTGGGAGTTCTTCCTGCTGACTGAGGACATTGAATTTACCGTTCACAACGTGGTACGCGGCAGAAAAATAGGCTACTGCCACACGGCGGTGCTCTATGACGAACAGCCTACGCGCTTCAAGCAGTCCTGGCGTCAGCGCCTGCGCTGGGCAAGGGGTTATCTCCAGGTCTTCGGCAAGTACGGCGGACAGCTGCTCTCCGGTGTAGCCCACGGCAGCTTCTCCTGCTTTGACATGACCATGAACATCATGCCTGCGGCCGTACTCTCCTTTATCGGAGTCTTCGCAAATGGAGCCGCCGCTCTGATAGGTCTCGCCACCGGCAGGGATATAAGCGTCATAGGCGAATCGCTGGCTTCCATGCTCCTGAACAGCTATCTGACGCTCCTGATCATCGGAGGCGTCGCCACGATAAGCGAGTGGAAACGCATCTACGCACCCAACTGGAAGAAGATCGTCTTCACATTCACCTTCCCCCTGTTCATGTTCACCTACATTCCCATCTCATTTGCCGCGCTCTTCGCAAGGCGCGTTACCTGGAAGCCCATCGCCCACACCCGGTCGGCTTCCCTCGCAGAGATCCGCGCATCGGCCGAGAGCCTCTCGGGCCGCACCGCCTGAGCGCGGCATACCCCCCAGCCCCCGCGGCCGACCCTCCGCGGGGGCACTCGTTCTCGTCATATTGACTAATTTTTAATTTAACAAGAAAATCATTTTTTTCACAAACTATTATTGACTTCGTATGAAACGTATGGTATATTTAGAACGACCAAAGGGGAGACCCGGAAAGGAGAACCGATATGAAGATAGTTCAGGGCAACGGAATAAACTATGAGGTTCGGGGTCAGCACGAGGAAGAGGCGGCCTTCACTCTCGAGGAAGGTCTGAGTCAGGTCAGCAAGCGCCGCAACGCCTATGTTGACAGCAACCTGGCCGATGTCATCGAAGAAGTTCGCAGCGGCTACGGCGTAGAGGTTCGTGCGGTTCTGCAATAAGCGTTCCGCAAATTTTAGAAATTCAATGGAGCGCATCCGAAGATGCGCTCCATTTTTGTTTTGTATTCCTTCTACAAAATGAGCTCCGCCCGACGTGACATCGGGCGGAGCTGGTTATTTAAATTCGATTACTTGTTGCGGACGCTGTCGATGTGCTTGGTGAGCTCGAGCATCTTGTTGGAGAAGCCCCACTCGTTGTCGTACCAGGCGACGAGCTTCACGAAGTTCGGGTTCAGGCTGATGCCGGCCCTGGCGTCGAAGATGGAGGTGTGCGGGTCGGTGCGGAAGTCGGAGGAGACGACCTCGTCGTCAACGTACTCGATGACGCCGGCCATCGGGCCCTCGGAGGCCTCCTTGACGGCGGCGCAGATCTCTTCCATGGTGGCGCCCTTCTCGAGACGGCAGGTCAGGTCGACGATGGAGACGTCGGCGCTGGGAACGCGCATGGCCATGCCGGTCAGCTTGCCCTGCAGCTCGGGGATGACCTTGCCGACAGCCTTCGCGGCGCCGGTGGTGGTCGGGATGATGTTCTCGAAGCAGCTGCGGCTCAGGCGCCAGTTCTTCTTGGAGAAGGCGTCGACGACGTTCTGGCTGGCGGTGCCGGCGTGAACGGTGGTCATGAGGCCCTCGACGATACCGAACTTGTCGTTGATGACCTTGGCGAGAGGAGCCAGGCAGTTGGTGGTGCAGGAGGCGTTGGAAACGACGGTCATGCTGGGATCATACTTGTCCAGGTTGACGCCGCAGACGAACATCGGGGTGCTGTCCTTGGAGGGGCCGGAGAGAACGACGACCTTCGCGCCGGCGTCCAGGTGCGGCTGAGCGGCTTCCTTCGTCAGGAACTTGCCGGTGCACTCGAGGACATAGTCGACGCCCAGCTCGCCCCAGGGCAGGGTGGACGGATCGCGGCTGTTCAGGAGCTTCACGGTCTTGCCGTTCACGACCAGGTTGCCGTCAACGACCTCGACGCTGCCGTTGAACCTGCCGTGCACGGAGTCGAACTTGGTGACGTAGGCCAGCTGCTCGGGGGTCTTGTCCGGAGCGTTCACGGCGACGATCTCGATGTCGTCACGAACGATGCCCGCACGGAAAACCAGGCGGCCGATGCGTCCAAAGCCATTGATGCCAATCTTGATGCTCATTTGATATTCCTCCGTATCTGAAAATGTAATTGAACCGCTTTATTTTGGCCTCAAACATTCTATAACATTCCTCTGGAAATTTCAATACCTTATTTATAATATTCTAAACATTACATACGTTTTGCCAAAATTCCAAAAAAATATCCGAGTGTGGGGCCGCTATTCCGGCATATCATATATGAGCGGGCGTCCAAAGAGTCCCGTGTGCGCAAAAATCGACCGCTTTTGTCAGAAGCTGTTGTGCTCGAGTGGGGAATTTGGTATACTGTTGTAAGATTTGAGGGTGAGGACTTGCCATGGGTAAGAATTTTGACATAGCAGAACTCTTCGAGGGCAGCGCCGAGTCGGTCTTGGGCACTGTCAACGACAACGTGGTGTTCCAGAATCCTGCCTCCGTGAAACTGCTCGGCTATGTCGTGGGCCTGAGCTTCTCCTCCCTTTTTGAGACCGAGCTGCCCGAGCTTGGCGGGACGGTCAACTGGGCAGCCGCTACGGTCTGCGGCAGGCAGGTCGCGCTGAGGTCTGCCGATTACTCCGGACTGAAAGTATACTTCATAAGCGCAGAGAAGCCGGCGCTCCCCGGGTCGCCTGGCACGAGCCTGCTGTCTGAGCTCAAGAGCGAGCTGATGGTTGCAAAAATGGCGGCAGACCGGCTGACGGAATCTTTTGATAAAATGAAGTTCCTCGATCCCAACGTCTGTGAGAACCTCGCATACATCCATCACAGCTGTGCGAAGATGCGCAGGCTCATAAGCAATGTCTCCGAAGTTCAGGACATAGAGCTGGGCCGGGCGTGCAAGCAGACGGAGCTCTTCGATATTGTCAGCTTCTGTCGTGATATTGTCTGGACGGTGCAATACTTTACCAAGCCCAAGAACATAGTAGTCGAGTTCGAGAGCAGTGAGAGTTCTGTTAACGTCTATGCCGACCGGGTCATGATTGAAACGATGCTGCTGAATCTCATCTCTAACAGTCTGCTCAGCGTCAAGCGCGGCGGCAGCGTGATGGTCAGGGTGAGCCGCATCGGCAGGAACGCCGTCATTTCAGTTGATGACAACGGCAGCGGGTTCCCCATGGACGCCGTGCCCCAGCTCATGTCCGGAGAGGGCGGAGGCATAGGGCTGAGGCTGGTGAGCGCGATAATGACAATGCACGGAGGCTCGTTCCTGATAGAAGGGCGGCCCGGCGAAGGCACCAGCGCCAGGGCCACGCTTCCGGCGGCGGACGACATATGCAAGCTGAGGGGCAAAGACCTCGAGTGGAACAGGGGCATGGATCCCTGCCTGGTTCAGTTGTCCACCTGGCTTCAAAACTCGGACTACGACCCGAGACTGATGGATTAGGAGGCAGTATGCGTTTAGACAAGTATTTGAAAGTCTCAAGGATAATCAAGCGGCGCACGGTCGCCAACGAAGCCTGCGACGGAGGCCGGGTGACGCTCAACGGCAAGACCGCGAAAGCCGGAACCGAGGTCAAGGCCGGAGATGTGATTGAGATCGGCTTTGGAGAGCGCAGGCTGAAGGTAGAGGTCATATCCACCGATGAGCACGCGAGCCGGGCGGACGCGCCTGCCATGTACAGGCAGCTCGAATAGGTCAAACCAAAACCATAATGTTTGAAAAACGTCATATTTGTGAAATATGAGGCAAAACTCTTGCAATTTTCCGAGCCTCTGATATACTTGTTGTCAGAAGTGTAAGGCAAAGCAGCACGAAAGGGGTTATATGATGATAATAATCTACAAATCAAACACCGGCTACACGGAGCAGTACGCGAAGCTGCTCAGCGAGCAGCTTGGTCTGCCCTGCTACAAGTTGGGCAGCGTCCCCGAGTGTCACAAGGGCCGCGACGCGATATTTCTCGGCTGGCTGTTTGCCGGCAGCATAGTCGGGTATAAGGCGGCGTCGAAGAAGTACCATCTGAGGTGCGTGTGCGGAGTCGGCATGGGGCCTCCGATGCCGGAACTGGTGCCCGGCTTCAGGGAAAAGATGAACATACCCGAATCTGTCAAGGTGTTCTATCTCCAGGGCGGCTTTGACATCAACAAACTGAAGGGGCCGATGAAGCTCATCATGAAGGTCAAGTGCAAGGAGATCGCCGGCCGGCTGAACGTCAGGGCGGAACTCACTCCTGAAGAGCAGGCCACGCTGAGGATGACTCAAACGGGCGCCTCCTGTGTCAGCAAAGAAAATCTCGCCGAAGTCGTCGCTTGGTACAAGTAAAAAGAATATCCGATCTTGGCAGGCAGGTGGAAAACACCTGCCTGCTTCAGTTATTCTTAGACGCTGCGCTTCGGCATTACGCTCCGCGAGAAGTTTTTTCTGAGACGTACACGCCGCCGAAAATCATCAAAATCTATTTCGCGAGGCCTGGAGGCAAACTGCATCCCTATTTGTCGGGCATACGGCCGTCGGCACGGTTTCGGCAGGTTCTGAATCAAAATGCCGTTTTTGGGAGAGACTAGCTGTACTTTCCTGAAAAGGGGTTTTAAAATTTGCAGGGCAAGGTTGAGATCTGCGGAGTGAACACATCCAGGCTGCCGGTGCTGAAAAACGACGAGGCGCAGGAACTGCTCGTGCGGGCAAAATCGGGTGATGAGGAAGCACGTGAGTCGCTGATAAGCGGGAATCTCCGGCTGGTACTCTCGGTCATACAGAAGTTTGCCGGACGGGGCGAGAACGTGGACGACCTGTTCCAAGTCGGCTGTATCGGGCTCATAAAAGCGATCGACAACTTCGACACGGCTCAGAACGTGAAATTCTCCACCTACGGCGTGCCCATGATAGCCGGAGAGATACGCAGGTATCTGAGGGACAACAGCTCTGTGAGGGTCTCGCGTTCCATGCGCGACACAGCCTACCGTGTGCTCCAGATGCGCGAAAAGCTCACTGCCGACACCGGCCGAGAGCCGACGACGGAAGAGATCGCGGAAGCACTGGGGATAAAACGTGAAGAGGTCGTATTCTCCCTCGACGCCATATCAGACCCTGTCTCGCTTTTCGAGCCCGTATACTCGGACGCAGGAGAGAGCGTCTGCGTCATGGATCAGATCTGCGACAGGAGGGACACCGACGAGAGTTGGCTCGAACGCCTTGCCCTGACTGACGCAATATCCGCGCTGGGTGAGCGGGAAAAACGCATACTCGCCCTGCGCTACTGCGACGGCAAGACCCAGATGGAGGTCGCCTCAGAGATACACATCTCTCAGGCCCAGGTATCAAGGCTCGAAAAAAACGCCATCGCTCAGATAAAGAAGAATATCTTTGCCCAGTGAGCCGAACAACAATACCCCCGACCAACCGGTCGGGGGTCAGCTTGTCTGAGAAGGCTTCTCCTTCTCAGACAAAGGGGATAGCGCTGCGCTCCGCGCCTCGCTTCGCTGCGACACTCCGCTCCGCGAGAAGTATTTTCGGCGACGTACACGCCGCCGCCGAAAATGATCAAAATTCATTTCGCGGCTGCGGCCGCGAAACTCTGCGAGGCTTGGAGGCAGACTGACCCCCGACCAACCGGTCGGGGGTATTTCAGGCCATATTTTCGGCCTCTCTCTTCTTCAGCCGTTCTTCCCTTGCCTTGTTGTAGCTCATGGAGTAGTTTCTCAGGCATTCGCGGAGCATCAGTTCTGCGATCGATGCGTACTTCGGGGACTCCGGGTCTTGAGCAGACAGCTGCGGCAGGATATCAGCTGCTTTTACAAGGCTCGCGGCCATGATGGCCTTGTCCTTTGCAGCCTGAGATATCGCGCTCATCGCCTCGTTGACCCCACCGGGCAATTCAGGGTCGGTCTTGAAGCCAATCTCGACTATGATATCCTTCTTCACGCCAATGCCCAGTCTTATGAGCTCCCTGCCGCTCTCGTCCTGCATGACGCTCGCGGCCGCAGGAGCTTCGGGGTATCCCTTTTCCATTTTTCTCACTCTCCCTGTTTCGGCTCCTGGCAGCGCCTGCGGTACTCCAGCAGCCCTTCCATATCCACGATGCCTATATAGCTGCTCTGGAGGTCGATGAGTCCCAGAGCCTCCAGCTTGTGCAGTTCCTTCAGACAGGTTATCCTGTTAATGAACAACATCTCGGCGATCTGATTCTGTGTGAATCGGTCGTTGAGGTACCTTATTCCCTCGCTCACATGGCTGTTTCTCGCGGCGAGCACTATGAGCAAGTCGCTTACGAGCCAGCTCACATTGTGGTTGGCGCTTTTGCGCAGCAGATCCTGGCATACCAACAGGTCTCGGGTCGTCTGCGTCAGCACCGCTCGGGCAAAATTCGCGTCGTTTTGCAGCAGCTTCTTGACCTTCTCCATACTTATTGAGTACACCGCGCAGTATTCCCGGGCCTCGTAGTTGAAGGCACAGGGGCGGTCGTAGGTGGCATAACTGCAAAGCAGCAGGTTGTTGCTGTTGAATGCGTCGAAAATGCGCCGTCTTCCCTTTACTGTCTCGTATGCGATGACGTAGCCGCTCTCGAGATAATAGCAGGCGTCGACCTCCTCGCCCTGGGTTATAATGAGCTCGCCTTTTTCAAATTCCAGCAGGTACTTCTGCTTGCACAGCTTCTTTCTGAGGTAACTCGCATCCAGTTCCTTGTCCCTGCCGTCGAAGTAGCTGAGATTTCCGGAGTAAGTGCCCATATCATGCACCGCCGAGTCCGGTTCTGCGCCGCCGCTGGCGCAGTTTCATGAGCGGGTCGAACTTCTTGTGATGCGCCCAGTCCAGCACTGTCTCCGCCCAATCTCTGAGCTTTGCCACGGCCTCGGTCTCGGGCATCCCCTCCACGTCCAATATCAGCGTCTCAGGGTCGTTCTCGAGCTTTCCTGCTATGCGGTCATAGGCTTCGATATCTCCGGCCTTCTCCCTGGGACACAGCGTGCCCATTATCGGCAGCTGTTCCGCCAGAAGCGCCTCGAGTTTCTCGGCTGCGGCCTTGTCGGCCAGCTCCGGGCCCAACACGGGATCGAGCCAGCCCATGCCCTTTTCCTTTATCTCATCCACGACCCTTTCAAACCTGCCCACGATGTCCATATCCGTGGGCTCAAGCGGCAGCTTTTCGGCAGCTGCTTCGCAAGGCTCCACAAGGCCCATGACTCCGCCCTCGAGCTCCACCATGGCCCAGCCGCCCGATATTACCCTCAGATCCGAAAGAGCGCGGATGAGCAGAGCGGTCATGCCGCTCTGCTCCCCCCCTCTTAAAAACACGCGAAACTCCATCTCAGCCTCCCGAAATAGGCGTGCTGTGGAAGTTCTCCTTCAACCACTGCAAATGTTTTACGTTCTCATGTACTCTCCTGCACTCGTCGCTGCAGGTCTCGACAGTGTGGTCTTCGTTGTGGAATACCTTGCCGCAGACCGGACAGGGCTTGAGCGTCTTCGAGGCCAGCATATTCTTGCAGGCGGACTCGAGCATGGTCTGGAGCGTCAGCGCTGCGAAGGGCTCCTCCACCATGCGCCCGTTCCGGTTTATCTGCGCACGGTTATACAGGACGGCCAGCCAGTCCAGCCAGACGCTGATATTTGCGGCCTTCTCGGAATACTCTCTCGAGAACACGCCTGCATATTTTTCTCCCGTTCTGCCCGTGGCCGCGAAGACAGCCTCCGCCATATCCGCCCGCTCGTCCGGAAGGGTCAGGTAGTTGTCCTCCTCGAGCGCGAGGCCGAGCAGGCCGAAGCGTCGCACGAATTTCATGTTCCGGCCCATTACGTCCCTGTCGTCCAGGACGATGTTCATGAGCTCCGCCACGTTGCGGCCGAGTTTTGCCGCGACGTCGTAGCACATGGGCACGGCGTCCGCCGTGGGCTTTATGCAGTCCATGTTCCGCTCATCCTTGACGATCTCATAGTCGCTGTACTTGATCCAGCTGGTCGAATCCATTTGAAACCTCCAGTTTACTTCCTTGCCTGAGCAAGTTTTCCCTTCTCGCCCAACTCGGGTATGAGCATACCTACGACTCCGCAGAGGACAAGGAAGACGTACGCGGTGACGAACACCGCCGTGTAGTTGTTGCCTGCGGCCGTGGCGATTATGGTAGGCAGTGCGAAGGACATGATGCCCAGCGCCGTCTGGTTCATGCCGGCGGCCGTGCCTATGCTCTCCGGCTCGAAGTCTCCGGTCAGCGGCAGCAGCGGCACCCTCGTGAAGCTCACGCCCACGGAGCCGGAGCAGATGATGCCGCCGAGCGCCATTATCACGTAAGTCCAGGCTCCGAGCGGCAGCAGGTAGCCCAGCAGATAGAACGCCCCGCCGACAATGCAGATGAAGGCATAGGGTATGTTAATCTTTCCGAGCTTGCCAATGACCGCGCCGGAGATGATTCCGCCGAGGATGAGGCAGAAGTTCAGCACCGTGCCTATCGTGCTCGCCATCTCGATGGACGCGCCTCTGGCGGTGAAGGCCTGGGTAATGTAAGTGTTTATGAGCAGCGAGGCGCCCACGGCAAAACCGGTGCAGAACATGACCTTCCAGAGGTTCTTGCTCTTTAACACTTTGCCCAGGCTGGCCTTGCCCGCAGCAGGGGCCGCGCCAGCGGGCATCGGGGCCGCCTCCGGCTCCTTAACCACCAGCACCCAGCCGAGGAGCAGCACCGCGCCCAGCACGGCGACGCCCGTGAAGGCCGCCTCAAGGCTCGGGTACACATTACCGGTCGCAAAGGCCAGCGTGGTGCCCAGGCCGCCCGCAGCGCCGAAAAAGCCCATCGCCAGCGGCATCTCCTCCTGGCGGAACACGATGCCGACCATCTTCGGCCCGACTATGGTTATCGGCAGCAGGAAGGTGCCGATGAGCACCGTCGCGAGCAGCAGTTCGATGTATGTGTGCGCAAAGATACGCCATACCATGCAGCCGACCGTCAGTGCCAGAGTCAGCGCTGTGAACAGCTTCACGCCCTTCTTATCCAGCACACGGCCGACTATGACGCTCAGGAAAGCTCCAGGCAGGCAGCCGATCGTAGATATCATCGCCAGCTCGCCCTCGTTGATGTTGAACTTGGAGAGCGTCTCGGGTGAGCGGACGGCGAAGATCATGTTGGAATAGTATAGTATGGCCGTGCCGAGCATGAGGATGACCAGCACAGTCCACTTGTAAGCACTGCTGTGTTTCATAAGTAGCTACCCCATTTTAACCCTCGGCAGGCGGCTTTGCAAGCCTCCCGCCGATAATGTCGTTTTTTCGTTCAGCGTATGCTCTCGAGGAAGCGCTTCACCATGACGCGGACTTCCTGCACCTTGTACTCGTTGTTGCGGATGGGCAGCGCGCCCTCCACAGACAGCTCCGCCGCAGCGGCGATGACCTCGTCCGTCAGCTCCTTGCCCGCGAGATACTCCTCCACCTTCGTCAGCTCCACCGGCACCGGCGCAACGCCGCCCAGTACCAGGCGGATGTCCTTGCCGCCGGCCTTGTAGCTGCTCGCCAGGGAGACGATGGCAAAGTCGAGGCTCTTGCGGATGCGGAACTTCTCGTAGTGCGTCACGGCCTCCGCATCGGGCTTCACGACTATCTCGGTCACGATCTCGCCCGGCTCGAGCTGATCCTTGGTGTCGAGGTGCTCAGTGAAGAACTCCGCCGCCTTGACAGTGCGCTTCGTCGTCACGATGTCCGCGTCGAGCAGCAGCAGCGCGGGGCTGATGTCGGAGGCGTTCACCGAGTAGCAGCCGCAGTTCATGCAGCGCTTCGCTTCGGCCTCGGCGGCCTCCATGCTGATGGTCACGGTGTCCTCGCGCTCGAGGTTCCGCTCCTCCA
>CABVBV010000055.1 GCA_902496595.1 uncultured Eubacteriales bacterium | reverse complement strand
TGCCGCGCTTCACCATCCTCACGCGCAAAGCCGCCGACGGCATCAGCTTCATCCACGACCGCATGCCGGTCATCGTGCCGAAGGAAAAGGAGCCCGACTGGCTCTCCCAGCAGCTCACGCTCGACGAGCTGCTGGAAAGCGCTGAGACGGATATGGAGTATAGCGAGGCGTAAAAAACAACAGGGGTCAGGGCCTGCTTGCAGACTCTGACCCCTGTTTTGCTCGGTCAAGTGTAATTTACTCCCCAGGTGTATACCGGCGTATCAATGGTGCCGGCCGGGCTGCTGGAGGAGGTGATGACCCTGTTCTCGCAACTTTCCCAGGTAACATTTCCGTTTGCATCCTTCTTAATGAATTTGAACGAGAAAGTTGTGTCCGCGGGTACGCTGACGTGCAGGAACCACTCAGGATAGTTCGGGCACATCATGGCCTCGGTGCATTTGTCCGTGTCCCAGCTCCCAAGCTCGGGGATGGAGCCGACGACGTGGATGGTCTCGCCGTAGTTCGTGTTGGCGTTCACGTGGAAAATGACCTGGTTCGGGTCGCCTGAGAGCACGGTGTAGGTGAAGCCGTTGCTCACGCTCGAACCTTTGGTCACGGTTATCGTGTTCTCACCGACGGCGGCATTGGCGGGAACGATGGCCTCTATCATTTCATCGGAAGCAGAAACTACAGTGGCTGTCGCGTCACCGAATTTGACTGTTGGTGTCCCACCAAGACCTGTGCCGTAAATGTATACGGTATTACCAGCTCGCCCCATGGTCGAGATAACGTTGCCTATTCTGGGAGTGTCGGTGCCGAGGTCGGGGTTATACGACCACACGCAGACCTCGCCGCCGCCGAGAGTGAAGCTCTGGAGGCTGCCGGAGCTGACAGTCGCGCTCTCGCCGTACAGCAAGCCGTTAAGTACATCGTTGTAAGTGCCATTGGGCAGCGTGGTGTTGAGCGCGGGTACGGTAAAGCTCTGGTCGGGCTGACGGTTTATTGCAACTATCACCTGCTTGGAGTAAAGCTGCCTGGAGTAGACCACCACGTCGTTTGAGGAATACAGGATGTCAGTCGTGCCGTAGGCCAGCGCGTCATTTTCCTGCCGAAGATCAGACAACGCTTTTATGAGCTGTGTGGCGGTCGTAGACTCGAAATCGGAGACTACGCCCATGTAAATGCGACCTGCTCCGCTGTCGGGAGCACTCAGGTATTGCTCGGTGCCGTAGTATATGTTGGGAGTGCCTCTGCACGTAAGCAGCGCGGCGATGGCGGCGTGGAAGGGCTTGTCGTTCGACTGCACGTATCTGAACCTGGTGACGTCGTGGTTGTCGATGAAGGTGACGAACTGATTCTCGTATGTATAGTCGTCGTCAGTGTATTCGAGCATATTCGCAAAGTCTGCCATGGACTGCGAGAAATTGCCGAAGGTCTGGTTTACAGAGTTGTAGAATTCAAAGTCCAGATTGGTGACGCCCGTCCTGTCCGGGAAACTGGCGTACTCGCTGTATTTGCTGTCCGGCCTGCCTATGAAGAACTCGCCAAAGTGGGTTATCGGCGCATTCTCGGAGTCAACAGCATCTTTTGCATTCTTGACAAAAGCCGGGTTCATATGGAGCGTAGCATCGTGGCGGATGCCGCTGATGCCTTTCTCTGCCCAGAAGTTGAGCGCATCTTCCATATATTCTGCCACGGCGGCATTTTCTTGGGAATAGTCAGCGAGATAGGCCAGCTCCTTGAAGCGATAGCCAAAGGTGGAGTTGTCCGTGCCACGATCGCCGAGGTGGTGGAACCAACCGTTCGTGTCATTGTTGGGGTCGGCCACGAGGTTTTCTGTTGTGCCGTCGTTGTTGTAGTCAACCGGCTCACCGGCGGAGTCAAAGACAAACTCGCCGGCAGAGTTTCTGTCGGGCTCATATATCTTGCCGTCGTAGCGGCTGTCGCTTGAGTGATTGGTCACGAAGTCGATGACCAGCTTTATACCGGCGTCCGTCAGCTCCTGCTGGAGTTCGTCGAACTCAGCCATCGTACCGAAGTGCTTATTGGTCGTGAAGTAGTTCCTGGCATGATAGCCGTGGTAGCTTGTCCATCCGTCATGGGTCGCCTGGTCGCGGTTGGCATAGGGCGCGGAGATCCAGACCGCGGTTATGCCCATGCTCTTAAGATAGGGTATCTGGTCGATTATGCCTTGCCAGTCGCCGCCCTGATAGAGTCGGATGTCGGTACCGGTGCCGTCAAACAGGTCCGGGTCAAAGCCTGCTGGAATGTTGTTGGTCGGGTCGCCGTCGTAGAAACGGTCAGTTATTATTTGATAGATTACATCCTTCGGTGTGACAGGTCCGAGGTAGTCGTCGGTAATAGTGCTCTGTGTAACAGATAATAGCTCGGTGTTAAAGCCCTGTGCGCCAGCGGGTGTAAGGAGCAGCGCGGTGATAAGAAGCAGGGATAGCAGCAGAGATAGAATGAGTTTTTTCTCTTTCATGGTTCTCATTTCCGGCAGCTTGCCTTTCATGACATTTCCCATCTGCGATCAAGGGTTATCCTGTTATGGTTTTCAATATCCCTCCTCACATTTGAGCGCAGTTTTCCCGGACGTATGCCGGATGATGATGTACTTCCTGCCCGGAGGGCTTGACCGGGCTTTGATGTATACGCCTGACTCGTTCTGGTATATTGCAGCTTCAAGGCAGAGCTCCTCACCCTCGCACAGCCTGAAGCGGCCTTGACCTGGCCAAACGTGCAAAGTTACGCGCTCCGGTAAATCTTCCGTGCAGTCCGGCTCCTGCATTGGGACTATCCCTCCGGAACGGACGAAAACGGGGATGCGTTCGAGCGGACAGCGCAGTGTGAGCCTGCGTCCGCCCTCGTACACTTCGTCGGTGAAAAAGTCGTACCACAGACCATCGGGCAGCCAGAGACGTACTTCGGCGGCGCGCTTCTCGCCAGCGCCGGGCGCGGTCACTGGGGCAACTATCAGCTGCGAACCGAACTCATACACGTTGGGATACTCGTAGGCTTCTGGACGATCAGGCCATGCGTGATAAAGCGGCCTGACCAGCGGTATACCTTCAAGGTGACTGCGCCAGTTCATGGAGTGCAGATAGGGCAACAGCCTGTGCCGCAGGGTGAGAAAGCGACGCATTATCTCTGCGATCTCAGGGGAGTAACGCCAGGGCTCCTTGCCTGCGTCCGGGATGCAGGTGCTGTGCAGACGGCAGATGGGCGAGAACACGCCGAATTGCAGCCAGCGGCAGGCCAGCTCTTCGTCCCTGAGCCCATCGCCCATATGCCCCCCTATGTCATGGCTCCACCAGCCGAAACCTATGTCCGCCGCGGCGGCGGTGAAGCGCGGCTGGAAGTCCAGAGAGGCCCAGCTCGCTATCGTGTCCCCGGAGAAGCCGACGGGGTACCTGTGCGAGCCTGCCCCGGCATAGCGCGAGAGGATGAGCGGCCTGCGCCCCCTGCGGGCGGCGTCGAGAAAGTGCCAGTGGTTGAGCAGCCAGAGCGGGTCGAGGCCCTCTACCGTTGAGCGCGTGCCCTGCTGCCAGTCTATCCACCAGAAGTCCACGCCCATGTCCTCCAGCGGATGCAGCAGCAGCTCAAAATAGGCGCGCCGGAAGCGGAGGTCGTTGAGGTCGAAGGGTATGGTCTCGCCGCCGGTGACGCCCATAAACTCTGCGACTTCGCCGTAGCGCTCCTCAAAGGGCTGCACCCCCTCCGCCGGGTGCAGGTTCAACGCGGTGCGCAGGCCCTGCCCGTGCAGACGCGACAGCAGCTTGTCCGGCTCCGGGATGAGCTCCCGGTTCCAGGTGTAACCTGTCCAGCCGCTGTATCCCTCCGGCACGCGAGTGAGGTGCCAGTCCATATCCAGCACGGCCACGGAAAAGGGCGTTCCCTCGGCGGCAAAGCGCTCCATGAGCTCAAGGTATTCCTCCGTTGTATAAGGCCAGAAGCGGCTCCACCAGTTGCCGAGGGCGAAGCGGGGAAGAAGCGGTGGACGGCCGCTGAGGCGGTAAAAATCTCGTAGGCCGCGCTCAAACTGCCTGCCGTACAGGAACAGATATAGATCCCGCGTCCCCGGCCGCCTCGGCTGGAGCTCGCCGTCCGCGCCGAAGAGCAGACCGTCGTCCGAAAGGAGCCCGACGCCTTCCCTTGAGAAGATGCCGGGCTCGAGTCCTATGGCCCCGTCGGCGTTGTCCAGCGTCCGGGCCGTGCCGCCGAGATAGTGCAGCTTCTGCCCGCTGCGCCAGCTCAGGCCGTCTGTAAACGTCTCCAGCTCCAGCCCGCCGCCGATGATGACCCGGCAGCCCTCGGAGCGCAGTTCGAGGCTGCCGCCCCGGAGCTTTGCGCTGCAACAGGGCTCCGGGAAGTGGCGGTCAAGCGCAAACTGGCTCGGCCTGTCCTCAAAGACGCGGCTCTCGTCGTATTCAAGGCGCAGCAGTCGCTCGGTGAGGACACTCACGCGGCAGTTTCCAAAGCGGTATTCCATTTCAGGACTTGTTGGCGCCCGCGGTGACACCTTGGATGAGGTACTTCTGCAGGCAGACGTAGAGGATGGTTATGGGTACAGCGACGAGTATCGCGCCGGCGGCGAAAGTGGTGAAGTTGTTGTTGGTGTTGGCGTTTATCATGTCGTAAAGGCCGATGGCGAGGGTCTTTTTCTCCGGGCTGGAGAGTATCATGCGCGGGAAGATGAAGTCCATCCACGGGGTTATAAACTGCGAGAGAGCGACGAAGATGAGAATGGGTTTCATGAGCGGCAGCACTATCTGCGTGAAGATGCGCAGGTTGGAGGCCCCGTCGAGCTTTGCCGCCTCGTCGAGGCTGCGCGGTATGTTGGAAAGGTAGCCCTTGACAAGCCAGGTGTTGTAGGGCACCTGCCCGGCGGCGTAGGTGAGGATGAGGCCAAAGTGCGTATCCAGCAGGTTGAGCTGCCAGAGTATGTTGTAGGTAGCCATCATACCCATGAAGCTGGGGAACATCTGCAATATGAGTATCGACAGCAGCCCCGCCCGCTTGCCCTTGAAGCGGAAGCGCGAGAATACATACGAGGTCATGGACGTGAGCACGACGGAGATGGCCATGTTTATGAGGGCTATTTTCAGCGTGTTGGCGTACCAGTAGACGAACTTTGTCTCCTTGATGAGCTTGACATAGTGAAGCACTGTCGGATTTTCCGGGAAGGCCGTGGCCGAGAGCAGGCTGCTCATGGGGTTGAAGGATGCGCCTATTATCCAGACGATGGGCGTCAGGACGAGCAGAGCCATGAAAATGAGCAGCGCGTAGACGCCGAAGGTGGCGAATATGTCCCGGGCACTAAACTTTTTGCGCCTTGCGGGCAGATTTGAAGCTGAGTTGCTCATCCCATCATGTCCTCCTCTTTGAAAGACTTGGTGCGCAGGAAGTTCCAGGTGGATATGGTGGCGATGACCACAAAGACAAGTATGGACATGACTGCCGCCATCTGGAACTGGCGGTTGTCCTTTGTGAGCTTGTATATCCAGGTTATGAGGATATCTGTCGAGCCCGCAAACTTGTAGCTCGGGTTTATCGGGTTGCCGTCCGTCAGGAAGTAGATGACGTTGAAGTTGTTGAAGTTAGTGGCGAAGGACATGATGAGCAGCGGCGCGGTTGAATAGAGCACGAGCGGCAGCGTGATGCGGCGGAACTCCTGTCTTGGCGAAGCGCCGTCTATCCTCGCGGCCTCCAGCAGCTCCGGCGAGATGCTGGTCATGACGCCGGACATCATGGTCATGAAGTATGGGAAACCCAGCCAGAAGTTGACGACGAAGATGACCAGCTTGGCCAGCGTCGCGTCAGAGAGCCAGGGTATGTTCTGAGATATGATCCCCGCAGAGCGCAGGAAGGTGTTGATGGGGCCAAACTGGCCGTTGAACATGTTGCGGAAGATGAGCAGGGAGATGAGCCCGGGTATGGCCCAGGGCAGTATGTAGATGGTGCGCCAGAATTTGCGGAATTTCACGCGGCGGCTGTTCACAAGGCAGGCCATGCCCAGCCCGCCGAAATAGCAGCTGAGCGTGGACACAACGCTCCACAGCAGTGTCCAGCCCAGGACGCCCCAGAACGTGTCGTTCCACATGGGCAGCCGGAACATATCCGCAAAGTTCGAAAAGCCGACCCAATCCACCAGACTGCGCGGCGGCAAATAGTGTGGGGCCGAGTAGTTCGTGAAGGCGATGAGGAAGCCGAAGAGGATGGGGACGACGACGAAGAGGAGAATGAGTATGACGGCGGGGATGAGCATGGCATAGGGGAAGGAACGGTCGCGGAAGCGGCGGAACCACTCCTTCGTTCCCTGAAGGTGCTGCCCCTGCTCTATCCTGCCCCGGTCGCGGACAGCGTCTGAAACACAGCCTATGTAGATCAGCACAAAGACAACAGCTATGATCGCCCAGGCAATTCCGAGTATCATCAGTATGATGGAGTTGTCGCCCGGAGTGACCTTGGAGCCTTCGATTATCATTTCTGTCTCGCCCAGAGTGATGAGGCCCCAAAGGCCGTGTATCATCGACGGAAGCGAGACGATAAGCCCCACCTGCGCCAGGAAAAAGAAGGCCGCCTTTATGTACTGCCTGTTCCAGAGCTGACCTGAGCCCCATATGACCGCGCTCATCAGCCCGGCTGACCATTTTTGACTTCTGTGAGGCATTTTACGCTCCTTTCAGCCCTCTCCCGGCCGGGCCGGGAGAGGGCGTGCGGATTTTTGCTCGAACCGTTTGGAGGGGATTACTCAGTTACTACGAGCGAACTGTAAAATTCCTCGCTTGCCGCGGCAAGGGCCTCTTCGGGAGTCTGAAGCCCATCCCAGACCGCTATGACAGCTTTCTGATACGGTGCCCAGACGTTAGACATCTCGGGAATGTAGGGCTGCGGCAGGGCGTCGTTCACGGCTACGGCAATACTGGACATGAAGGGGTCGTTGGCGTAGAAGTCGAGTTTCTGGCCTTCGATGCTCGCGCTCAGCTCGTTCTTCGTCTCGTACAGGAGCTGGAGGCAGTCGGGATCGGTGGCAATAAACTGGGCAAGCAGCATGGCGGCCTTGGGATACTGCGTGTAAGCGCTGACGCAGACGGTGTCGACGGTGGAGAGGGTCTTGGGCCTCACGCCGTTGTCCATCTTGGGCAGCGGGGCGATGCCGAAGTCGATGCCCGCATTGGTGAAGTCGGCGATCGACCAGGGGCCGGTGATGACGTAGGGGGCCGCGCCGCTGGAGAACATGGTGTTCATGGCGTCCCAGGTCGCGTCGGCGGAGGCGACAGGGTAGACGTCCTCCTGCAGCGTCTTGTAGAAGGCCAGACCTTCGGCCGCCTCAGCGCTGTCCCAGCCGAGCTGGTCGGGGTCGTCATGCGTGGGCCCGAAGAGGTCGTAACCGTAGCCGCCGAGGAAGCCGTGGGCATAGTAGGGCTCGACGGCCTGCCAGAGGCATGCGAACTTGTTCTGCGCCGGGTCGTTGAACTCGGCGGCAAACTCTTTCATCTCCGCCCAGGTATCGACCGGGGTGTCCACAAGGGCCTTGTTGTAGAACATGACTATCGTCTTCATGGACAGCGGGAAGGCGTATATCTTGCCGTCATAGCTCACGGCGTTGATGGCGTTCTCCACAAACTCGGAGCGTATCTCGTCGGAGAAGAGGTCGATCTCCAGAATGTTGCCGGACTGGGCGGAGATGGCAACGCCGTCGTGCGCCTGGACAAAGACGTCCGCGCCCATGCCGGTGGGGCCGTCGAGCTCTATCTTGCTGCGGGAGTCGGTGGTGCCGACGTTCTCGACCGTGAGCGGGATGTCGGGATACTTGGCGTTCCAGAGCTCAACTATCTTCTCGTTGTAGTTGTCGTTGTCGAACCAGAGCTTGAGCGAGGCGCCCTCCTCAGGCACGACCACGCCGTCGTCCGCGGGCGGCGTATCGCCGGAGGTGTCTGCCGGGGGAGGCTCGGTGGGCGCGGGCGCGGGTCCGCCGCAGGCGGCAAGCGCGAGCAGCATCATTGCGGCGAGCAGCAGCGCAAGAGTTTTCTTGACCTTTTTCATTTTTTACTTCCTTTCCTTTTCTGAATTATTCGTTCGGCATTCAGCCGTTGGTCGTAAGTAAAGCGCTTAACATAACTCAAAAAATCGCAATGCCGTCAATATTCAATAACTTTTGCGGACATCGCGTTAAGTTGGATGGTAGTATTTCCGACTTCCTCAGGGAGATATATCATTCTTGGGGTCTCTGAAACGTTCATGGCTATCGTGAAGCCGTGACCGCCCAGCTCTGCCTTGTATGCCAGCGTGCTCTCTTCAGAAAACAGCTCACGCCAGCCGTATTGGATCGCCGTGCCGTATTTGTGCCGCAGCTTGATGGCGTACTGAATAAAGTCCGAAAGCGGACACTCGCTGCCGCTCCAGTCCATGGGCTGCCTGTATTCTGCCTCATGCCAGCCGGAGAGCCCGCGCTCGTCGCCGTAGAAGAGCATAGGCACGCCGGGATGGGTGAACAGGAACAGCGCCGCCAGCCTAAGCCGCCGCTCATCCCCGCCGCACTTGGTGAGAAAGCGCGGGACGTCGTGGCTGTCGATGAGGTTGAGCTGCGCCTGCTGTATGCGCCGCCGGTAGCGTACCAGCAGCTGCTGGACCCGCTGCATGAACTCCCGGGCGCTGAGCCTGCCATAGGCGAAAAAGTCGTCGATGGCAAAGGTGAGGTTGTAATTCATGGCCGAGTCGAACTGCTCGCCCTCGAGGAAGGAACGGGCGTCATCCCAGATCTCTCCTATGAGCACTGCGTCGGGTTTGAGTGCACGGACCTCGCGGCGGAAGGCGCGCCAAAAGTCGTGGTTAATCTCGTTTGCCACGTCGAGTCTCCAACCGTCGATGTCGAACTCCCTTATCCAGTACAGGCCCACGTCTATGAGGTATCGAGCCGTCTCCGGATTGCCTGTGTTGAGCTTGGGCATGCTCCCGACATAGGCAAAACACTCGTAGTTCGGCAGGGAAGAGGCATCCAGTGGGTAGGACTTGGGATAATACCAGTCCCTGTAGCGCGAGCCCTCGCCGTTTTCGACCAGGTCGCGGAAGGCGAAGAAGTCCGGGCCGCTGTGATTAAAAACGCCGTCGAGCACGAGGCGCATCCCGCGCTCGTGGCAGCCGGATACCAGCTGCCGGAGGTCATCCTTGCTGCCGAAACAGGGGTCGATCTCAAAGTAGTCGATGGTGTCATACTTGTGCGGGCTGTTGGCGGCAAAAATCGGCGTCAGGTAGATGCAGTTGAAGCCGAGAGAAGCTATGTAGTCCAGATTCTCCGTCACGCCCCGCAGCGTTCCGCCGAGCTTAGATGCACAGGCCCGCCCGTCGGGCAGGTGTTCGACGCGGCACTCGCAGGAGATGCGGCGGCGCGAGCTGGCAAAGCTGTCTGGGAAGATCTGATATACCACAGCCTTCTTCCACCAGTCAGGCACGGAGTCCATGTCCTCGCTGCGGATGTAGTGGAAGTTGTAGTATAGCTGGCGGTTTTCCTCGGGCTGTTCATGGAAGCAGTCGCTATAATAATACAACGCTTCACCGCCGGAGCTCAGCCGGAAATAATAACACAGCCGCGTGACGCCTGGGTCTATCTCTACCTCGAAATAGTCAAACAGCGCGTCTGAAAAGCGCAGCGTCATTTCCGCCTCCGTAATGGAGATGGGACTTTTCGGCTCCATCCTGTCGCCAAAGCAGAGCGTACAGCTTTCGAGGTCAGCCTTGGCTGCCCTTAGTCGTATGACGACCAGGTCCGCAGCTTCAGCAAAGCTGTACTCGGAGTATGTGCGATGGAATATCGCCTCTTTCTTCAAATGGGCATTCAGCTCCTTTCGTGGGGAGGGGCGACAGAGTCGCGCTCTATCAGCTCCACCGGCATGATGATGTTTTCTATTTCCGCGCCCGGGTCGTTGATGGCCTGTACTACCTTCTGCACCGTGATACGTCCCCTGTCATACGCAAACTGGGCTACGGAACTGAGAGCGGGCATGGAGTACTCGCACTCCTTTGTGTTGTCGAAGCCGACGATAGACAGGTCGCGCGGGATGACGCGCCCGGCCTCGTAAAAAGCCTTGAGTATGCCGAAAGCCACTATGTCCGCTGCGGCGAATACTGCCGTTATTTCCGGGCGCTCCAGCAGCGCCTTCCCTATGTTATACCCGCCGCCGAAACTGAGAGCGTCCTGGAATATAAAGCTTTCGGCGTCCAGACCGGCCTCGGTCATGGCCTTCACATAACCCTTGTAGCGCCGATGTATAGCACCGTCAACGGTGATGTTGGATGCAGCCAGGGCGATTATCCTGTGCCCATTGTCCAGCATCAGCCGCGTCGCATCGTAACCGCCCTGCTGGTCGTCAATGCCAACGGTGGAGTGCAGCTGGGTGCCCTCGTCGTAAGAGTCTATGAGTACGAGCTGACGGCCCAGGGCCTGCATCTCCTCGGAGATGACGTGCGTGTAGTTGCCTATAAAGATAGCGCCGTCGAGGTCGCGCTTGAGTATCCAGTCCCGGCAGCTCTCGCCCATGCGGACGCCCTTTATGAGCACGTCGTAACCGAGCTTTGCGGCCTCGAACTCAACGCCGCTGACAAGCTCGCCGTAGAAGGGGTTATCCCGGAGCAGCAGACTGGCACTGCTGTCCTCCTCTGTTATTGGCAGCAGCAGCCCGAGCATATCCGAGCGACGCTTGGCCAGGCTGCGAGCCACCAGGCTGGGCTGATAATTGAGCTCTTGCATGACGCGAAGGATGTTTTCCCTTGTAGCTCCCGAAACTTTGTCAATTCCATTTATTACGTTTGAAACAGACGCCGGCGACACGCCTGCGCGCTTCGCAATATCCATGATTGTGACGCGTCTGCTCATCCCAAATCCCTCCGTCGCGCTTAGTTAAGCGCTTTACAAAAACTATTTTATTACACAAGCATAGAGATATGTCAAGAGAAATCGTCGATTTAAAACAAAACACAGATGCTAAAACAATGATTTTGTATATTAGCACCAGAAGGCACATGACTGCTTGTGTAAAATGACAAGTGTACCGCTTTCATCTATGCCCGTATTTAGAAGGCGTATTAGCAACGCATTCCTTTCCACAAAGTATAGCCTCGGCGTTGGCGCGAAAGGTCAGCAGCTTTTTCATCTCGGCTCTGGCCTCGCGGTAGGCCGGGTATGCGGCTCGCTTCTCTGCGAGGAGGGAGGCGTACTCGGCTTGGAGAGCCTTGACCGTGGGCAGCTTCTTCAGGCCACGGTCATTGAACGCCTTCTTTGCCGCGCGGTGCAGAAGGATATCCTGCTCGTGCTCGGCATAATACCGTTTCGAGTAGCCGGAGGCTTTGTACGCGCGGAAGGTCTCTCGCGTCCGCAGGTAGTTTATGACCTGCTTTTTCAGCTCCTCGACCTCGGACATACGCGCTTCCGTCGTCTTCAGCTTCTCAGTCAGGGCGCTGCACTTCTCGCTCGCGGCCTCGGCTCTGCGCGAGAGTTCATCGAAGTCCATGTCGCCGTTCTCTTTGAGAAAGTTTATGGTCTGTGCCATCTGCTTGAGGTTGAACACCTTCGCCCAGCGCTCATAGCCCGCGCCTTTGCCCTCGGAGAGCTTGGCCTGGATGTCTATGAGCAGGCTCGGCTTCTGCTCCGCGAGCCACTTGTTGTAGCTCTTGCCGCGGCGCTTCGGAGCCTCCACAACAGAGAGCCCGTGCTCGATGCAGAGCGTATCACTGAGAGAGCGTACCGCCCGCGAGCTGCCCCAGAAGTTGTTGAACTTGCCCCGGCAGTCGAGCGTCGTGGAGTTGAAAATGATGTGGTTGTGGATGTGCCGCCGGTCAGTGTGGGTGCAGACGATGTAGGCGTGTTTGCCCTTGAGGAAGCGCTCGGCGAACTCCACGCCGATGCGGTTGGCCTCCTCCGCCGTGACCTCGCCCGGCTTGAAGGACTGGCGCACCTGGTAGGCTATGACGTCGCTCGTCTGCTCGCGGCCTGTGAGTTGCCTGTACTGCCGCTTGGAGAGCAAAAACTCCGCGTCCGCCGTGTGTGGGTCACAGGCGAACGCGGAGATAAGTTTTCCGTTTTCAGTTTTATCCGGATTCATTGCATAGTCCGTGCGGAGCTTGAGCGCTGAAGCCACGCTCTTGCCGCCGTGCATGGGTATGATCCGCGTTACCGCTATGCCGCCACCCCCTCAGCCGTACACGGCGTCCTGGATGGCGTACCGCAGCCCGTGCAGCTGAGCTATGAGCCACGCAGCGAGCATCGGCAGCCCGTAGGGGCTTATGAGGAAGGCGACGCCCAGCACTATTATACCGTTCACGGCGCTGTCAAGGATGAGTATGGCCAGCCCGAGCAGCCCCAGCACAGCCGCCGCAATGCCGAGAACGGCGGCGGAAACGCTCAGCAAAAACGTGAAGAACCAGCCCGCCACCGCAAGCA